>JASHUG010000365.1 GCA_030040155.1 Streptosporangiaceae bacterium | reverse complement strand
GCCGACATCGACGTCCGCCCGACGCCGGCGATCGAGGCCATCGCCTACTTCTGCGCGGCCGAACTGATCGCGAACGTGGCCAAGCACAGCGGAGCCTCGAGCGCCGGCCTAGAGGTGGCCGCCGGGGACGCTACCCTCCGGCTGGGCGTCTGGGACAACGGCACGGGCGGAGCTGTTGCCGGACCCGGCGGCGGGCTGGCCGGGCTGGCGGAGCGAGTCCGAACGGTCGATGGCTCCCTCGATATCGACAGTCCGGCCGGGGGTCCTACGGTCGTCCGAGTGGTACTGCCGCTGCACGCGTAGGGTCACGGGCATGCGGGTGGTGATCGCGGAAGACTCGGCCGTGCTGCGCGAGGGCCTGGTGCAGTTGCTATCCGATCGGGGCCACGAGGTGAGCGCCGCCGTATCCGGCCCGGCCGCTCTGCTGGCCGCCGTGGCGCAGCACCGGCCGGAGGTGGCCGTGGTCGACGTCCGGATGCCGCCCACGCATACCGACGAGGGCGTACGCGCCGCGATCGAGCTGCGCCGGGACTTCCCCGGCACCGGGGTGCTGGTGTTCTCGCAGTACGTAGAGACGCGGTATGCGTCCAGGCTGCTGGAGCGCAACGCCGCCGGGGTCGGCTACCTGCTCAAGGACCGCGTCGCCGACGTGGCTGAGTTCGCCGAGGCGCTAGAGCGGGTCGGGCGCGGCGGCACGGCGCTCGATCCGGAGGTAGTCAGGCAGCTGCTCGGAGCGCGTGGCGCCGTGAGCGGGCTGGCCTCCCTGACCTCGCGCGAACGCGAGGTGCTCGCGCTGATGGCCGAGGGTCGCTCGAACGCCGCCATCGCCAGCGCCCTGGTCGTGTCGGGCGGGGCGGTCGAGAAACATGTGGCCAGCATCTTCGGCAAGCTTGGGCTCGAGCCTTCCGACACCGACAACCGCCGGGTGCTGGCCGTCCTGAAGTTCCTCGGGAGCTGATCGGTCATCGGCCGCCTGACGTCCGGGTGGTCAACCAGGGCAGTTACCCTGAATTCGGTGCCTGACGGCGCCGCGTCAGGACCTGGTCGGAGGACTCATGAGCAGCATCCGGGTGATAGTCGCAAAGCCTGGCCTGGACGGTCACGACCGCGGGGCGAAGGTCGTGGCCAGGGCGCTGCGTGACGCCGGGGTTGAGGTGATCTACACCGGGCTGCACCAGACCCCGGAGCAGATCGTGGCCGCAGCGCTGCAGGAGGACGCCGACGCGATCGGGCTGTCAGTACTGTCGGGCGCGCACATGACCCAGTTCACCCGTGTGCTCGAGTTGCTCAAGGAACGCGGGGCCGAGGACATCGTCGTGTTCGGCGGCGGCATCATCCCTGACGCCGACATCGCCGAGCTGGAGCGGATGGGCGTGGCCAAGCTCTTCACGCCGGGCGCCACGACCACCGAGATTGTCGAGTGGGTCCAGTCGGCCCTGGGCAGCAAGGCCGCGCGCTAGCCTCGCCCGACCCACCCTGGGTTAGTTGCCTGCGAGCATCGGACTAGGCTGCCAGCGGGCGGGCTAGCCCCGGCACGCCCTCCGGTGGCCGGGCCGTCTCGCCGGTGAACGTAATCCGAGCACGAAGGACGGACCCGAGTGGACCTGTTCGAGTACCAGGCGAAGGAGCTATTCGCCGAGTACGGCGTCCCGATTCCGCAAGGCAGGGTGGCCACGACCCCGGCGCAGGCCAGGCAGATCGCCGAGGAGTTCGCCGCGACGCGCCCCGGCGCCAAACCACTGGTGGTGATCAAGGCGCAGGTGAAGACCGGCGGTCGCGGCAAGGCGGGCGGCGTTAAGCTCGCCGACACGCCGGAGGAGGCGGAGGAGAAGGCACGGAAGATCCTCGGCATGGACATCAAGGGCCACACCGTGCACTCGGTGCTGGTCGCCGGGGATACCAAGATCGCCCAGGAGTTCTACCTGTCCTACCTGCTCGACCGATCCGATCGCACGTTCCTGTCGATGTGCACAGTCGAAGGCGGCATGGAGATCGAGGACCTAGCCCGCGAGCGGCCCGACGCACTGGCCAGGATCCCGGTCAGCGCGCTGGCCGGGGTCGATCACAACAAGGCCCTGGAGATCGTCCGGGCGGGTCGGCTGCCCGAGGCGGCGCAGGAGTCGGCCGCCGCGCTGGCGGAACGGCTATGGGCGGTCTTCACCGACGAAGACGCGACGCTGGTCGAGGTCAACCCGCTCGTCTACACCGACGAGGGTCAGGTGGTGGCGCTGGATGCGAAGGTCACGCTTGATGACAACGCGGCGTTCCGGCACGACTGGGACCGGTTCGCAGACCCGACCGCGGCCGACCCGCTTGAGGCTCGGGCCAAGGCCAAGCACCTGAACTACGTCAAGCTCGACGGACAGGTCGGGATCATCGGGAACGGCGCCGGCCTGGTCATGTCGACCCTGGACGTGGTCGCGTACGCGGGCGAGGACTTCGGCGGGGTCAGGCCCGCGAACTTCCTGGACATCGGGGGTGGCGCCTCGGCCGAGGTCATGGCCAACGGCCTGGACATCGTGCTGTCCGACCCGGACGTCAAGAGCGTGCTGGTGAACGTCTTCGGCGGCATCACCTCGTGCGACGCGGTTGCCAACGGCATCGTGTCGGCGATCGGGATGCTCGCCGAGCGGGGCGAGCCGGTGCGCCATCCGATAGTGGTCCGCCTGGACGGCAATAATGCGGCCGAAGGCCGCCGGATCCTCGAGGAGGCAGCCATCCCCGCGGTGGAGCAGGTCGCGACGATGGACGATGCGGCACGACGCGCCGCCGAACTGGCCGCGGGAGCGTGAGATGGCAATCTTCCTGAACGCCGACAGCAAGATCATCGTGCAGGGCATCACCGGGTCGGAGGGGCGCAAGCACGGCGCCCGGATGCTCGCGGCCGGCACCAGCGTGGTGGGCGGTACCAACCCGCGCAAGGCCGGCCAGACGGTCGACCTTGCTGGCCACAGCGTGCCGGTGTTCGGCACGGTCGCCGAAGCGATGGCACAGACGGGCGCCGACGTCTCGGTGATCTTCGTACCCGAGGCCGGGACCAAGGGCGCGGTGATCGAGGCCATCGATGCGGGCATCCCGCTTGCCATCGTGATCACCGAGGGGATCCCGGTACACGACACGGCCGAGTTCTGGGCGTACGCGAGCGCCAAGGGGAACACCACCAGGATCGTCGGCCCGAACTGCCCCGGCGTGGCCTCACCGGGCAAGTCCAACGCCGGCATCATCCCCGCCGACATCACCTCAGAGGGCCGGATCGGACTGGTATCCAAGTCGGGCACGCTGACCTACCAGATGATGTACGAACTGCGTGACATCGGGTTCTCCACCGCCGTGGGCATCGGCGGTGACCCGATCATCGGCACCACGCACATCGACTGCATTCGGGCCTTCGAGGACGACCCGGAGACCGATGCGATCGTCATGATCGGCGAGATCGGCGGCGATGCCGAAGAGCGGGCCGCGGCCTACATCGACAAGAACGTGTCGAAGCCGGTTGTCGCCTACGTGGCCGGCTTCACCGCTCCCGAGGGCAAGACGATGGGCCACGCGGGCGCGATCATCTCCGGTTCGGCCGGCACCGCGCAGGCCAAGAAGGAAGCCCTGGAGAAGGTGGGCGTCCGGGTTGGCCGCACGCCCAGCGAAACGGCACGGCTGGTCCGGGATCTCATGAACGCCGGCTGACCGGCGTATCAGGGTTCGCCGGTCGCCCCTGCTAGTTCGCGGCCCCCGCGCGGCGCGCCTGGTTGGCCGAAGCGCGCTGGATTGCCACGCTTGAGTCTTGTGACTGCTTCCGCCGTTCGTGCGCGCAGCCAGCGCGAGCCCAAGGGCAGCTCCGGTCCGCCCGCTGCGGAGCCGGCCCGGCCGCTGATCGTGACCGGGTTCATCGCGGCCGCCGCCGCGACCGGGGCCGGCCTGGCGGTGGTCGTCATGCTGGCGCTCGCGGGGTGGATCGCAGCGCCCCACGCCGGAGTCGGCCTGCCGTCGGTCCTGCGCACTGCCGCGGTGCTCTGGCTCGTGGCACAGCACGTCGGCTTCGCGCTGCGCGGCACCGGCCCGATCGGGATGCTGCCGCTCGGCCTGGTGCTGCTTCCTGGTGCGCTGCTGTGGCGGGCTGGCCGCTGGGTCGTCACGGCCGGCTCTGTTCGCCGGCTTCGGCACGTCGCAGGCGCAGCGCTCGCGCTTGCGGTGCCGTACGCGCTTATCACCGCCATCCTCGCGGTGGCCAGCCACTCGGCGCGCCTGTCGGCCTCGGTGCCACAGGCCGCCGTGTGCGGACTGCTGATGGGCCTCGTCGCCGGCGGCCTCGGCGCCGCGCGCGCACTCGCACCGTGGTCTCAGCTGATCCAGCTGGTTCCAGACCGGCCGCGCTCAGTGGTGACGGCCGTCACCGGATCGGCGGGGGTGCTGGCGGCCGCCGGGTCGCTGCTCGCGGGCACCGCGCTCGCCATTCACCTGCACGAGGCCGCCAGCCTCCAGGGGAGCCTCGGGGCCGGATGGGTCGGCACCATGCTGCTGGTGCTCCTGCAGGTCGGTTACATACCCAACGCCGTGATCTGGGCTATCTCGTTTACGCTCGGCCCCGGTTTTGCCGTCGGCGTCGGGACGATCGTCGCCCCCACGGGCGCGTCACTCGGGCCGCTCCCGGCCTTCCCGCTGCTGGCCGCGCTGCCGCCGGGCGTACACCCGACCATCCCCGGCTGGCTTGGGCCGGTCGTGCTGGCCCTGCCCTATGTTGCCGGCGGCGTGGGCGGCTGGCTGCTGATCAGGACGGCTCCGGTGCTGAGCATCGAGGCGGCGCCGCTGTGGGGGATGGCGAGCGGCGTGCTGGCAGGCGCGGCGCTCGGGGTGCTCGCCGCCTTTTCTGGCGGACCCCTGGGCAGCGGCAGGCTCTCGGCGGTCGGCCCGTCGGGCTGGCAGGTCGCGGCGGTCGGCTGCCTGGAACTTGGCATTGGCGCTGCCGTAACCGCGGGTTTCTTCAACTACGTCGTGCTGCGCCGGCTGCGGCCGCCGGAGACCAAGATTTCCGCGCGGCGGACGAGCGGGACCGATCAGGCTGGTCGCGAGCCGAGCGGCGGGCACACGATCTATGTCAACCCGTGGGCGGGGGACGAGGCCGGCGGGCCGCCACCCGCCGCCGGCCCGGCGGCGCTGCCGTAAGGCAATGAGCTGCACTTGCGAAGTCGGCATGTTCGTACCAGGATAATGTCTACTTTGCCGGCTTACATTAGGGGCAGGGCGGAAAGACGTGAACGAAAAGCGGCGCGATTTGCGTCGCAGAGGTTATTTGGGTGGCCGTGCGCCGCGGATGGCCTCGACTGCTCGTCGCCGACCTGTCGTTATTGCGAGAGACGTCCGAGTCGCGCCGACTGCGTGCGACATACTCGGTGACGACGAGACCGCGATCCGGAGTTTCACTTTCAGGACAGAGCTCGTTCACCAAGTCCTTAGATAGATGCCCATAGCCGTTTCTTGTTGCTGAATTCAGTCTCATGGAAAGTTAGGGCCGACGGCCACTCGGCGGTCCGTGCGAGTGATCGCATGCTTTTTCCCCGCGCTCATCCGTCTGTAGGAGGACGCATTGCGCATCATGAAGACTCTGGTCGCGGCAGCGGCGGCTGCGGCCACAGTGGTCGCGCTGTCGGCCACGGCCCTAGCCGAGCCGATCAACCCCCATACCGGCAAGACGGTGACGCCCAACGCGTGGGACATCGTCGGCGTGGGATCCGAGACGATCTCGTTCGTGAGCGACCAGCTCGCGTACAACTACGACAAGGGCGTCAAGAAGGACACCACGAAGACCCCCTACATCTACGAGTGGGACGCGTACTCTCCGACCGCCAAGAATGCCACGACCAAGGAGACGGTCACGCTCAAGGCGGGCTGCAAGAACGTCCGGCCCGACGGCTCCTCGGCGGGTATCACCGCGCTGGAGACCTACGGCACGACCAAGTCGGGTGGCGTGACGTATCCGTGCGTTAACTTCGCCCGGTCGTCGCGTGGCCGTAACAGCACCACCACGCCGATTGACCCGTCGTGTGCCACCGGCGGCATCTGCTTCGTGAAGCTGGCCAACGACGTGGTCACCTACGCCACCACCAAGGGCAGCAACGCGCCCGACAACCTGTCGACGACCCAGCTGGCCGAGATCTTCGGCTGCACCATCCCGGCGGCCCACGGCTTCGCGGCCGGCACCTGGGGGGCGCTGCTGGGCTCCAAGGCCAAGGACCCGAAGGGCAAGCCAGACCCGCTCGTTCCGCAGGCCGGATCGGGCACGCTGAAGTTCTTCATGGAGACGGCGCTGGGCCTGAAGACCGACACCGAGCCCCTGTGCGGCACGCTGGCGAAGGCGACGAGGACCGACCAGCAGCCGGAGGAGAACGAGGGCATCAACAAGGTCTTCCTGCTCAAGAACGGCAAGCCGAACCCGAACGTGCTCTACCCGTTCTCGATCGCCTCGTACGTGTCGCAGGAGGCGCACTCGGCGGCCCTGCACCACAAGCCGGGTAAGGGCCAGAACATGTTCGGCTTCGACGAGACCGGCGTGCTGTTCCTGAACGGCATCTCCGGCATCGCGCCGACGGTCAAGTCGCACGGCCTGCCCATCATCAACCCCAAGTGGAACGCGACCGTGTTCCGCCGGTACGTCTACGACGTGGTTCCGTTCTCGAGTGCCAGCGGCAACGTCAACAACATCCCGCCGAACCTGGTGAAGTTCTTCGGCCCGCACGGTTACTTCTGCACGCACAACAGCGTCCTGCAGGACTACGGCTTCGAGCCGATCGGTTCCCTCTGCGGGACGAGCAGCTAAGGACAGCGCTGTGGCCTGAGTAGTCCTGAGTAGTTCAGGCAAGGCCACTGTCGGGGCGCGGCGTCCGGGGCAACCCGGCCGCCGCGCCCCGTGCGCTTGCCCGCAACATCCTCGCCGAGGGCCGAGCCCCGGGGGTCGCCAGCCGCTCTTAAGGGTTTCACGGAGCGTTTTCCGGCCAGTTCCGACGATTTGTTGACAAGGGCCGGAGCTGCGGCCGCGACCGACTGGTCGCACCCGTCCGGCATGGTCGCGAACGGTCACGCCCGGACGGTACTGACGGGGAATCTTCATCAGCTCCGAAGCGGTCCGTTCACCATATTGGTGACACTGCCTACAGCGTTACGCGCCGGCCCGAGCCTGGCTCGCGAAAATTGCCGGCCCGGACGGCAAACTAGCTTGTTCTGTCGGTGTTGCGGTTGGCAGCGCTGTGGCCTACTATTCCAGTCGGAATTAATATATATGCCGGCAGCTGATCGGACTGCCCGCGGCGCTGGACGAGCGCTCGCGCAGTCGCATGCCCGTCCGGCGCTGCATCGTCTGTAGGAGGACGCATTGCGCATCTGGAAGAGTCTGCTCGCGGCGGCCGCGGCTGCGGCCACGATGGCCGCACTGACGGCTCCGGCCATGGCCGATCCGATCAACCCCCACACGGGCAAGACGGTGACGCCCAACGCGTGGGACATCGTTGGCGTCGGATCCCAGACGACCGCCTTCGCGAGCGACCAGCTCGCGTACAACTACGACAAGGGCGTCAAGAAGGACACCACCAAGACCCCCTACATCTACTACTGGGACGCGACGTCGCCGAGCAACCCGGATACCACGAAGGCACAGACGGTCACGCTCAAAACGGGCTGCAAGAACGTCCGGCCCAACGGCTCCTC
>JASHUG010000364.1 GCA_030040155.1 Streptosporangiaceae bacterium | reverse complement strand
GCACACCAGGGTCACCGGAATGCAGCACCTGGACAAGGTGGTGCACGTGGACCAGGGCCCGATCGGCCGCACGCCACGGTCGAACCCGGCCACCTACACCGGCGTGTTTGACCACGTCCGCAGGCTGTTCGCGCAGACCACCGAGGCCAAGGTGCGGGGCTACCAGCCCGGCCGGTTCTCGTTCAACGTCAAGGGCGGGCGGTGCGAGGCCTGCTCAGGAGACGGCACCATCAAGATCGAAATGCAGTTCCTGCCGGACGTGTACGTCCCGTGCGAGGTGTGCCACGGAGCCCGGTACAACACCGACACGCTGCAGGTGCACTACAAGGGCAAGACGATCGCCGACGTGCTGGAGATGCCGATCGAGGAGGCCGCGGAGTTCTTCGAGCCGGTCCCGGCGATCTACCGGCACCTGAAGACGCTCGTCGACGTCGGGCTCGGGTACGTGCGGCTCGGGCAGCCGGCCCCGACTCTCTCCGGCGGCGAGGCGCAGCGAGTCAAGCTCGCGTCCGAACTGCAGCGCCGCTCGACCGGGCGGACCATCTACGTGCTGGACGAGCCGACCACGGGCCTGCACTTCGACGACATCCGCAAGCTGCTGGGCGTGCTCGGCCGGCTGGTCGACGGCGGCAACACCGTGATCGTCATCGAGCACAACCTGGACGTGATCAAGACGGCGGACTGGGTCATCGATCTCGGGCCGGATGGCGGGTCACGCGGCGGAGACGTCGTCGCGACCGGCACGCCCGAGGAGGTGGCCCAGGTCGAGGAGAGCTACACCGGCCAGTTCCTGAAGAAGCTGCTGAACGTCTAACGCCGGCAGTCCCGCGGGACGGTCCGGCGTATTGCCAGGGCCTGTCGCAGGTCACGCTGGGGAGGGCTCCCCTTGCCGGGTGCGCTGCCGCGGCTCATTCTGTTTTCGCCGGACGTCGTTGTGTGCACGCGTCCGCCCCTGGAGGGGCCATGAACAGGCGGAAGCTCACTATTCTCACTGCGGCGGGCCTGGCGGCATTCGCCCTGGCCCCGGCGGGCGCGGCCAGCGCGGCCGGGCACCGGCCGCTGGCCAGACCGGGCCGCACGACGTTAGCGGCGCGGTCTAGCGCCAGGACCGGGGTGTCCCAGGGCGAGTACCCCAGCTGGGCCGGCCGCTTCTACAGCGTCTCCGCCACGTCGGCCGGTGACGTCTGGGCGGTCGGCCTCAGTGCCGCAGGGGGGCAGATCGCGCACTGGAACGGCAGCTCGTGGGCGGACGAGGACTTCGTCAACGGCTACCAGAACGTGGACGCGCAGTCGCCGAAGAACGTGTGGGCGGTCGGCGGGACATCGTGGTTCTACCCGACTCAGACCCTTGCCCGGCACTGGAACGGCAAGACCTGGACCCAGGTGGCGACGCCTACTCCCGGCGGCTCCGCCTGGTTCAACGGGGTCGCGGCCACCTCGGCCACCAACGCCTGGGCGGTCGGCTACATCGGCGGCGGACCCGGCGACTCTGGCTATACCACCCCGATCATCGAGCGCTGGAACGGCAAGGTCTGGAAGCAGCAGTACTTCCGGCTTCCGACGAACCCTGGCTCGTTCAACGCTGTGGCCGCGACCGGGCGCAACAACGCCTGGGCCGTAGGCGGCACCGGGGTTGAGGGCCCGAATGGCGCGCTGATCGAGCACTGGAACGGCCACTGGTGGCGGCGCATACCGGCCAACACCCCGTATGGCTTCGGCTACCTGCAAGGCGTGACCGCGATCTCGCCCAACAATGTCTGGGCGGTCGGGTATACCGACTCCAGTCCCGTCTACCTCAGCCTGATCCTGCACTGGAACGGCAAGCGCTGGTCAGTGGTGCCCAGCCCCAATCCGACCGGCCAGACCGACCTGTGGGCGGTGTCGGGAAGCTCGGCCACCAACGTCTGGGCGGTCGGCTACACCAATCCGAACTCGTGCGGAAACGGAGGTCCGCAGTGCGGAACCGCGGCCTTCCGCTGGAACGGCAGGCGCTGGATCGTGACGTCCACCGTCAACCCGCCGGCCGGGTACCTCGATGCCCTGTCGGGCGTGGTGGCGATTTCACCAGACGACGTCTGGGCCGTGGGCACGACCGACTGGTCGTCCACGATCATCGAGCACTGGAACGGCAAGACCTGGCAAGACTGACGGCCGGCCGGGCTAATCTGCCTGAATGGAGATCAGCACCGGCCAGGGGCCCGCGGAGGTGTCGCTGGACGAGGCCAAGAAGCCCGCGTTTCTCCTGATCATGACCCACGGCGCGGGCGGAGGCCCGGACACCAAGGATGTGCTGGCGGTCAGCGCGGCCGCGGCCGGCCTCGGCGCCGCTGTCGCCCGGGTCCTGCAGCCGTACCGGGTCCGCGGGGCGCGGGCGCCGGGGTCGCCCGAGCGCCAGGATGCGGCCTGGCTTGAGGTCGTCGCCGAGCTCAGGAGCCGCTACGCGGGGATCCCGCTGGTTCAGGGGGGTCGCAGCAACGGCGCGAGAGTCGCGTGCAGGACCGCGCTGGCGGCTGGCGCGCGAGGCGTGGTGGCGCTGGCGTTCCCGCTGCATCCGCCCGGCCGCCCGGACAGCAGCCGAGCCGGTGAGCTGCGCGGGGCCGGGGTGGACGTGCTGGTCGTCAACGGCGAGCGGGATCCGTTTGGCATCCCGGACCGTACCGACGCGTCGCGCGTGGTGGTACTGCCGGGCGAGACGCACGCGCTGTCGCGGCATCCGGCCGCGGTTGGCGAGGCCGTCGGAGAATGGCTGAGCGAGCTGCTGGGAGTCGGCTTGCGGGGAGGGGCGCGCTGAGCCGCTAGGCGGCGGACGTGCGCGAGTCAGCCGGCTGCAGCGGATCCTGGCCGATGGTCACGGCGGGGGTGATCAGGTCGGTGGGCCGGTGCGGGGCGATCGCGTCGCCACCGGGAAGCAGCTCACCAGTGTCCTCGAAGATGACTATGCCGTTACAGAGCAGGCTCCAGCCCTGCTCAGGGTGACTGATGATCGTACGGGCCGCCTCGCGGTCCGGGCCATTCGGCGCCGGGCACTGTGGCGTGTGCGGGCACATTCGCGTGCCTCCTGTGGGTCCCTCGTTGTGTTGTTGATCACACACTACTGTGCCAGCCCTTGTGCTCGGACGGCATGGCCCGTTGTGACTGTTTTCCGCACCGCTCTTTGTAGGTTTCATGTAGTCCGCTTTACGCAGGCCAGGGATGGTCAGCAGCAACACGTCCGGTCGCAGGCAACCAAGCAGCCAGCCGCCAGCGGAACGGCCAGGCGCCCGAGGAGGTTCGGCCGGTGTCACATTCGGCTGTCCGACCGCGTCCTAAGGGTGACGCCGTTTCCTCCTGACCCAGGAGCCGCGCATGCACGCCCGGATGCCCAGCCCAGCCATGACCGTTCCCGGCGCATTCGATGCGCTGCAGCGGCTCACCAAGGCGGCCTGGCAAAGCAATCTGCCTGAATCGGTCATCAACCTCGTAGCGCTGCGCGCCAGCCAGATCAACGGCTGCAGCCTCTGCACTCAGGCGCACGCCAGAGAGGCCAGAGCGACCGGAGAGACCGAGGACCGGCTCGCGGCCGTCGCCACCTGGCGGGACGCGCCCCACTTCACCGAGGCCGAGCGAGCCGCGCTCGCCCTGGCTGAGGCAGTAACCAGGATCAGCGACCGGCCCGACCCTGTATCCGATGACGTCTGGGCGCGGGCCGCGAAACACTACGACGCGCCGCAGCTGTCGGCGCTCCTGCTCAACCTGGCGATCATCAACGTATGGAACCGGCTGAACGTGGCCACCCGTCAGGTCGCCGCCTCGCCTGGGCACGGCCACGCCATGGGATCCACCTGCGGCGGGCTGAGCTAAACCGCCGGCTGCGGGTTAGTGGCCGGTCGCGGGCTCGGGGTCGGCTGCCGGATCGGGGAAGGCGCCCTGCTCCGCGGGGGCGGGCGGTGCGTGCGCGATCTTGGCACCGAGCGCGGCGGCCTCCGGGCGGGCCGGGAAGCCGGTCAGCCGGTGGGTCTCGCGCATCGTCAGCAGCCGGTCGGCCTCATCGGTCCAGCGGTGCACGGCCGAGGTCGCCAGGGCCTTGCGGCGGAAGATCCGGTCCTCGTATCCGCGCGGGCCGATCTCCGCGCGCTGGGCCGCGTAGGCGGCGCGAGTCGCGTCGGTCAGGGCCTCGTCAAGATCGCGGGCCAGCGGGTACTGCACGCCAACCGGCGCCGCAGTCGCCTGCGCGTGGCGGAACTGACGCTCGGCTTCCTCGGCCTTCTCCAGCAGATTGTCGAAGTTGGCGGCGAGCGCCACGTCGGCGAGGTAACTGGCCTCGGCGGCGGAACTGACCTGGTTGCGACCCCTTTTCAC
>JASHUG010000363.1 GCA_030040155.1 Streptosporangiaceae bacterium | reverse complement strand
CGGCCAGCGCGACCGCGAACAGGGCGATCGTGGCGTTTCCGCCGCCGAGCAGGAACGCGCAGTAGACGGCTCCGCCGATCAGCAGCGCCGAGTACACGGCCGACTCCATGCCGGTCGAGACGCCGGACAGGATGACCGTGGCCGCGCCCGTCTCCGAGCTGTCCCCGATCTCCCGTACCGGCCTGCGGTTGGTCTCTGTGAAGTAGCCGGTCAGCAGCTGGATCGCGCTGGCCAGCACGATGCCAACGAGCACCGCCAGGATCGCGAGCACTCGCGGGTCGCCGCTGTGGTGCAGGATCGACGCGGTGGTCACGCCCTTGAGGGCGCTGAACGAGGACGGCAGGTAGAGGAACGCCGCTCCGATAACCAGAACAAGCGATATGACCGCGGAGATGAAGAAGCCCCGGTTGATCGCGCTCATGCCGCTGCGGTCGCTCTTCCTCGGCACCACCGAGAAAATGCCGATGACCGCGGTGATCACGCCGAGCATCGGCACGATCAGCGGGAAAACCAGGCCAGAGTTACCGAAGGCGACCTTGCCCAGGATGAGCGAGGCGACCAGCATCACCGAGTACGACTCGAACAGGTCGGCCGCCATTCCGGCGCAGTCGCCGACGTTGTCACCGACGTTGTCGGCGATCGTCGCCGCGTTTCGCGGGTCGTCCTCCGGGATACCCTTCTCTACCTTGCCGACGAGGTCGGCGCCCACGTCAGCCGCCTTGGTGTAGATGCCGCCGCCAACGCGCATGAACATGGCCAGCAACGCCGCGCCGAAGCCGAACCCCTCAAGCACGTCAGGCGCATTGCCCTTGAAGATGAGCACAACCAAGGCCGCGCCGAACAGGCCGAGGCCGACGGTGAACATCCCGGCTACGCCGCCGGTGCGGAACGCGATCCGCATCGCCGACCGCTCCCCAGACTCTTGAGCCGCGGCCGTCACCCTGACGTTCCCGCGAACCGTCAGGGACATGCCGTTGAAACCGGTCAGCGCCGAGAAAAGAGCTCCCACGAGGAAGAAAGCGGATCTGCCCCAGCGCACGCCAGCGGTGTCCGCAGGCAGCGCGAGCAGCACGAAGAAGATGATCACGACGAACACGCCGAGCGTGCGGAACTGCCGTCTGAGGTAGGCTGCTGCGCCCTCCTGGACCGCCTTCGCGATCTCCTGCATCTTGGCCGAGCCCTGGCTGGCGGCCAGCACGTCCCTGACCAGCCAGCCCGCGACGGCCAGCGCCATCAGGGCGACCACTGCAACCACGATCACCCAGGTCAGGTTGCCGCCAGCTACCGTAGGCGACCCTGTCGCCAGGGCGAGGTGATCCTTCATCCGTCCTCCTTGACAGGGATCCAGGCTAGTTGCGGGCGCGTGCCGTGTGGCAGGTCCCCAAGGCATCAGCTGCTGGCGGCCGGCCCCCTGAGCGGAGGCAGCAAAACGACAACCAACGGTGCCGGGAGTCTACGCATCCGGGTAAGCGAATGGTAAATCGGGCCCCGATCCAGGTGCCTTCGCTACGGTTTCGTAACGCAACAGTTCCCTGGCAGAGATTACCTGCCCTGCGCGGGTGGCGTGCGCCCGCGTCGGCATCCGCGCCTGTCCCTGGCGATAATCGGCTGCCCGCTGGCCTGCTCATCCCGTCGTCACCCGCGCGAGCTAGCGGACGACTCCGGCCGATGGCCAGCTCATCCGGATGCTCGTGCCTGCGGCCGTCTCGCTGATCTCCACGTTGTCGGCCAGCCCGGCGATCACGGCGAAACCCAGCCCCGGCTCCATGGCGGCCACCCCGGCCCCGGTGGACTTGCTCTCCTGGCCCACGCCGGTCACCTTCGCCGAGTCGGGTGCACAGTTGTCGGTCACCTCGACCTCGAACCGGTCAGCCATATCACTGAGGGCCAGCCGCACCGGCTCGGCCGGGCAGTGCAACTGATGCTCCTCGACTGCACGTGAGCATGCCTCGCCAACCGCCAGCCTGACCTCGTCTAGCAGCGACTCGTCAACCCCGCTGCGCCGCGCGACCGCGGTAGCGACCAGCCTGGCTGTCCGCACGTGGGCCGGCAGGGGGGTAAAGCTCAGCTCGACCGTTGCCATGTTGGGACTGCGCCGCCGCCTATTTCTCTGACCGCCTGGCCGCGATGGCCTCGTCGACGGTGTCGTGTATGCCGAAGACCTTGGTCAAGCCGGTAATCCTGAAGATCTTCAGGATGCGCTCCTGCGTGCACACCAGGTCAAGCGACCCGTCATGCGCCCGGACCCGCTTGAGGCCGCCCACGAGGACGCCAAGGCCGGTCGAATCCAGGAACTCGACCTTCTCCATGTTGACCACCAGCTGGTAATAGCGACTATTCACCAGCTCGATCAGCAGTTCACGCAGGCGCGGCGCGGTGTAGACGTCGATCTCGCCTTCCACGTCGACGATCTCGATCCCGTCCTTGCTGTGGTGGTCCAGCTTCAGATCCACTAATCCTCCAGCGCCTTACGGCTCTTATCTCCCGGACGTACACGCAGGCATACCCGCGGGGCTTGCCCTGTCGCGCATTCAACCACGCCCAGTGTCATGTCTATACCAGATCGGCGCCCCAGGCACCCTGCGTCGTGATGACACACTGGAAGCTGATGTCTACGGTAGCGCCACCCGCCTCCGGTGACCCGGCACCGGCCCCGGTCATCCGCACGGCTGCGCCAGCCGACGGCACTCGTGCCTTGGAAACCGGGCCGGCCAGCATCCTGACCGCGGGCGCTCGCGGTGACCGGCTCACCTACCGCACCGAGTTGCCCGGACGAACCGGACAGCACGGGCGCTGGCCCGACTGGGTGCCGGCCGAACTCGTGGCCGCGCTGGCCGCGCTCGGAGTCGGCGCGCCCTGGCAGCACCAGGCCGAGGCAGCGCAGCTGGCCAGATCCGGTCAGAGTGTGATCATCTCGACCGGCACGGCCTCGGGCAAGTCCCTCGGCTACCTGCTGCCCGCGCTCACGTCGGTCCTGAACGGCGGCACAGCCCTCTACATCGCGCCCACCAGGGCACTGGCTGCCGATCAGCTCCGGCTTGTGCAGTCCCTCGGATTGCGCGGCGTCCGCGCAGCCGTCGTCGACGGCGACACGCCGTGGTCCGACCGGACCTGGGCCAGGTCGCACGCAAGTTACCTGCTGACGACGCCGGACATGCTGCACTACACGCTCCTGCCCCAGCACGCCAGGTGGAACGGGTTCTTCCGGCGGCTGCACTACGTGATCGTCGATGAGTGCCATACCTACAGCGGCGTCTTCGGCTCCCACGTCGCCCACGTGCTGCGGCGGCTGCGCCGGATTGGCTGCCATCACAGTGCCACCGATCCGGTTTTCGTGCTGGCATCGGCGACTATCAGCGAGCCGGCCAGGTCGGCGCTGCTGCTTACCGGCAGGCCGGCGGCGGCGGTCACGACGGACGCGGCTCCGCGCGGCCCGATGACGTTCGCGATGTGGGAGCCGCCGCTGACCGGGGCACGCGGGGAGGCGGGCGCGCCAGTGCGCCGCAGCGCCACTGCCGAGGCCGCTCATCTGCTGGCCGACCTGATCATCGAGAACATCCCCTCGCTGGCATTCGTGCGGTCCAGGCGAGGCGCCGAGACTCTGGCGCTGTCGGCCCGGCGCCACCTGGCCGACGCGGGGGCCGACGACCTCGCCGACCGCGTCGCCGCATACCGATCGGGTTACCTGCCCGAGGAGCGGCGTGCGCTCGAAGAAGGGCTGCGCACCGGCGAGATCACCGGCCTGGCCGCGACGTCCGCACTTGAACTCGGGGTCAACGTCACCGGCCTCGACGCCGTCCTGATGGCAGGCTGGCCAGGCACGCGAGCCGCCCTCTGGCAGCAAGCCGGGCGGGCAGGGCGCGACGGGCGCGAGGCCATCGCGGTGCTGATCGCGCGCGACGACCCGCTCGACACCTATCTCGTGCATCACCCGCAGGCCCTGCTCGGCGCCCCTGTGGAGGCGACGGTGCTGGACCCTGACAATTCCTACGTGCTGGCACCGCACCTGTGCGCGGCCGCGGCTGAGCTCCCGCTCAGCGAGCCTGACCTGGCCAGCTTCAGTGAGGGCGCGGGCGCGCTTGCCGCCGGGATGGCCGCGGACGGCCTGCTGCGGTCCAGGGGCGGCCGCTGGTACTGCACCCGGCGCGGAGGCACGGTCCGCACCGGGCTGCGCGGCACCGACGGGCGGCCGGTCAGGATCGTCGAGGAGTCGACCGGCCGCCTGGTCGGAACGGTGGATGAGCCGTCCGCGCACTTTCTCGCTCACGACGGCGCGGTGTACCCACACCAGGGCGAGATGTACCTGGTTCGCAAGCTCGACCTGGCCGAGCGCATCGCGCTGGTGGAGCAGGCAGATCCCGGTTACACGACGGTCGCACGTGAGATCACCGGCATCGAGGTGGCCGCGGAGCTGGTCAGGGCGGCGTGGGGCGAGGCCGCGGTGTGCTTCGGAGACGTTCAGGTGTCGCGCCAGGTCGTCTCGTATACCCGCCGCAGCCTCGAGACGGGCATGGTCGATGACGAGATCGGCCTCGACCTGCCCGAGCGGAGCCTCGCGACCAGAGCCGTGTGGTGGACGATCTCGCCCGCCCAGCGCGCGAGCCTAGCGGCCGACGGAGTCGATCTGGCCGGCGCGGCCCATGCCGCTGAGCACGCCTCCATCGGCATGCTGCCCCTGCTGGCGGCGTGTGACCGGTGGGACGTCGGCGGTGTTTCCGCGGACCTGCATCCGAAGACCGGGCGTCTGACCGTCTTCGTATATGACGGTCATGTGGGCGGGGCCGGCTTCGCCGAGCGCGGCTTCGCCACCGCAGGCCGGTGGCTAGCCGCCACGGCGGAGGCCATCGCGAGTTGCGAGTGCGCCGGCGGCTGCCCGTCCTGTATCCAGTCACCCAAGTGCGGCAACGGAAACCAGCCGCTAGCGAAGAACGGCGCCATCGCGCTGCTTCACTGCCTGCTGGCCGGGCGACCGCACGACTCGGGCTGATCGGGCTCGCTCACGCCCAGTAGCCGTGTGGCCGGTGACAGTCTGGCAGCGCAGGCGGTCAAGTGTGTCCAGCTCAGCCCGGCGAACCTGCCCAGACACTTTAGGGGTGATCGCAGAAAAAAGCGGCCGGACATGGGGCGACCCCCGTCGGGGGGGAGAACGGGGGTCGCCATACGGTTCCGGCTCCGGGGGGGCAGAGCCGGGTCCGTTACCCAAGAAAGCCTAGTTCTAATCGCCGCAAGTTACCAGTTGGTCATGCCGACACGCAAAGGGATCGGGGCGCATCCCCTATGCTGCCGGACCGTGGGTACATCCGTCGAGACCGGCAGGCGAACTGCCGCAGCTTTCTTTGACCTCGACAAGACGCTCATTTCCCGATCCAGCACGCTGGCGTTCGTTCCGTCCTTTTACCGCCGCGGTCTGATCACGCGCACCCAGGCACTGCGCGGTGCCTGCGCGCAGCTGACGTTCCGGCTGGCGGGAGCGGGTCAGCACCAGATGGAGCGCATCCGCGATCAGGTGAGCAGCCTGTGCCGGGGCTGGAACGCCGACCTGATATCACAGATCGTGACCGACAACCTTGCCCAGGTGATCGAGCCGCTGGTGTATGCCGAGGCTCGCAGCCTTCTTGCCCGCCACCGCGAGGATGGTCACGACCTGCTCATCGCCAGCACCTCGGGCCAGGAGATCGTCCGGCCGATCGCGAACATGCTCGGCGCGTGCGCTGCGGTCGCCACCCGGCTGGAGGTAGCCGACGGGCGCTATACCGGCAGCGTGGAGTTCTATGCCTACGGGCAGGCCAAGGCCGACGGCGTCGCCGAACTTGCAGCCCAGCGCGGCTATCGGCTGGCCGACTGCTACGCCTACAGCGATTCTGTGACCGACCTGCCGCTGCTGGAACTCGTCGGCCACCCGAATGTGGTCAATCCCGACCGCGCCCTGCGCCGAGCCGCCATTAGCCGCGGCTGGCCGGTCCTGACCTTTAGCCAGCCGGGCGCAGCCGGGTCAGAGGCCACTAATGCCCCCAGCCCGCTCGAAAGCGACCCGGCAACCCCAGGCATGTGACCAGGTACATCGATCGAGATCACGAATCGATCACGCTCGGGTCTTTCCAACTGGACGGATACCCAGTAGAAAAGAAACACGGACACAGTCCGTACACGGCAGCCGGGTACCCACGCGCGACCAGCCGCGGGAGGCGTGCCGTGGCAGGCGAATTCAGGCCGTAGAAGGGCGCTGTTGACTAATGAGGCGCAGGCGGAATATGCCTACCACGGCAGTGAAGGTGCACGCTTGGTAACCCGGACTGACGTGTAAGTGCGACGGCGCCCCAGTAGGGGCGCCGTTTGCTGTGCCCGTTCCCGCCCCAGTCCTGGCGTACGAGCCCTGCCGTACGAGGCCTCCCGTACGAGCCTTCCCGTACGACCCCGCCCCCCGCTCGCGCCGGCGAGTGCGCTTTAGCCTGGTCATGAGCGTGTGCGCGGCTGCAGGCCGGCGCCCTGACCGGCTGGCCGGAGATTCCGGGACGCCTGACGCGGGCAAGCCCACTGCGGATACGTGCGCCAATTACCCCAGGCCGGCTCCTGCTGCCATTGGGTATAAGCAAGACTT
>JASHUG010000362.1 GCA_030040155.1 Streptosporangiaceae bacterium | reverse complement strand
TAATCAATGCTATCAGGCAGCTTGGCAACCTTTATCCCAACATTTGAACTCGGCGGCCTTAACGCTCCTTGATGGTCAGTCGGCATAAGTCAAGCTTACGTAATTTCTCGGCGTTGCTGCGCGTCGGACGACTGAACGGCGACCGAGGTAGCGTGCAATTCTGCTTGTGCAATCCACTCGAGATTCGCTGGTCGTTAGTTCTCCATTCAGCGATGGACCTGACCGAGACGACGAGCTCCCGGCATGAGAGTCCTCGATGTGCGCCAGCGCAAAGCTGGCGACCAGATAATTCTGTCCGCCCGATGCAAGGTCCGGCGGTTCGGGCTCGATGTCCTGAACTTCGCTGTGCCGAGAAGGTTCGCTGATTTCCTGGTCGCGGACGCGAGCCCTTTCGCTGCAGCACTCCTCCTGCCAGCCATGAAGCTGGGCGAGGACCTGGAGATCGAGGGGAGCATCTCCGCCCGGCTGCATGCTGGGATGACGAAGATGATGCGGACCATTGCCGGCTGGGACGTCGGGCTCGAGCCCATCCGAGTGGTCGCTGACGAGCTCGTCCCAGACCCGGTCGCACCTCGGGTGACCGGAGCATTTTTCTCCGGCGGCGTGGACTCCTTCTATACGTATCTCAGCCACAAGACCGACCCGCAGCCGATCACGCACCTGATGCTGGCGAAAGGCTATGACATAGATCGCCGCAACGGCGGACTGTGGAAGGCGACCGTTCATAACGTCGAGCAGATTGCGAAGGAAGAGCAGCTAACGCTCGTCGAGATTGACAGCAATGTGCGATCGCTGACTGATCCGATATTGTCGTGGACATATAGCCACGGAGGCGGTCTCGCGGGCGCTGCTTTGTGCTTGCGCGGCGGGATAAGCCGGATGTACATCGCATCATCGGCAGACGTGGAGCACCAGGCTCGCCGCGGGTCGCATCTAGCGATTGATCATCTCTGGAGCACGGAGGCTCTCAGTTTCGTCCACGACGGCTGGGAGGCAACACGCATGGACAAGATTGACCGCCAAATTGCGCGATCCCCGCTGGCGCTGAAGTATCTACGAGTCTGCTACACGAATAAGAAGGGCACTTACAATTGTGGCAAGTGCGAGAAGTGCCTGCGCACCATGGTCAGCCTCCAGGCCGCCGGCGTCCTTGACCGGGCCGAGACATTTCCGGCCGAGATCGATCCGAAGCGCCTCGCCGCGGTACCTATCGAGGGTTATGACGAGGCGGTATTTCATCGGGAGAACCTGACCGCGCTACGCGCGCGCAACCTGGCGCCAGAGCTGCAGCAGGCACTCGTCACGGCACTGGAGAGCGCGGCCGACGACAGCACTAGGGCGGGTTCAGTCGCGCAGCGAATTCGGAGCGATATCGACCACCTTGATCATTCCTACGCCCGTGGCACGCTGCGCCGACTCAGGACACATGTCACCGGCAGGAGCATCTAGTGCGCATTCTGGTTGATCACGATGGCTACGACCTGCTGAATCTCGGCGGCGTAGGAATGCTGCAGGGGTGTATAACGCGGCTGCTGCAGCAGTGGCCTGACGCCGAGATCAAGGTCATCGCCCATGCGCCCGAGCGCCTCGAGCAGTACTGCCCGGGGGCGGCGCCGATCGGCCGTACGTTCGCCGACGCTCCGTACGTGCAGGTCTTCCCTCGCAAGGTACGGCTGGCGTCGGAACAACTGTGGAGGATCGCAGGACCACCGCTCTGCGACAGACTTGGCCGAGACGATCGGGGAGACGGATGGCCGCGTACCGCGATTGAAGCCGTGCGCTGGGCCGACGTCGTAGTGGCAGCCGGCGGTGGTTACTTCACTGACACCTGGTGGTGGCACGCCGCCGGCGTGCTGAGTTTGCTGTCCTCGGCCCAGGGCCTGGGTAAACCCACAGCGATGTTCGGCCAGGGAATCGGACCCTTGCACGGCCGCGCGCTGCGGGTGAGCGCTAGCCGGATCCTGCCCAGACTCGCCGCACTCGGCTTGCGTGAAGACGTGACCGGCCTGGGGCTCGCACTGGCCTGCGGAGCGCGACCCGATGTCATCACGGTGACTGGTGATGACGCGATCGAGGTCATCCCGGAGGCCGCGTCCGGGGAAGCCAGTGCGCTGGGCTTCAACATCCGGGCGGCCAATTACTCAGGGATCGATCCCGAAACGTCGGCCACCGTTGGCGCGTGCGTCGTCGGCGCCGCTCGCTGCCTCCGGGCGCCGATCGTCGGTCTCCCCGTATCTCGCTATGCGAACAGCTGTGATCTCGCTGCTATCAGTGAGTGCCTGGAGCGCGGGCAACAGGGCATCGATGTAGCGCTGCCCGACCTGTCATCGCCTGCTGAGCTGGCGTCGGCGGCGGCGAGCTGCCGCGCGCTTGTTACCTGCAGCTATCACGCCGCCGTCTACGGGCTTGCGCAAGGCGTTCCGGCAGTGTGCCTGAGCAAATCGCGCTACTACGACGTCAAGTTCGCCGGCCTGAGTGCGCTCTTCCCGCACGCGTGCCAGGTAGTTTCGCTGGCCGGTCACGACGCGGCCAGCCGCCTGCGTCAGGCGATCTTGCTGGCCTGGTTCCTCCCGGCAGCCATCCGCTCCGCGGCGCGAGACGCGGCAGCCCGCCAGCGGCAGTCGGGCCGTGCCGCTTACGAGCGCTTCCGGCTCAGCACGGATTCGCCGCGTGAGTTCGCCGCCACGGTGCCGTCGAGGCAGCCGCGTTGACCGCGTCATCTGTCGAGGCGCCGCCTCAGCCACGCACGCTCCTCGACGGCCTAGGACCCATGAAGATCGTCGAGGTTGAGGTTTGCCAGCCGCTGCCAAGGATCAGCTTCGACGGCCGGCATCGGCGACTGTGGGTGGTTGCACGGCTGCTCACTGAGCCGATCGGAACTTGTACAGTCGGGGTGGAGTCCGGGGACCTGAGCCCTGAGGCCCTCAGCGAGATGCTCTGGCGGGAGCTCGGGGACGTTGTTGCCGAGCGATTTGCTGCCGCCGGCTTGCCAGCACCTAAGGCCCTGCCTGCCGGCGGACTCGACGTGGACCCTGAAACCTGGCCTTTCCAGCAGGCCCGGTCCCAAGTCCTCGCGGCGCCTCCTTACATCAGTGTTGTCATCTGCACCTACAACCGACCAGATCAGCTCCGGGCCTGCCTGCAACATCTCCGGAAACAGCAATACCCCGCGTTCGAGGTCGTCGTCGTTGACAACTGCCCGGCAACGGGCGCAGCACGGGAATGTGTCGCGGCCGTCAGCGATCCGAGGTACAGCTATCTCGCCGAACCGCGGGTCGGCCTGTCCCGCGCCCGCAACAGGGGGGTGTCAGCCGCCTCGGGTGACATCATCGCGTTCCTCGATGACGACGAAGAGCCGGACGTCTTCTGGCTGGCGGCGCTGGCGGGGGGTTTCGCCCGCTGCGGTGACGTGGGCTGCGTGACAGGGCTGATCCTGCCGGCCAGCCTGGACACCGAGGCGCAGGTGCTGTTCCAGCAGCTTGGCGGGCACTGTAAGAACCGCGG
>JASHUG010000361.1 GCA_030040155.1 Streptosporangiaceae bacterium | reverse complement strand
GGTTTCCGGTCACCGAGTACCGCGCGCAGCACCTCGGTGTACCCGTTGGCGTTCTTGGCCAGGGCCAGGTACACGTCGTGGCCGGCCACGTGCACCCGCTCCATCCGGAACGAGCCCGCCGTGATCTGCTCGATGGCCCGCAGCGAGCGGTCAGGCAACTGGCAGTAGCTGGCCGCGGCGGCCGCCGCCAGCGCGTTGTACGCGTTGTACAGGCCGGGCAGCGGGATCTCGAGCACGGTTTCCGACGCCTGCGTGACGACCTGGACCCGCGATCCCGCGGGCCCGAGCAGGTCGATCTTGCTGCCGGTCACCTGCGGTGTGGGCCGGGTGAGGCCGCAGTTCGCGCATGACCAGTGACCGAGATGGGCGTAGTAGACGCAGCTATACGACAGCTCTCCGTCGCAGCGGGGGCAGCGGGGGAAATCCGACGTCGGATCGGCTGCCTCCCGCCCCAGTTCGGTGTCTTCGACGCCGAAGTAGATCCTGGGGTTGCGCAGGCCCGAGGCGAGGAAGGCAACCCTGGGGTCGTCCGCGTTGAGGATGAGCGCGGTATCGGCCGGCAAGGTGCGAATCGAGCGTTCCAGCAGTGCCTTGATGTAGGCAGGCTCGAAGTAGCGGTCGAGTTGGTCGCGGAAGATGTTCGTGCAGAGGATCGCCCGCGGCCGCCGCACATGCCGCACGATCTCGGGAAATGAGCCCTCGTCGACCTCGAACAAGCCGATCGCGTGCGGGTCCCGGCGCAAGCGGCCGGTTGGGCCGGAATGCGCGATCATCGTGGCCGCGATACCCGACCGCTGGTTCGAGCCCTCCTGGTTGAGCACCGGGTGCAAGCCGGCCGCGCGCATGGCCTGGGCCAGCATCCGGCAGGTGGTGCCTTTCCCGTTGGACCCGGTCACCATCACGGCGCCGCGCCGGATCTCGGCCACCAGGCCGGCCAGCGCGGTTGGGTCGATGGTGAGCGCAACGAGCCCGGGTATCGCCGAGCCGGTCCCGCGGCCAAGCTGACGGATACCGCCACGGGCCGCCTTGGCCATCGACACGGCCAGGGCACGGCGAGCGAGTGCCGGTGCGCTGAGGCGCGCGCGCCCGGCCGAGGACACGGTCATGAGCTTCCCCCGAACCTGACTCTCAGACGTCCACGGCAGGACCAGGCTGCGGGTGGCTGGCCGCATCCGGGCAAGTTGCACGGGCACGGTGAACAGCCTTCGCACCCGCCGCTGTTCGCCTGCATCCGGACTGATGGACGTATTCCCCGGCGGCGGCCGGAAGATGGGCAGCTATCCGCTTCCTTTGCTCAGCCTTGCCGGCGCGCTGAACTTCACCGCCCGGCCGACCATGGCCGCGGCGACGCTCCCGGCGAGCAACTCCATGCTCTTGCGGACGACCTGGCCGGGACGACGCCTCGTTCCCTGACAAATCCGGCTCATCGGAGGCCGGGCGCTTCCGGTAGCGAAGGCGCCCGGCCGGCGGGCTAGGCTGCTTGCGGCGCTCGAATTGGCGGGGCTCGAAACCACGAAGCAGAGGAATCCGAATGACTCTTGAGGAGACGCTGGCCAAGGTCGCCGAGCTGAGCCGGGAGGAACTCGGGATCGTTCGCAAGCGCGGTGAGGAGCGGACGCCCGCGCGCGACCACGGCCGTGACTTCCACGAGATGCAGCAAGCGGCCGACCGGCTGGATCACTACGCCCATGAGCTGCGCAGGCTGCACGACAACGAGTTCGGCCAGCACTGGCGGCACGAGAGCCAGTCAGACGGAGTCCCCCCGGGAGGCCCCCCGGCGTAGCCCCGCTTCTGGCCCACGGGCCGCCAGCACAGGGCAGAATCTAAATATGGACACACTCCACGTTGCCGTCGTGGGTTCCGGCCCGGCTGGCCTGTACACGGCCGAGGCGCTCATCAAGCAGTCGGCCGCGCTTGACCCGCCGCGGGACATCCGGGTCGATGTGCTTGACCGCCTGCCGACGCCGTACGGCCTGGTCCGCTACGGCGTTGCGCCCGACCATAAGTCGATCAAGTCGATCGCCGAGTACCTGCGCAATGTGCTCGAGCACGACGGTGTCCACTTCGTCGGCAATGTGCACCTTGGCGAGGACGTGACCCGCGCTGACCTGCTGGTTCACTACGACGCCGTCGTCTACGCGACCGGGGCGATGCGCGACCGGCACCTGGGCATCCCCGGCGAGGACCTGGCGGGCAGCATCGCGGCCACCGACTTCGTCAACTGGTACTGCGGCCACCCGGACATGGACCCGGCCGCGTTCACGCTCGACGCCGAGTCGGTCGCGGTGATCGGCGTCGGCAACGTGGCGGTCGACGTGGCGCGGATCCTGATCCGCAATCCCGAGGAGCTGCGGGAGACCGACGTGTCGCAGCCGGTGCTGGACGCGCTGATGGCGAGCAAGGTCCGCGAGGTGCACATGATCGGCCGCCGCGGGCCGGCGCAGGCCAAGTTCACCACCAAGGAGCTGCGCGAGCTGGGCGAGCTTGAGGGCGTGGACGTTGTCGTCGGCGCGGGCGAGGCCGACCTCGACGCCTTCGACGCGACCGGCGAGAGCGCCCG
>JASHUG010000360.1 GCA_030040155.1 Streptosporangiaceae bacterium | reverse complement strand
ACCAGCCTTGATACACATGCCGAGCCCGGCATCTACATCGTGGCCACGATGGAGGAGGGCCGGGCGGCCGACGCCGATGCCGCGATGACCCTGGCCGAGTTGCAGGACAGCCTGAACCGGGTACTCGGAGCGGAGCTGCCGCTCGCCGAGCCGGTCTGGCTGACCAGGACAGTGGGCAACAGCCGGGTTGCCGACCGGTACCGCCTGGGCCGGGTGCTGCTCGCGGGCGACGCCGCGCACCTGTTCGGCGTCGGCGGCGGCCTGAACGTCGGGCTGCTGGACGCTGTCAACCTCGGCTGGAAGCTCAGCGCGCATGTTCGCGGTGCTGCCGCCGGAGGTCTGCTCGACAGCTACCACACCGAGCGCCATGCGGCGGCGGAGCGGACGCTCCTGCACACCAGGGCCCAGCGCGCGCTCGGTCGCGACGACGAGCTCAGCGTCGCCGTCCGCGACCTCGTCGGCGAGCTATTGCGGCAGCCGGACGCGGCACGCCGCATTGGCGAGATGATCGAGGGCTCGGATGTACGTTACGAGATGCCGGGCAGCGCCGCAGGCTCGCACCCGTTGCTCGGGCGGCTGATGCCGGACATCGGACTGGCGACCGCCAGCGGCGCCACGAGGGTGGCCGAGCTGATGCGGGCGGCTCGCCCGGTGCTGCTGGACTTCACCCGGGACCACCGCGCAGCGACGGTCGCGGAGGCCTGGACCCGGCCCGTTCCCGCTGTGATTGCGAAGCCGATGGACCCGCCGCCGCCCGCGGATGCGCTGCTGATCCGGCCCGACGGCTACGTGGCCTGGGCCGCGGGCCCCGGCGGCGACGACCGCGAGAGCGGACTGCGCCAAGCGCTGGCGGCGTGGTGCGGCGCTTAGCGAGCAGTCGGGGCGTGGCTCGCGGTGCCTAGATGCCGTCTGGTCCCGTCTCGCTACCCAGCTCGCCAGCCGCGGGCGGTAGCGGGTTGGGTTCGGCTCCCCCGTACCGGCGGTCCCGGCTGGCGAAGATCTCGCACGCGTGCCAGAGGTGGCGGCGGTCGAAGTCGGGAAAGAGTGTGTCGAGGAAGACGAACTCGGCGTAAGCGGACTGCCACAGCAGGAAATTGGACGTCCGCTGCTCCCCCGACGAGCGGATGAACAGGTCCACGTCCGGGATCCCCGGCTCATCGAGGTACCGGCCGATGAGCTTCTCGTTGACCTTGCCCGGCTGCAGGCGCCCCGCCGCCACGTCGTCGGCGATGGCCTTGGCCGCGTCCGCGATCTCGGCCCGGCCGCCGTAGTTGACGCAGAACTGCAGCGTCAGCACGTCGTTCCCGGTCGTCATCCGCTCGGCATCCTCCAGCTCAGAGATCACGCTGCGCCACAGCCGCTGCCGCCGCCCGGCCCAGCGGATCCGCACTCCCATCTCGTTCAGCTGGTCGCGGCGGCGCCGGATCACGTCCCGGTTGAAGCCCATCAGGAAGCGGACCTCGTCGGGCGAGCGGCGCCAGTTCTCGGTGGAGAAGGCGTAGGCCGACAGGTAGGGAATGCCGAGCTCGATGGCCCCCATGATCACGTCGAAGAGCGCGTACTCGCCCGCCTTGTGCCCCTCGGTCCTGGGCAGTCCGCGCTGCTTCGCCCACCGGCCGTTCCCGTCCATCACCAGGGCCACGTGCCGCGGCACGAGTTCTCCTGGGATCTTCGGCGGCTGGGCTCCCTCTCGGTGCGGATAGGGCGGCTTGATCTCTCGGCTCATCGGCAGACGGTTCCTTAGGCGTGCTCGACGTGCTGAAGCGAGCGGAGCGAATGCTCCAGGTGCCACTGCAGGTAGGCGGCGGTCAGGCCGCTGCACTCCAGCTGGTGCCGCCGCTCGCTGGCATCGGCGTGGGTCCAGTCGCCCCGCAGCAGCGCACTCATCAACGCCACCGTACCGGCCGCCGGCGTGGCCGATCCCGGCGCCCGGCAGGCCCGGCAGGTCAGTCCGCCCGCGGCCAGCCCGAATGCTCGCAGCCCGCCGTGGGCGTCCGGGGCCGGCGTGCCGCAGACGGCGCACTCGTCCAGGGCCGGCGCGTAACCCGCGACCGCCAGCGACCTGAGCAGGTAGGCGTCCAGCACCAGCCGCGGGTCATGGGCCGCCTCGACCAGGGACCGGAGGCCGGCGACCAGCAGCAGGAACTGCCGCATCGACGGCTCCTTCTCTACCGGCGTGAGCTTCTCGGCGGTCTCCAGCATCGCCGTGCCCGTCGTGTACCGCGGATAGTCGCTGGCCAACTGCTCGCCATAGGGCCGTAGCGTCTCCGCCTGCGTGATCACGTCCAGCGACCGGCCGGTGTACAAGAGCAGGTCGACGTGGGTGAACGGCTCGAGCCGCGCGCCGAACCGCGACTTAGTCCGCCGCACTCCCTTGGCGACGGCCCTGAGGCGCCCGGTCTTGCGGCCGAGCACCGTGACGATCCTGTCGGCTTCGCCCAGCTTGTGAGTGCGCAGCACGATGCCGTCGTCGCGGTATATGCTCACCCGCCCATTCTCGCCTACCGTGCCCGCTGACCGGGCAAACCGCGCTCACCATCAGCCAGCCGCGGCGCTCTCCTCGGTTATCGAGATCACGCCAAGGGCCTGAGCGGGTGTCAGGCCCAGGCAGGCGGCGACCTCCCTGGCCGCGCACCGCTCCTCATGCGAGAGCGGCCCGTCGGCGAGGCCGACCCTCACGACGCCGGCGAGGAACCACTCATGAGCCGGCATCGTCAGCTGAACCGCGAGCGTCCCGAGCACGGAGGCGACGTCACTGCCCGTGCTCTCGCTGCGGGCCAGGTCGGTGGCGAGGGTGGCATCGCCGTATTCCTGCATGCCGGAGACCCTGACCTGGTCGATCGCGCAGGCCCTGGCGGGAGCGCTGTGATCGTCCCCGGCCCGCAGCATGGCCACGACGGCGGCGCGCGTCGCGGCCGGAAGGGCCGCTCGCATCTGGGCGGTCGTCGGCAAAGCCAGTACCTCGATGCGGTACCGCGTCCCGCACGAGGTGCACTGCACGTGCTCTTTGACCCGCTGTAGCGGAATGACCGGGATGAAGAGCAGGCGGAACCACCGGCGTCCGGTGCACCGGCGGTAGTGGCGGTCGCCGCCGCAGCGCTGGCAGTGCAAGGTCCCTTGACCAGTTATCCGGAAATGGTACCGAAACCCGACAAAAACCACCGAGAGTTCTCCCCCCCTGCTGCAATCCAGCCTCGCTATCCGACGTCAGCGCAGGTAGATGGATCATCACACGTCCGGGACGGGATCCGGGTCCGTTCGCGCATTTAACTCGTTGCGATCTTGTGGCGCCGACTGCGCACCACGTGGTAGCAGTTGCCCACCGCTGCGCGTCCGTCTCCTCGGACGCAGTGGAGAGAACTTACGCAGCGGCGGGCGGGTAAATGAGTTGCCGCCACGGCCGGGCGGCCGATTAGCTGGCGGCCGTGCAGATCGAGCAGTTCGACCCCCGTACCGATGACATCCGGCTCCGGGCGTGCCATGCAATGACCGTCGCCGGCCAGCCTGAGGATGACCCCGGCGTCCCGCCGCTGCCATTAGCCGACTTCCGGGTCTTCTGGACACTCGGTGAGTCCGGCAGCCTGGTGCAGACCTGGCTGGCCTGCGATGACGCGGGCGAGCCGGTCGGAGCGTATGCGCTCGCACTGCCACAGATCGAGAACCGCGTGAATGCCTTCGCCGAGATCATCGTTGCCCCGTCCCGGCGGCGGCGGGGAGCCGGGCGACGGCTGCTGGCGCACATGGCCGGCCAGGCGGCGCGGTCCGGCCGGCAGCTGCTGATGAGCTCAACCCGGGTCGGAGCCGCGGGCACCGCTTTCGCCAGGGCCACTGGCGGCCGGGAAGGCCTGCTCGACGTCCGTCGCCGGCAAGACCTGACCGAGGAGCTGCGCGGGCGCATACCGGCGCTGCGAGCCGCCGCGCAGCCGCACGCCTCCGGGTATGGGTTGCGCAGCTGGGACGGTCGCGCGCCCGCGGACCTGGTAGACGGCCTGTGCGCCGTCTACACGGCGCTCGGTGACGCTCCGCACGAAGAAGCCTTCGAGCCGGCCACGTTCGACGCAGCCCGGCTATACGAGGAGGAGGAGCGGCTCGTCGCCCGCGGCACACGCTGGTATTCGGTCGCCGCCGTCGGCCAGGCTCGCGGCGAGGTTGCCGCGGTCACTCAGGTCAACGTGCATCCTTCCCAGCCCGAGTGGGGCTGGCAGGCGATCACGGCGGTGGCGCGGCAGCATCGCGGCCACCGGCTGGGCCTGCTGGTAAAGGTGGCCATGCTGGAACTGCTGGCCGAGCGCGAGCCTGACCTGCGGCACATCGTGACCTGGAATGCCGAGCAGAACGAGCGCATGGTGGCGGTGAACGAACAGCTCGGGTATCAGGTGACCGGCTACTTCCAGTTCTGGGAACACGAGGTGGCCGCTCTCGCGCCGTCACCGTCGGCGGCTTGTTAGGGCACCGTCAATCGTCGAAACCAAGCCGGCGCAGCTGACGCGGGTCACGCTGCCAGTCCTTGGCGACCTTGATGCGCAGATCCAGGAAGACATGGCGGCCGAGCAGCGCCTCGATCTGGCTGCGGGCCACAGTGCCGACCTCCTTGAGCCTGGCGCCCTTGGGCCCGAGCACGATCGCCTTCTGGCTGGGCCGTTCGACGTACATGACCGCGTGTACGTCAATGAGGTCGTCCCTGCCCTCGCGGGGAGTCATCTCCTCGACCACGACCGCGATCGAGTGCGGCAGCTCATCCCTGACGTCCTCCAGGATTGCCTCCCTGATCAGCTCGGCCGCCAGCTGCTGTACGGGCTCGTCGGTGAGATCGCCGATGGGATACAGCGGCCGGCCCGGCGGCAGGTGGGAGATCAGCACGTCGGTCAGCACATCGAGCTGGAATCCGGCGACCGCGGATACCGGCACCACCTCGGCCCAGTCGCCAAGCTCAGTCACGGCGGCCAGCTGCGCCGCGACACGCTCCTGGCTGGCCTCGTCGGTTTTCGTGACGACTGCGACAACCGGCGTCTTGCCGGTGCCCGCTACTTCCGCGGCCAGGTACTTATCCCCTGGGCCGATCCGCTCGCTGGCGGGGACGCAGAAGCCGATCACGTCGACCTCGGTCAGCGTCGAGCGCACCAGGCTGTCGAGCCGCTCGCCGAGCAGCGTCCTCGGCCGGTGCAGGCCGGGGGTGTCGACGATGATCAGCTGCGCGTCGGGCCTGTGCACGATGCCACGGACGGCTCGCCGGGTCGTCTGCGGGCGGCTGCTGGTGATCGCTACCTTGGCGCCGACCAGCGCGTTCGTCAGGGTGGATTTGCCGACGTTCGGGCGTCCGACGAAGCAGGCGAACCCAGCCTTGAAGTCGCCCGGCGCGGGGTTTCGGTGGGTCGTTGCCGGATGCCGGCGCGACTGCGGCCCCGGTGTCCGGCGCGACGGCGTTCCCACGTGGTGATTCTCCCCTACCGGGGCGCTCTGGTCCTAACCCGGCGGCGCGAGCGGCGCGCTGGCCTGAGCACTGTCCCGGCGGCCGCCGACCGCGAGCGCGGCGAGGGCAAGCCCGACCAGGACCAGGCCCATGAGCGCCGTCGGAGTCAGCCGTTCCCCGAGCACGACTAGCCCGAGCATCGCCGCGATCACGGGCTCGGCCAGGCCGAGCGTGACGGCGACTGGTGCCGGCACGGTGCGCAGGCCACGGCCGTAGAGCAGGTACGCCAGCACCGTGGTGACGATGCCGAGATAAACAGTCACGGCCAGCCCGCGCGACGTGAGCAGCCAGCCCGGCGAGCTCGTGGCCAGGACCGGCGCCAGCAGCACCGCGCCGCCGCCGAACAACAGGCCCATCACGGTGGCTTCCCGGTTGCCAGCCGAGATCAGCCGGGCTGCGGCCACGGCATAGACGGCATAGCAGAGTCCGGCTGCGAGCGCGAGCATCACGCCGCCCGGGCTGGCGCCGGCCGAGCGGCCGCCGGTGACCAGCACCGCGCAGCCGGCCACGGCGGCGGCGGTCGCGAGTATCCACCGGCGGTCCAGCCGAGGTCCGCCGGTCAGCCTGCTCAGCACGCCGGTGAATACCGGCGCGCTGCCGATGGCGACGACCGTGCCGATCGCGACGCCGGTCATCCGCACCGCAGTGAAGAAGCACAACTGATAGCCGCTCACGGCCGTGGCAGCCAGCACCAGGGAGCCGCGGACCGTGCGGCTGCCGGCGATCAGCCCGCCTGCCGCCCGCCTGCCCTGGGCTGTGCGCAGCGCGATCGCCAGGAGCACGAGCCCGCCGAGCACGATCCTGGCCGAGCCGATGGAGACCGAACTCGCCGCAGCCGGCGCGAAGTGCGCGGCGGTCCCCGTACTGCCCCACGCCGCGGCACCCGCCAGCACCGCGACGGCGCCGCCGGCGGGACGGGCAGCGGAGGGGGACGGGAGTTGTCCCACCGGGGCAGACACGCCCGTGAACGGGTCCGCGGCTCGCCCCCCGGGCCGTGTCACGGACGGAAGGTAGCCAGGACCGTGCCGTCGGCGGCGGCCTGGAAGAGAACCGCGCGTGGTCCCACCTCGCGAACGGCGGTCAGGTCTCCGGGATCGAGCGACCCGCCGTCGCTCACGAGCGCGGCCGCCTCGAGGCTGGCTGCCCCGCTGGACACCGCCATCGCCACGGCCAGCTGCAGCGCGGACAGCCGCAGGGACGGCAGCGCGACAGCCGCGGCCGCGTAGGTACGGCCGGTTTCGTCCCGAACGGCGGCTCCCTCGGCGGCCGCGACCCTGGCCCGGGCCGCGCGGGCAAGGGTGATGATCTTGATGTCCTCGGGACCAGGTTCGTCCGCCCCCACCTCGCTCACAGGCCGATAGTAGACCGGCGGTACCGGGCGGGAATGCTTCGCCGCGTGGTTCGCAGTACCTGGTTGCGCGCCGCCTAAGCGGGATGCCGTCGGGCGGGAGCGACCCCGTTCCCCTCGTGATGCGCGTCCGTGTCGCCGACCGCACCGTGCTCGGCCTGCGCGATGCCATCGCCCTCGCCAGCTGGCTTGATCCGCTGCACCGTCACCGTCCCGATGCGGTTGCGCCGGCCGGCCAGGCTCTCGGCCGTGAGCTTCAGCCCCGCGACGGTCGCGACCGAGCCGGCGATCGGAACCTTGCCCAGCAGGTGCGCCAGCAGGCCGCCCACGGTCTCGACGTCCTCGGCGTCGATGGTGACGCCAAACAGTTCCTCAAACTCCTCGACCGAGAGCCGGGCGCTGACCCTGGCCGTGCCGTCAGGGAGCCACTCAACCGGCGGCAGCTCGCGGTCGTACTCGTCGGCGATCTCGCCGACGATCTCCTCCAGGATGTCCTCGATCGTGACCAGGCCCGCGGTTCCGCCGTACTCGTCGATGACGATAGCCACGTGCACGTGCTGCGCCTGCATCTCCCTGAGCAGGTCATCGACGGGCTTGCTCTCCGGCGCGAAAGTCGCGGGCCGCATGATCGAGTCGATCGTCTCGGCCGATTCGCCCTCGGGGTGCTCATGGATGCGGGTCATGATGTCCTTGAGATAGGCCATCCCGACCACGTCGTCCAGGTTCTCCCCGATCACCGGGATCCGGGAGAATCCGCTGCGCAGCGCCAGCGACAGTGCCTGGCGCAGCGTCTTGTGCCGCTCCACGAAGACCATGTCGGTCCGCGGCACCATCACCTCGCGCACGATGGTGTCACCGAGCTCGAATACCGAGTGGATCATGGCGCGCTCGCCCGGCTCGATGATCTGCCGCTGCTCCAGCAGGTCCACCAGGCCGCGGAGATCCTCCTCGGTATCTGACCCGGTCTCTCGCTGCCCGCGGCCGGGAGCCAGCGCCCAGCCCGCAGCGGTCAGGAGCTTTGGCACCGGCCCCAGCAGCCGGACAAGCGGACGGAGCACGCTGGCGGCTGCGGAAGCGACCCCTACCGGGTTGCGCCGGGCGATGCTGCGCGGCACCGCCCCCGCGATCAGGTACGCAGCCAGCGTCATCGCGATCGCCGTGACCAGGAACGCCCGCCAGCCAATCCCCCACCAGTGCACAAGCACCGCCGTCACCAGCACGGCTGAGCAGATCTCCGCGGCAACCCTGGCCAGCAAGATCACCGAGAGGTAACGGGGCACCTCCGCGAGCACTGCCTGCAGCGAGCCGGACGTCTCCGCGGCTGACCGGCCGAGCTCCCTGGCGCCCAGCCTCGATACGCGCAGCAGCGCCGTCTCCACGCTCGTACACCAGCCGGCCAGCACCATGAGCACCAGCGCGGCGACTAGCAGCCAGCCCATTCGAAGTTACCCGTAATCTTCCGAACCGTCGGCCAGGCCTATTTCTTGGCCGGATTCTCGGTCGGACTCTAGGTCGGACTCTTGCTCGAAATCTTGGCCGGACTCTTGGCCGAAATCTTGGCCCGACTCTTGGCCGGACTCTTGGTCGGACCGCCAGGACGCGAGCAGCCGGTCCTGCAGGCCGAACATCGTGGCGTGCTCCTCGGGTTCAGCGTGATCGTATCCGAGCAGGTGCAGGATGCCGTGCGTGCACAGCAAATCAAGCTCGTCCTGCACGTCGTGATCCGCCTCGACTGCCTGCGCGGCTGCGACCTGCGGGCAGATGACGACATCACCGAGCAGCGTCTCGGTCGCGTCCGGGTCGGGCGGAGTATGGCCGTCTCCGTGGCCGCCAGGCTGCGGCGGCCTCAGCTCGTCCATGGGAAATGCGAGGACGTCCGTCGGGCCGGCCTCGCCCATCCAGCGCACATGCAGCTCGGTCATGGCCGGCTCGTCGACCAGCAGGACCGAGAGCTCGGCCAGCGGGTGCACCCGCATGCCGTCCAGGACGTGCCTGGCCAGGTCGGCGAGTTTGGCCTCGTCGACGTCGACCCCCGACTCGTTCGCAATCTCGATGCTCATCTGGCCCCCGTCAGTGAACTGTCAACGCGCGCGGTTGCCGTCCCGCCGCTGCCGGCCTGGCTGCAGCCGGCCAGGCTCGGCAGCCGCCTGCCTGGCGTCGTAGCGCTCATAGGCATCAACGATGTCAGCCACGAGCTTGTGCCGCACGACGTCGTGGCTGGTAAGCCGGGAAAAATAGACGTCATCAACGCCGTCCAGGATGTCTTGCACCTGCCGTAGCCCGCTGGCGGTCCCGGCCGGCAGGTCGACCTGCGTGATGTCGCCGGTCACCACGATCTGCGAGCCGAAGCCCAGCCGGGTCAGGAACATCTTCATTTGCTCGGGTGAGGTGTTCTGCGCCTCGTCCAGGATGATGAAGGAGTCATTGAGCGTGTTGTGCGTGATCAGGAAGTCCTCGGTCGTATAGAGCGAGTCGGCGGCGGCGACAGCGATGCAGACCGCCTCCGCCCTCCCAGCTGGCTCGATGCTCTCGATGAACCGCTGCGGGTGGCCGCCGCCGTGGGCGCGATAGCGATCCAGCTTCCCGGCCAGGCGGAAAGGCTGGATGCCGGCCGGGAGCCGGATATCCAGGGTGTATGCGTCGTGCCCGTGCGGTAGGACCCGGCCGCGGACGCGGCCCCGGCTTCGGCCGGCGGCCGGCCGGCTCCGCCAGTAGGCGACCCCGCCCATCGACCGGACCAGGAACAGGACGTCGTCTCGCAAGCGCGGTGACTCGGTCGTGTACTGAATCCGGGCAGTGCCGGCGCCCAGGACGACCGCGCCCCCGTCGCTGTCCAGCAGTCCCTGCAGCACGCCCAGCCGCACGTCCGCCGAGTTGTACCGGTAGGCCTCGGGCACGAATGTGGCCTGCGCGGTCATTACCTGCCCCGGCGTCCTGACCCGGTTCCTGGCGTAGTCGGGTCCGCTCTCGTGGCATACGTCCGGGCCGGGCAGCAACTGCCCGAGCGTCCGCGCAACTTCCTGGCCTGCGGTCGCCAGCGATGGCGTCGTGCTGCCGGCGGGGCAGCCGTCTGCGAGGAGCAGTCCGAGCGCGTACGGATTCATCGGCACTTCCCGGTCGGGGAAGCATGCCGGCCCGCTGAGGAGGGGCAGCTCGTAGCGGTGATGATCGTGAGCGGCGCGAAGGTTCCCGATCATCTCCTGAGTCAGCAGCACCCGGAACGGACTCGGGTGATCGCCGTGATCGCGGGTCTTCACCGCCCAGAGGTGGTTCGCCGTGCAGAGCGTCGAGGCGCCGTCCTGGGCGGTCACCCGGTAGATGTCCATTTCGCCCTGCGGGTACACGCCGATGACCGGAACGGGCTCCCCGCTGGAGCCGATGACGAGGTCACCGACGGCCAGGTCGCCAATCGGCGTGCACCCGTCCGGGGTCAGGACCGGTGTGTCCACGGGTTGGCTTCTTCCGCGCATATACGCGAGGGGGGCGATCTCGATGGTGCCTGCCGCGGTCAGCCGGGGGATCGAGTCCGGGTCGATCATGTCGTGCAGCGCGTCGTAGAGCGGCCGCAGGTACGGGTCGATCTTCTCGTAGAGCGTGCCGGGCAGGAAGCCGAGCCGCTCGCCTGCCTCGACCGCCGGGCGGGTCAGGATGATGCGGTTGACCGCCTTGGCCTGCAGCGCCTTGACCGCCTTGGCCATGGCCAGGTACGTCTTGCCGGTGCCGGCCGGGCCGATGGCGAACACGAGCGTGTGGGCGTCGATCGCATCAACGTAGCGCTTCTGGTTGAGCGTCTTCGGCCTGATGGTCCGGCCCCGGTTGGACAGGATGTCCAGGTTGAGCACCTCGGCCGGGCGGGCCCCGGTCTTACGTCGCAGCATGGAGATGCTGTGCTCCACCGAGTCGGGAGTCAGCTCGGCTCCGCTCGCCACCAGCTCGGTGAGCTCCTCGAACAGCCGAGAGGCGAGCGTGGTCTCGGCGACTGGTCCGCTGACGGTGATCTCGTTGCCCCGGACGTGAAAGTCAGCGCTGACGGCATTCTCGATCACCCGCAGCAGCTCATCTCCGGACCCGAGCAGGCTGACCATCGAGTTGCCCTCGGGGATCACGATCCTGACCTGGGCAGTACCGTTGCCGGGCCGGGCGCCCTTGCGTGGCTCAGTCGAATTGTCTGTCAATGGCTCTTTCCTGCCGCGGAGGCCCGCCGGCCTGCGTGTTAACCATGATATCGGCCCTGGCTGACGGTCCGAATGGACCGCCAGGGCTCGCAGCGCTGCTGGCCCGCGGCCCTTGGCTGGCGCGCCCTTCCGGCCTCAGCCCGGCGGCCAGGTCATCTGCCGGCCGCCGAGCACGTGTGCGTGCACGTGCTCGACAGTCTGTCCGCCCTCCGGCCCGGTGTTGAAGACGATCCGGTGGCCGTCTGCGACGCCGCAGGACTGCGCGACCTCCGTCGCGTGCGCAAGCACCTCCCGCAGCAGGTCTTCCTCCGGCGAGTCAATCAGCTCGGCCAGGTTGGCGTGGTGCGCGCGGGGGACCACCAGCACGTGGACGGGCGCTTGCGGGTTGATGTCGGCGAACGCGACCGTCCGCGGGGTCTGCGACACAATAGTCGCCGGCACGTCGCCGGCGACTATTCCGCAGAATAGGCAGTCAGACACGAGGAAGATCTTAACGTGTGGCGGGCCAGGACGGCCGCCGACATATATGGTTGCACTACTGCGAACCCACGGTGCACCACCCCTCTGGTGCAACGGCCCCGCCAGTTGCTGGCCTTCCGTTCGCCCCAGGGTGCGTCAGCGCGGGTGCGCTGAAGGAATTCAGTTCCGTGGGGGGAAGTGCAACAAGGTGAGTCTGGCCGGCCTGCAAAAGGCACATCGCGAAGACCCGTGATGACAGCGAGTGAACCTTCGGACGTCGCTGCGCGTCCAATTCACGTGACCGAAACCCTAGTGGCGGATGTTGCCCTGGGTTCAGTTCCGGCCGACTTGGATGCCGACCGGGCGGTGACGGAGCTGTACGCCACCCATTACCGATCGCTCGTGCGGCTCGCGGCGCTGCTGGTGCGCGATATCGGAACCGCGGAGGAAGTGGTGCAGGACTCGTTCGTCGCGATGCACGGTGGCTGGCGCCGCCTGCGGGACAGCGAGAAAGCCCTGTCCTACCTGCGGCAGTCGGTTGTCAATAGATCACGCTCTGTGCTGAGGCATCGCGTGGTGGTTGACCGGAACGCGCCCAAGCCTCCGCCGGATATGCCGAGCGCCGAGCATGGAGCGATAGCCTTGCTTGAGCGGGCCGCGGTCATCGCCGCGCTACGCACGCTGCCTGCCCGGCAGCGGGAGGCGCTCGTGCTGCGCTTCTACGGCGACATGTCCGAGGCGCAGATCGCGGACGCGATGCAGATAAGCAAGGGCGCGGTGAAGAGTCACACGGCCAGGGCGATGGCGACCCTGAGGACGCAGCTGGAGCGTGACGCATGAGCCACGCCCGGCCAGACGACGAGGCGATGCTCCGTAGCATCCTGCACGCGGCCGCTGACCAGGTCGAGCCGCGTGCCGACGGGCTGGAACGGATCCAGCACCGCCTCACTCGTCCGCGTCCGGTTGCGGCGGCCTGGGCCATGATTACCTGGACCCGGCTGTCCATGCGCGCGTCGAGTGGCCTGCGGTACTTTGCCGACCGGCTCGTGACCGAGTACCGCCTGGCGACCGAGCGATTCATGCCGGCGTCGGCCAGTCACGGTGACCGGCTGCGCCTGCGCTGGCTGCGGCCGCTTGCGGCGACGGGAACCGCCGTGATCATCGTCGGCGCCGTCGTCTACATGGCATTCGGGGTATCGCAGGTCATCTCGCCGACCAGCTCAGACACCGGCTCGCATGCCAACGGGCACAATCAGGGCAACAACTCGGTGATCGGCCCTGGCCACGGGTCGAGCCAGCCAGGCTCGCCTCAGGGAACGGCATCTGGCTCGTCGCCCGGCTCGCGGCACAGCCAGAACTGCTCGACGCGCGGAACGCCGAGCTCGACGCCCCCGACGATCTCGGCGCCGTCCTCGACCCCCCCGAGCAATAGCTCGACTCCGACCCCGACTCCGACGATCACGACGCCAGCCCCGACGGTAACTCCGACCCCGACGCCCACTTCGACGTCCACAGCCCCGTCGTCCGACCCGGGCGATGGGACGAGCAGCACCCCGTCCGACGGCTCGACGACTACGACCGGCGCCAGCATAGGCAGCCAAGCCTCCACTGCCAAGGCGCTTGCCGTGAACGAGGCCGACCGCACGGCAAGTACGCACCCGACCGCCTCGGCGTCCTGCTCGACGCCGAAGACCGGGAAGTCGACGACGCCGACGGTGAATCCAGCCGCGGCCGGCGCGCCGGCGGTGCCTGCCCTGATTGCGGACGTGGCCAAGGGAAAGCTCGGCTGAGCCCGGAGTAGCTCGCGGGCCAGGATCCGGCGCGAGACTAGCGCTAATCCCCCAGCGTCATCACCAGCGCGCAGTCCGGCTGAGCACGATCCCGGCGGCTACCACGCCGGCCGACGAAGCGCGCAACACCGTCGGTCCGAGCCTTGCGCTCACCGCTCCGGCGGCGGCCAGCTCGTGCTCCTCGGCCGCGGTAATGCCCCCCTCTGGACCGATGACGAGCACGATCTCACCTGCCGCCGGCAGATCAAGATCGGCCAGCCGCGCCGGCGTATCCGGCGCGAGGACGATGGCCAGCGTGGCTGAGCGTATCCGCCGCGCCACGGCCGACATGCCCGCCTGGGCGCTCACCTCCGGCAGCCAGGCCCGGCGGGATTGCTTGGCGGCCTGCAGCGCGGCCGACCGCCAGCGCCCGAGCGCCTTCTCTGCCCGCTCCCCTCGCCACTGCGCCACGCACCGCTCGGCCGCCCACGGCACAATCACGTCGGCGCCGACCTCGGTGAGCAGTTCTACCGCTAGCTCGCCGCGATCCCCCTTAGGGATCGCCTGCACCACCGCGACCGACGGATCGGGCCGCGGCTCGGATTGCCGGCTCAGCACCGTCAGCTCGAGCTCGGCCGGTCCCGCGGCGCTGACCAGGCAGCGCGCTACCGTACCCGCGCCGTCGGTGAGGTAAGCCTGCTCGCCGCGCGCCAGCCTGCGCACGGTTGCGGCGTGCCGGCCCTCCTGGCCGCGCAGCACGACCCGCTCACCCCGCAGGGCGTCGGCGTCGGCCATGAAGAACGGCGGTTTCAGCCCGGCCTCCTCCAGGCGGCGGAGGCGTCAGCGGCTGTTGAAGGCATCACGCAGCCGGGAGAAGAATCCCTGCTGGCCCGGCGCGAACTTGCCGGGCGGCGCCTCTTCGCCCCGCAACTTGGCCAGCTGGCGCAGGAGCTCCTCCTGCTCGGGCTCCAGCTTGGTCGGCGTCTCGACCGTAACGTGAACGATCAGGTCGCCGCGCCCCGAACTGTTCAGCCGGGCCGTGCCCTGGCCGTAGAGCGAGATCGCCTGGCCCGACTGCGTGCCCGGCCTGATGTCAAGCTCGGCCGGCCCGTCCAGAGTCTCGACCTGAAGCGATGCTCCCAGCGCGGCTGCGACCATCGGGATGGTGACCGTGCAGTGGAGGTCATCGCCCTGCCGCTCGAATATCGGGTGCGGCCGCTGAACGATCTCCAGGAACAGGTCGCCTGGCGGTCCGCCGCCTGGGCCGACCTCGCCCTCGCCCGCGAGCTGGATGTGGGTACCGTCTTCCACGCCCGCCGGGATCCGCACCTTGATCGTGCGGCGCGTCCTGACCCTGCCGTCCGCGTCGCATTCCGGACACGGCTTGCGGATCAAAGTCCCGAAGCCGCCGCAGTTGGGGCATGGCCGCGAGGTCATCATTTGCCCGATGAACGACCTGGTCACCTGGCTGACCTCGCCGCGGCCGTTGCAGACGTCACAGGTGACGGGGTGCGTTCCTGGCGCCGTCCCCTCGCCCGAGCAGGTGGGACAGACTACGGCCGTGTCGACAACCAGGTCGCGCGTCGTGCCGAACGCGCACTCGGACAGGTCGAGGTCGACGCGGATCGTGGCATTTCGGCCGCGGCGGGCCCGGCTGCGGGGACCGCGCTGGGCGGCACCGCCACCGAAGAACGCGTCCATGAGGTCGCTGAACGGGAAGCCTGCTCCGAACCCGCCCGCACCGGGAGCACCTGCCCGGGCGAACGGATCGGCGCCAAGGTCATACATCTGGCGCTTCTCCGGGTCGGAGAGCACCTCATAGGCCTGGGTGACTTCCTTGAAGCGCTCCTGCAGCGCCGGATCGGGGTTGACGTCCGGGTGCAGTTCGCGCGCGAGCCGCCGATAGGCCTTCTTGATCTCGTCCGCGTCCGCGTCACGGCGAACGCCGAGGATCCCGTAATAGTCGTTTGCCACCGGCATTCCTAGGACTCCGCCAGGATCTGACCCACATAGCGTGCCACCGCGCGTACCGCTCCCATCGCCGTCGGGTAGTCCATCCTTGTAGGCCCGAGTACTCCGAGCCTGGCCAGGGCCTGCTCACCGGCGCCGTAGCCGGTCGTGACCATGGATGTGCTCCGCAGCCCGTGCACCTCGTTCTCGGAGCCGATGCGCACGGTAACCGCGGCTTGATCGCCCGACTCACCAAGCAGGCGCATCAGGACTACTTGTTCCTCCAACGCCTCCAGCACCTCGTGCAATCCCCGGGAGAAGTCTGCCGCAGTGAGATTTGCGGCACCTCCTACTACGACCCTTTCGTCGTTCCGCTCAACCAGCGTCTCCACGATCACGGAGAACACGGCAGCCGCGTTCGGCCGGTCGGGCGGGCTGACCCGCTCCGGCAGCTCGGCTACCGCCGAGGCCACGTCGGCGAGCTTGCGGCCGTCCAGGCAGGCGTTCAGGACCGCCCGGAGCTGGGTGATCGCATCGTCAGCGATCTGCCCTGGCAGGTCGACCGTCCGCTGCTCGACCCGGCCAGTGTCGGTAATGAGTACCAACAGCAGGCGGCGATCGGCGAGCGGCACGATCTCGATGTGCCGGATGGCCGACCGGGTGAGCGACGGATACTGCACCACGGCCACTTGCCTGGTCAGCTGGGCCAGCAGGCGGACCGTCCGCATGACCACGTCGTCAAGGTCGTACGCGCCGGCCAGGAACGTCTCGATAGCCCGGCGCTCGGCCGGCGAGAACGGCCGCACACCGGACAGCCGGTCGACGAACAGCCGGTACCCCAGGTCGGTGGGGACCCGGCCCGCGCTGGTGTGTGGCTGGACGATGTAGCCCAGCTCCTCCAGCACCGCCATGTCGTTGCGTATCGTTGCGGGAGATACGTCCAGATTGTGCCTGTCTACCAGGGATTTGGACCCGACCGGCTCATTTGTCGAGACATAGTCCTCTACGATCGCGCGCAGGACCGCCAGCTTCCTGTCGTCGAGCACGCGTCACCTCCCTGGCACTCCCCCGTCCTGAGTGCCAAGTCTATGGCGGAAATCTGGCCCAGGCACAGACAGCGCTGATCCGCAGGTCAGCGAGTTGGCTCCACGGCAGGCGCCAGGCTCGCCTGCGGGGTCAGTCAGCCGGTCAGGCCGCGGATGACCGCATCGGCCAGCAGGCGGCCCGGCCTGGTCAGCGCCACGTGCCCACGATCCAGGGCCGGCCCGTCGGCCAGGCCGTCGGTTACGGCCTGGCCGGCCGCCGCCCGTCCGGCCGGCGGCAGTGCGTCCACCGGACAGCCTGAGGCGAGCCGGGTCGTCAGCATGATCCGCTCCGTGGCCTGCTCCGCATCGGTCAGAACCTCCCTGGCCTGGGCCGGGCTGCGGCCCGCGGTGATCAAGCGCGCGTAGGCGGCCGGATGCTTCACGTTCCACCAGCGCGTGCCGCCCACGTGGGAGTGCGCGCCGGGACCGACCCCCCACCAGTCTCCGCCCGTCCAGTACAGCAGGTTGTGCCGGCACATCGAGGCCTCGCTCCCGGCCCAGTTCGAGACCTCGTACCAGCGCATGTCCGCCGCGGTGAGCATGTCGTCGGCGATGAGGTACCGGTCGGCCAGCACGTCGTCGTCGGGAGCGGGCAGTTCGCCGCGGCGGATCCTGGCGGCCAGCCTCGTGCCGTCCTCAACGATCAGCGAGTACGCCGAGACGTGGTCAGGCCCCGCCTCAATGGCCCGCCGCAGCGACAGCTCCCAGTCCGAGTCGGTCTCGCCCGGCGTGCCGTAAATCAGATCGAGGCTGACCTGTCCGAACCCGGCCTTCCTGGCCCAGCCCACGCACTGCTCGGGCCGACCCGGCTGGTGCACCCGGTCTAGCACGGCCAGCACGTGCGGAACCGCGCTCTGCATCCCGAGCGAGATCCGGGTGAACCCGGCCTGCCGCAACTGCGCCAGCACCGACTGGTCGACGGTCTCGGGATTGGCTTCCGCCGTGACCTCGGCGTCCGCGGCCAGGCCGAGCTCGCCGTCGATGGCCCGCAGGACTGCGGCCAGGTCTTGCGGGGGCAGCAACGTCGGCGTGCCGCCGCCGAAGAACACCGTCCGCACCGGACCCGCGCGTCCGGCCAGCACCCGCCCGGCCAGCCGGATCTCCTCGATGGCCAGTGCCGGGTACGACTGGCGGGATGCGCCCGACCCCAGTTCGGCCGCGGTGTAGGTGTTGAAGTCGCAATAGCCGCACCTGGTCAGGCAGAACGGCACATGAACGTAGACGCCGAACGGGGCGGATCCGAGGCGCTCAACCGCGGACTCCGGCAGTCCGCCATCGGCGGGTACGGGCTCGCCGTCTGGCGGTTGTCCCGGCACGATCAGCTCGCCTCTGGGCCGGCCGTCAGGCCCTGCTCAGCACGGCGGCGCCGATCTCGTCCCATTTGCCGCCTCGCCCCTCTACCTCGAGCAGCCTGCGCATGACCTCGCGGTCACCGTAGTAAGCGCGCATGGATTGCGCGACCGTGACCGCGCGCTCCGGCCGGGTGAGCACGGCCAGGTCATCTCCGGCCGCGACCGTGCCTTCCGTGAGCACGCGAAGGTAGGCGCCTGGGCGGCGGGCTGCGGCGAACCGCTTCACCCAGTGCGGCTCGTCCATCCATGACTGGAACGTGACGCACGGGATGCGCGGTGCGGTGATCTGGACGACTGCATTGCCCATTTGCCAGGTCTCGCCGATGAGCGCGGCGCTGATATCGATGCCGGACGTCGTGATGTTCTCGCCGAACAGCCCATTGCGCAGTTCGCGGCCGAGTAGCTCGGTCCACCAGTCCAGGTCCTCCCTGGCATAGGCGTAGAGAGCCTGGTCGAAGCCGCCGTGGTTCTCCTTGTCGCCGTGCTCGTCCTTGTCCAGCCCGAGCGCGCGGACGAATATCTGGCCGGCCGCCGGCTGCTTGTTGATTCCGGACCTGGCGGGCTCGCCGCCGACGAGCAGATCCGCCTCCGGGCCGCGATTCACGGAAATAACGCGCGCGTTCCCCATGACCAGCACGGTATCCGACGCTGGCCACCCCGGTCGAAGTCAATTCTGCGCCAGGCGCGTCCGGCTGTCAGCCGTGACGAGGGTGACGCCCGGGTGTCAAGTGCTACGAGGCGATAGCAGAGCGGCTTCGGGCGACGGCAGGCCTTCGGGTGGCGGCGGGAGCACCTGGCTCGGGCCCGGCCGCCCCTGGACGGCCTGCCAGCGAGAGCGCCCGGTCGCGGCGCGGTACGCCGCCCTTGCTATCAGCGGCGAGCCCACCGCGGTGGGCAGCACCCAGGCTATGAAGGCGTGCACTCCGAGGTTGACTACAAACAACGCCGTGACCAGGGAGATGTACGAGCCGCACAGCAGCGAGATGTGCCAGGGCAGCCAGCCCGGCGGCCGGCTGCGCCTGACCTGCCAGCCTGCCAGTGCCGCCACCCAGGTGGCGGCGGCGATCACTGCCAGCCACCACAGCGCTGGTTGCATGATGGTCAGGCCGATGGCGGAGGCGCAGATCAGCGCCATGCAGATGAGGTAGATGCGGCCGATCCGCGGATGCCAGCCGCGCCGCTTGGGCACGAGCATCGCGAGTGGCCCGGTGAGGAGACCAAGCGTGCCGCTGGAAATGTGCACCGTGAGCAACAAGGTCAGCACGGACGTCACCTCAATATGACACAGTGGACGGTTAGTGCTTTATGCAACACCATCTACAGTGGACTGTCAAGCACGACGGAGGGCCGGATAAGGATCCGTCCAGCCGGACGAGGAGCTGAAGGAGGACCGCAGTGAACGAGCTCAACCCGACGGCGGCCGCGATCCTGGGGTTCCTGGATGCGGGCGAGCTCAGCGGTTATGACCTGGCCCAGGCTGCCGCCGAGATCATCGGGGACTTCTGGCACGTGACCCGCAGTCAGGTCTACCGCGAGCTTGCCCAGTTGACGGCCCGCGGCCTGGTCGAACCGGGCGAGCCCGCCGCGCGGGCACGGCAGCCATACCGGCTGACCGATGCCGGGCGCGCGGAGTTCTCCAGGTGGATCGCCACGCCGCCGCCGCCAGAGCAGGTCCGCTACCCGCTCCTGCTGACGATCGCCTTCGGGGCCTGGCTCGGACCCGACCGGCTGCTTGAGATGGCCGCGGTCCACCGGCCCGACCACGAGCGCCGGCTGGCCACCTACCGTTCCTACCTGGCCGACGGCGGGCTTGACCACTACCAGCGAGCCACGGTCACGTTCGGCGTTGGCTACGAGCAGGCGGTGCTGAGCTGGCTCGACCAGCTTCCCGGGATCCTGGCCGGGGCCCCCGCCCGTGCTGACGGGTGACCGGCGCCGGGCCGGGCTACCGCTTCTTGTCCGGCGCCTGCTCGGTCGACAGGGCCGCGACAAACGCCTCCTGCGGGACTTCCACCCTGCCGATGACCTTCATCCGGCGCTTGCCTTCCTTCTGGTTCTCCAGCAGCTTCCGCTTCCTGGTGATGTCTCCGCCGTAGCACTTGGCCAGCACGTCCTTGCGCATCGCGCGGATGTTCTCCCTGGCTATGACGCGCGACCCGATCGCGGCCTGAATCGGCACCTCAAACTGCTGCCGCGGGATGAGTTCCTTGAGCTTGGCCGTCATCGTCAGCCCGTACTCGCGTGACTTGTCGGCGTGCACGATCTGGCTGAACGCGTCAACCGGCACGCCCTGCAGCAGGATGTCGACCTTAACCAGGTCGGCCTCCTGCTCGCCGGCTGGCTCGTAGTCCAGCGAGGCGTACCCGCGGGTGCGCGATTTGAGCTGGTCGAAGAAGTCGAAAATGATCTCGGCCAGCGGCATCGTGTACCGGATCTCGACGCGGTCGGCGGACAGGTACTCCATGCCCAGCAGGATGCCGCGACGGTTCTGGCACAGCTCCATGATCGGGCCGATGTATTCGGCCGGCGCCAGCACCGTCGCCCTGACTACCGGCTCGAAGATGCGACTGACCTTGCCCTCGGGAAATTCGCTTGGGTTGGTAACGATGACTTCGGCGCCCGACTCGAGTTCCACCCGGTAGACGACGTTCGGGGCGGTGGAGATCAGCACGAGGCCGAACTCGCGCTCCAGCCGCTCCCTCACGATCTCCATGTGCAGCAGGCCGAGGAATCCGCAGCGGAACCCGAAGCCGAGCGCGGTCGAGGTCTCCGGCTCGTAGACCAGCGAGGCGTCGTTCAGGCGGAGCTTGTCGAGCGCGTCGCGCAGCTCCGGGTAGTCGTCGCCATCGACCGGGTACAGGCCGGAGAACACCATGGGCTTGGGGTCGCGGTATCCGGCCAGCGCGTGGGTTGCGGGATGGCTCGCGCTGGTGAGCGTGTCGCCGACGCGGGCATGCCGGACGTCCTTGACGCCGGTGATCAGATAGCCCACCTCGCCGGCTGCCAGCCCATCGGACGGAACCGGCTCCGGGGAGATCACGCCGATCTCCAGCGTCTCGTGTACGGCCTTGGTCGACAGCATCAGCGTCCGCTCGCGCTTGCCCAGCCTGCCGTCGACCATCCGGACGTAGGTGACTACGCCACGGTAGGTGTCGTAGACCGAGTCGAAGATGAGCGCCCTCGCCGGGACGTCCAGGTCACCGTTCGGTGGCGGAACCAGCTCGACGACCGCGTTCAGGAGGCCGGGAACGCCCTCTCCGGTCTTGGCCGAGACCCGCAGCACCTCGGACGGGTCGCAGCCGATGATATTCGCCAGCTCAGCGGCATACTTTTCCGGCTGGGCGGCGGGCAGGTCGATCTTGTTCAGCACCGGAATCAGCTGCAGGTCGGCGTCCAGCGCGAGGTACAGATTCGCAAGCGTCTGCGCCTCGATCCCCTGGGCGGCGTCCACCAGCAAGACGGCGCCCTCGCAGGCGGCCAGCGACCTCGACACCTCATAGGTGAAGTCGACGTGGCCTGGCGTGTCGATGAGGTTGAGAACGTAGTGGGTGCCGTCGGGGCCGCGCCAGGGCAGCCGGACCGCCTGGCTCTTGATCGTGATGCCGCGCTCGCGCTCGATGTCCATCCGGTCCAGGTACTGGGCCCGCATCTGCCGGGCATCGACGACGCCGGTGAGCTGCAGCATCCGGTCGGCAAGCGTCGACTTGCCGTGATCAATATGGGCAATGATGCAGAAATTCCGGATGATCGGCTGCGGCGTGTGAGCAGGCTCGGGCATGGACAGCTGACGTGTCGGCTGCTCGGACGTCGGTGGCACAGTATCCGCCAGGGCTAGTTCGTTGACCGGGCGCGGCCCGCCCGCGCGGCCCGGTAGATCTTTATCGCGTCTATCGTTGCATGCCGGGCCCGATGCCCTGGCCACGAGCCGCAGCGGCCCCGCATTTGGGCTCGCTGGACGATCTCGGCTATTCTTTTCTGCTGGCTGCCTGCATGCCCGCGATCCTTCCGCTGTGTTTGCTGCACGGGGCGCGACGCCACAACGGCACACCTCGGCTCGTGCCGGGCACCACCGACCACCTGGACTCCAAACCCTAACGAGGCATTCGCGTGGCAAACATCAAGTCGCAGATCAAGCGAAACAAGCAGAACGAGAAGGCCCGGATGCGGAACAAGGCCGTGAAGTCCGAGCTGAAGACATCGGTTCGCAAGTTCCGTGCGGCCGCCGACTCCGGGGACGCGGAGGCGGCAGCGCTCGCGATGCGCGCCGCATCCGTCAAGCTGGACAAGGCTGTCAGCAAGGGCGTCATTCATAAGAACCAGGCTGCCAACCGCAAGTCGGCGATCGCTAAGCGAGCTGAGCAGCTCAACCAGTCCTAGGCTCGCGCGAGCGACCGACCCAGGGCTCGCCGCGGCCACGCGCGACCGGCTTGAGCCCGCGCAGCTCGCTCACCTGGGCAGATCCCGCGGCGCCCGGCGCCGCGGTCAGGGAGCAGTTCATGTCCAGGCTGGCAGCGAGCAGTGTCAGCTTCTCCTTCGGCAGCCACGTCATCCTCGATGACGTCAGCCTCGCGCTCGGACCCGCCGACCGGGTCGGCATCGTCGCCCCGAACGGGGTCGGCAAGTCCACCCTGCTGCGGATCCTATCCGGTGAGCTCGGCCCGGACAGCGGGTCAGTCATCAGGTCGCCGGCCGCCACGACCGTCCTGCGGCTGTCCCAGGAGCCCGATATCCGACCAGGAGAGACGCTGGCGGAGCACCTTGCCCGGCGCACTCAGGTGGCCGCGGCACAGGCCGATCTTGACGCGGCGGCGGACGCGATTGCCCGCGGTGACCACGGCGCCGATGACGCCTACGACGAGGCACTGCAGCGCTGGCTGGCGCTCGGCGGCGCCGACCTGCCGGAGCGGATGACCGCAGTCGCAGCCGAACTGGGGCTGGACCAGGCGCTGCTCGACCGCGACGCCGGTCAGCTCTCCGGCGGCCAGCAAGCCCGGCTCGGCCTCGCGGCCGTCCTGCTCGCTCAGCCCGACATCCTGCTGCTCGATGAGCCGACCAACGATCTGGACGACGCGGGGCTGGCACTGCTTGAGCGGCATCTCCTCCGGCTCCGAGCCGGGCTGGCCCTGGTCAGCCACGACCGGGCGCTGCTGGGCGCGGTCACGAGCCAGATCCTCGAGCTGGATGAGTTCAGCCGGCACTCCAGCCTGTATGCGGGCGGCTGGGATGCCTACGTCGCGGAGCGCGAGCTCGCCAGGCGACGCGCGGTGGACGCCTATGCGGTCTACGAGAGCGAGCGGGACAAGCTGACCGAGACGGCCAGGATGCAGCGGCAGTGGTCACGATCGGGGGCGCAGCGCGCAGCCAACCCGCGCTGGCAGGCCGACCCGGACAAGAACGTCAAGGCCGCCCACATCGCCAGCGCAGAGAAGACCGGCGCCAAGGCGGCCAAGGCGGACCGGGCCCTGGCCCGGTTGGAGGCGGACGCGCCTGACGAGGTGCGCGAGCCATGGCACCTGCAGCTCCAGATCGCGGAGGCCGGCCGCGCCGGCGCCGTGGCCGCGAGCCTGACCGGCGCCGTGGTAAGCCGCGGTGAGGTCACGCTCGGCCCGCTTAACCTGACGATCGGGCCCGCCGACCGGGTCAGGATCACCGGTCCCAACGGCTCGGGCAAGACGACGCTGATCGATGCTCTTATCGGCCGGACGGCGCTGCAGGACGGCCGGCGCTACATCGGACCGAGCGTCGTAGTTGGCGAGCTTGACCAGACCCGGCGCGACTTCGCTACGCAAGCGCCCGTGGCCTTGGTCGTCCAGGAAGCCGCCGGGCTCAGCCCGGAGGCAGCCAGGACACTGCTGGCCAAGTTCCGCCTGCGCGGGGATGCCGCCCTGCGACCGGCAGCCGGGCTGTCGCCGGGCGAGCGGACCAGGGCTGGGCTGGCCCTGCTGCAGGCACGCGGGGTGAACTTCCTGGTCCTTGATGAGCCGACGAACCACCTCGACATCGAGGCGATCGAGCAGCTTGAGCAGGCTCTTCGGGCTTACTCGGCCACGCTGGTGCTCGTCACCCACGACAGGCGGCTCGCGAGCGCGATAGAGGTCACCCACACAATCGACGTCACGCAGCTGCCCGGCGCGCGCTAGCGGGCTTGCCGTGCCTGCCCTGGGGGCATCCGTTCGAGGTCATCGACGTGTCATTTATTGCCCCTGCCTCCCCCAAATCCGTCGAATCTCGTGCAGAGGCAAATATCCTGGGTTGGCCGGGGCCAGATCCGAAGCTCACCAGTCCGCGCCGGCGGCGAAAACGGGGGCACGTTGGCGAGCCCTACTTCCACGACGCCTGCGGCGCTCACCGCGCCCGAGCCGGCAACCCGCGCGCTGTCTGAGTACGTCAAGATTGTCGCAAGGTTCCTGATCAGTGTCGCCGTGTCCGCCGCCGCCTGTGACGCGTACTGGGCCAGGCGACCGCGCCAGCTGACCGGGACGACCGGCACTCTTGGCTACCCGAGCTACCACGACTTCAACTACGTGCCGGATTACACGGCCTACCACCTGCTCGTTTACGCCTTCCCTGTCGGGACGCTGATCATTTACAGCCTGCTCGCATGGCGCGGGCCACTGCGACGAGCGCCGGCCGCGCGAAAGCGCAGGACCACTGGCCGGATGCTGGACATCCGCGCCGAGCAGGGCGACGGCGAGCCGCTCGCGCTGGGGGATGTGCTCGCCGCCGGGGCTCGCGTCCTGCTTCCAGCGGCCGTGCTGGTGCTGGCGGTGAGTGCTCGGTCGACAAGTTCGCATCAAACCGTCACATCGGACGGCCTGCTGGCGGGCGTGGCCTATGTCGTAGTCACGGCAGTGCTCGCCGCCGCGCTGACCGTTCTCCGGCACGTTCAGCCCCGCCAGGCGACCGCCATTGTTAACGCCTTCGCCGGCCCTGCTGCGGCAATCGGCAGCCTGTGGGTCATATCGCAGAACACGGTGGTGGTTGTGGCCGGCCACGGTGTCCGGCACTGGCCCTGGCTGCCCGGCTGGCTGGCTGCGGTCGGAGTTCTGGTGTGCATCGCGTGGGCGGTGTTGAGGCTCCGTGGCGGCCGGGCGGCCGGCGCCGTCGAGGGCCGGCTGCTTGCGGTGGTAGTCGGCGCCTGCGCCGTCTTCATCGCGATCTCCTACCTGCCAGGCGAGCAGGGAGGTCTGCAAGGCTACGACGACAGCATGGGCCTGGTTGGCGCGCGGCTGCTCAGCCTCGGCTACTTCCCCTGGCGTGACTTCATGTTCATCCATGGCCTGTGGCCCGATGCCCTGCAGACCACCATCGGGTTCGCCGAGTTCGGGGCCACGCGGTGGGGTGGCGTCGCCGGAACCGACGTCATCGTCCAGCCGATGACCTTCGTCGTCATCTACCTGTTCGCCGTCTGGCTGGCTCGCGGAAATGGCTGGTTCCTGGCCAGCCTGGCTCTCCTGATCCTGGCCTTCGGCCGGAACACGGGTGTCGTCGACGCCCGGTTCATAGTGATCCCGCTGATCTTCGTGCTGCTCGGCGAGGCGCTGCGTCGCGAGAGCCCGCTGTGGTGCGCCGGCTTCATGCTCGCGCTGCTCGGCGAGATCGTCCTCGTGCCCGAGACCAGCTACCTGGCAATCTCGTCGCTGGCCGTGGTGGTCGCCGCAGACCTCACGCACTGGGACCGGGACCGAGGGATCTGGCGCTCCCTACGGCGAACGCTCTCGTGCGCCGTCGCCGGCCTGGTCTTGCTGGCTGCCTGGGTCGTGTTCCTGGCCGCCCATCACGCGGTGGGCGACTGGATCGAGTACTACAGGCTGTTCGTGCCCGACCACGCCGCTGAGGGAGCCCGTCCGCTGCATTCAAGCCGGGCCGCCCTCGTCGAATACGCGATCGTTCTCGCGCTCGTGGTGGCCACATTCTGGGCAGCCGTCGCCCGGGTGCGCGGCGGCAGGTCCTGGTCGGCTTTTGACTGGACGACGGTCGCGGCGGCCGGATTTGTGGCGCTCTACGGCGAGGAGGCGATTGGCCGGTTCGACACCTCGCACATCGACTACGTCCTCGCCAACTCAGTGCCGCTCGTCCTGCTCTGGCTGGGCAAGGGCCTGACCATGGCGGATGACCGGCTGCGGGCTCTGGCCAGCCGCGCCAGCGGGGCCAGCCAGCTGCGACGCCGGCTTGCGGCGAGGTACCCGCTGACCGCGGGGCTGACGGCGGCCTTCGTCGCGTTCGCCGTGCTCGGCCAGGGCGTCCCGGCGCTGGCAGCGGCCAAGTCGCTGCCGTCCAGGGAGCACGCGACAGCGACGGCCGAGCCCACCATCCCGCGGCTCGGGTACGTCAAGCCGGGCGCGGTGAACGCGACGCTGTTGCGCGACCTGACTGCCTCGCTCGACGCGAACGGCGGCCCGAACTCTCCCGTGTTTGACATGACCAACAGCCTGGGCTACATCTACTTTCTGCTGGCCCGGCGCCCCGCCACTGCGTTCGTGCACGTGAGCATGGCCATGACGCCGTACGGGCAGCAGCAGCTGGTCGCCGACCTCCGGCGCAGCGCCCCGGATGTAGTGATCTTCAAGAGCATCCTGTTCGGGCACGGCAGCTACGGCATGGGCCTGTCCGGCTGGGACGGACTGGGCAACAACGTCCGCCATTACGAGGTCAGCGATTACATCCTGCACCACTACCGGCCGTTCCTGGAGGTCGACGGAGTGCTGCTCCTGCTGCGCGACGGCCTGAGGCCGCACGTTCCGCAGATCGCGGGCCAGGCCGTTACCAGTAACCTCTGGTTCTCCGGCGGAGCGTGCAACTGGGGCGCGACGCCGAACTTCCTGAGCTCGCCGCCGTCAGGGCATTCCGTAGACCTGCCGGTCACTTCGCTCGGCATGCGCCGAACGGTCTCGCTGGACGGCTGGGTCACCGGCAGCCCAGGGCACCAGTCAGTCAGCCATTTCGTGCTGGCTAGCGGCCGGGCCGTGCTGCGCCTCGCGTGGCCGAGAACTCAGGGACATGGCACCGTCACATTCGCTGCAGCGACGATCGCGCCGCCCGGCGCCCGGATCACCGTGTACGCCGTGACGGCCGACGGCGCGCTGCACCCGATCATCGGCGAGCCCGGCGCCCTGTCAGCTGGCGTACTCCGGCTGCCCGGCGGCGGCCGCGGCCGGATCGCGGCACCTATCGCGGGCAGGGTCTCGATTGCAAGCACGCCGGCCTGGCGGGAAGAAGAGGTAAAGCTTCCGGTAGGCCTGAGACTTACCGACTTTGACCTGATGACGCTGCGCGCCGACCGGGTCATCGGGAATTCCGCGATCATCGTGTCCGACGAACGGCTCCCGCCAGGTCCGTACCAGATCCTGGCGAAGGTCCTGCCGACCGGCGGCCGCAGTGTCGGGCTGCGAGTTGGCAGCTGCCTGCAGTGGTACGGCTATCAGTCGCGTGAGCTGTTCATATCGCAGACTGGCGGGTCGCCGATCACCGAGCTTCAGCTTTCTGGCGTGGCCAGCTAGGCGGTGGCAGGCGGGGCCGCTGGGCTCGCAGGCCTCAGCGCGCCCGACGCGCGCTGAGGACGGCCTCGAGCTCGTTGCGACCCGATACCGAGCCAATCTCGTAGAAACGCGAGCTGACCTCCAGACCCGCCAGCAGGCCCTGCGTGGCAAGGCTCGCGCACACCGGCGCGAGGTCGAAGGGCTGGCCGGCCGGCACCCGCTCGGCGATGACCAGGCGGCGCATGGCCAGCAGCCCGTAGTCGATCCACTGCATCTCCGGCGGCGGGTTTGCCAGCCCCTTCGCGTACCTGAGGACGCGGGTGCCGTCGAGCACGACGTTGCTTGCGTCCCAGCGGCCGTCGTTGCGGAACACGGTCATCAGCGCAGGCTCGCCGCCCTCCCGCAGCACCTGCAGCACGGCGGCCGGGTCGACCTGGAGCCACGAGTCGCCGTAGAGAACGAGGAAGTCGTCCTCCAGCGCTCCCGAGTCCAGGGCCAGGCGCAGCGCACCGGCGGTGCCGCGCAGCTGGTCCGACTCGTCCACATAGCGGACGGACACGTCCCACCCGCTGCCGTCCCCCACGAACGCCCGGATCTGCCCGCCGAGATGACCGATGCAGTAGACGACGTCGTTGATGCCCGAGTCCGCCAGCCAGGCCAGCTGGTAGGCGGCGAAGGGCTGGCCGGCCACCGGCAGCAGTGTCTTCGGCACGGTGTGGGTCTCCGGCCACATCCGGGTGCCGAGGCCGCCTGCAAGGATCACGCACTGCACGGCGGCGCCTAGTCGCGGGCGATCACGGTGCTGCCGTCGTGATCGAAGGTGAACCGTACTTCGGTGAGTCCCTCGGCCGCCATGGCCTGCCGCAGACCGCGCGGGTCGCGGGTGTAGAAGAGCAGGAAGCCGCCGGCGCCCGCGCCTACCAGCTTGCCGCCGAGCGCGCCGGCCTCCCGGCCCAGCAGGTACCAGCGGTCGATGTTGCCGTTGGACATCGAGGCAGAGCGCTTCTTCTTGTGCTCCCAGTGCTCGTGCATGAGCGCGGCGAAGCCCTCGGTATCGCCTTGCTCCAGCGCTTCCTTGGTACGCAGCCCGAGGTCCTTCACGAAGTGCAGGTTGTCGATCATCTGCGCGTCGCCGGCCTCGGACAGGGTCTTCTGCTCGGTCAGCACGCGGTCGGCGTCACGGGAATAGCCGGTGAAGAACATCAGCAGATGCTCCTCGAGATCGTGCATCGTGTCGGTGGAGATCGCCAACGGAGACACCTCGACCTCGCCGCCGCGGCCGAAGCCGAGGCACTTGATCCCGCCAAAGGAGGCGATGTACTGGTCCTGCTTGCCAACCGGGCGGCCGAGCCGCTCGATCTCAATGGCGCACGCCTCATCGGCCAGGTCGCCCAGGGCAGCGTGGTCGCGCTCGAATGCGTACACCGCCCGCAGCAGGCCCACGGTGAACGCGCCAGAAGAGCCAAGCCCGGTGCCAGACGGGATGTCAGCCATGCTGACGATCTCCACTGACGGCCCGATGTCGTGCGCGCGGAGCACCTCGCGAATGATCGGGTGATCGACCTGGTCGGGATGCTCGACCCGCTCCAGCGCCGAGTACTTGAGGAAGTAATCCGGCGTGAACGTGCGGTTGATCGAGATGAAGATGTACTTCGAGATGGCAGCCGACAGCACGAACCCGCCGAACTGCCCGTAGTACGAGGGCAGGTCAGTGCCGCCGCCGCCGAGAGTGATGCGCAGCGGCGATCTGGTGATGATCACAGGAGGTAGCCCGCCATCGCGGCGTCGTTGTAGAACATGCGGACCGTCTCCAGCGAGTACTCGTCCAGGTCGCGGCCGAAGAGCGCGAGCTTCTTCAGCAGGTCGGGAGTGACCGTGATGATGTGGACGCCAATATCGTCGGCCTGGCGCACGTTGAGGATCTCTCGCGGGCTCGCCCACAGCAGTTCGAGCTGGCGGTAGGGCGCCATGGCGGCCAGCGCGGCCTGCATCAGCGGGATCGGGTCGCGTCCGGTATCGGCGATCCGGCCGGCGAACACGGAGATGATCGCGGCCGGGCCGCCGGCCAGGGCGGCCGCGACCACCTTGACCTGCCCGACCGTCATGAGCGCGGTCACGTTCAGGTGCACGCCGGACTCGGCCAGCTCGCGCGCGACCTCCGCGGTGCTGGCGCCCGTGGTGTCGGTGACCGGAATCTTGACGTAGACGTTGCCGCCCCAGGACGCGATGCGCCGCGCCTGCCGCAGCATCTCGTCGTGGTCGTCCGCGAATACCTCGAACGAGACCGGACGATCGCTGATGTGGTCAAGCAGCTTGTGCGCGAATCCCTCATAATCGGTCACGCCCGACTTTCGCATCAGCGTCGGGTTCGTGGTGAAGCCCGCGATCTGCGGTGAGCGGGCCAGCTCGAGCATGGCTTCCAGGTCGGCTCCGTCGGCGTAGACCTTGACCGCCTTCAGCTCGAGATCCGCCGTCATCGCATGCCCCCCGCTGTCCATTCCTGCCCCCGAATCCAGGCCGCCGCCTCGGGCAGGTCCGCGACGGCGACGTGCGCACCGGTCGGCTCCGGCTCAAACGTCACGTTGTATCCGGACTTCACGTAGATGGCCGCGACTCCCGCGCGGTTCGCGGCTTCCACGTCGCGCCAGCGGTCTCCGACGCTTGCGCTCCGGGCAAGATCAAGGCCGAGCCGGTCAGCGGCGTCGAGCAGCATTCCCGGCCTGGGCTTGCGGCACGAGCAGTCGTCGGCATCGTCGTGCGGGCATACGCAGATCTCGTCCACCGGCAGCAGGCCGCGGAGCCGGTCGTGGATCCGGTCGACCTCAGCGCGGGTCTGCGTGCCGCGGGCGATGTCGGGCTGGTTGGTGACGACGATCAGCGCGAACCCGGACTTCTTCAACGCCGCGCACGCGTCCTGGACGCCGGGCAACAGCCTGAACTCGCTGACGTCGCCGGGCGGCGTGGGCACGCCGTAGCGGACGAAAGCCTCGTTGAGTACGCCGTCCCGGTCAAGGAATACGGCCGGCCGCCCGGGCCCGGCCCTCACTGGCCGAACCGCCCGTCTCGCGCATCGGCCAGCATCGACTGCATCGACGCACGCAGCGCCTCGCGCGCGGTCCGCTCGTTCTTCCAGCCGAGCGCGCGGATCCGGTCGGTATTGATGCGGACCACGGGAACATCGCCCTGCCAGCCGCGGTCGCCGCCGGAGTATTCCAGCCGGGTGCGTCCGGCCGGCAGGCCGACGACGTCGATGGCCAGCTGAGCGATCTCGGTCACCGTCACGTAGTCGCCGGTGGCGACGTTGAACACCGCGAACGGCCCGGCGGCCAGCCGCGCGACCAGCAGGACCGCCTCGATCACGTCGTCGACGTGGATGTAGGACTTGCTTTGCCGGCCATCGCCGAGGATGCGCAGCCGGTCGGGGTCGGCGAGCAGGCGGCGGACGAAGTCGTAACCGACCCCGTGCGTCTGGCGCGGGCCGACGACGTTGCCGAACCGGAACGCGCGCGCGGTCACGCCGAACATGGCCGCGTAGGAGGCCAGCAGCGCCTCGCCCGCCAGCTTGCTCGCCCCGTACGTCGACACCGGGATCAGCGGCCCGTGGTCCTCGGTTGCCTCGACCTCACCAAGATCGCCGTAGACCCCGCTGCCGGACGCGTACAGGACCAGCCCCACGCCGGCGCGGCGGGCGGCCTCCGCGACGTGGTTCGTCAGCAGCGTGCCCTGATCGAAGTCCACCGCCGGCTCGGTCACCGCGCGAGCTATGTCGGGATTCGACGCCAGGTGGATGATCGTGTCGTGCCCGGCCGCGGCCGCCGCCAGCGCGTCCAGGTCGGCCGCGTCGGCCCGGAGCACGGCGAGCCGAGGGTCGGCCTGGTGTGCGTCCAGGTGCCAGAGACGACCCGAGGAAAAATTGTCATAGACGGTAACGAACTCTGTCACCCGGCTGGCGAGCAGCCGATCGACGAAGTGACTGCCGATAAAGCCGGCTCCTCCGACGATGCAGATCCGCCGCATAGCCTGGGCCGTCATCGGAGTGACTCCCACCGCGTCGAGACCTTCGCGAGCGCCGGGTGCGAGACGAGCAGGTGCCAGATCACCGCGCACAGGCCCTCCGTGTGCGGCGTGATGTGGTCGGCGTACAGCGGCGGGATGATCACGCAGGCATCCGCGACCTCCGCGGTCGTCCCGCCATCGCGGCCGACGACACCGAAGATCGAGCAGCCGCGCTCGCGCCCGAGGCCGAGGGCCGACACGATGTTGGTTGACACGTTCTTCGCCGCGTTCCCGCCACCGACCGAGAACACGAGCAGGCCGTCCCGCTCACCGAGCCTGGACCCGCGCAGCCACTCGGCGAACGTGGTGTCCCAGCCCTCGTCGTTGGCCCGCGCGGTCAGCTCGGAGACGTTGTCAGTTGGCGTGTAGGCCTCGAAGCCGCAGATCTTCCTGAAGTCGTTGACGGCATGCGACGCATGTCCGGCCGAGCCTCCGACGCCGAGGATGAAGAGCCGGCCGCCACGGTCGCGGACCGCCGCCAGGCCCTCTGCCACCCGTTCGATCGCGTCCGTATCGATCGACGTCAGCACGTCGACAGATTCCTGGACGAAGGTCTTCGAGAACGTCACCCGACGGCCTCCACATCACTGCGATCTCCGTAATGGACCTCGGTGGCGTGCAGCAGCAGCGTGAAGCAGAACGTGGAGAACCCCATGATCATGAACATCAGGCCGACGATGCCGAGGTGATCGATGACAGAGGCCGGCGAGGGCAGCGAGAAATCATGCGTCACGTAGTGGACGAGGACCGCGACAGACAGCCCGAAGCCCAGGGCGAACAGCAGGCCGCTCGCCAGCACGGTGCCGGTATAGCCGAACACCTGCCGCCAGCGCTGTCGCGCCCGGCCGGTGTAGTCGAGGAACACCGCGGCCAGGCACCCGAAGAAAATGCTCTGCAGGCCGAGCACCGACATCGTCAGGCCGATCAGCATCCAGTACAGGCTGAAGGTAACCGGACCGATCGTGATGTTGCCGACGCTGAGCGGCAAAGTGAGCAGCAGGCCCAGCGAGAGCAACGCGATGCCGGGCTTGAACAGGAAGAACTCGGCGCCGTGAACGAACATGGCCCGCAGGTTTATCCACGCCGCCTGGAACGGGGAGAACCAGCCCGCCCGCTTGTGGTGCGACAGCCGCCCGTTGCGGTCCTTGTAGAACGTCACCGGGATCTCGGTCGTCGCCAGCCCCATCCGGACCGACTTGAGGACCATCTCGGAGGCATACTCCCAGGACTGCGATTCCAGCCCCATCCGGTACAGCGCGGCCCGCGTAATGCCGCGCATCCCGCAGTGGATGTCACTGAAGTGACTGCCGTACAGCCGATTGAGGATCCAGGTCGTAACCGGCGTGCCGACATGCTGGTGCAGCGCCGGCATTGCGCCGCGCTCGATCGACCCCTTCCAGCGCGAGCCCATCGCGTACTCGGTGCCGCTCCGCATCGCGGCGACGAACGGCCCGATCTGCCGGAAGTCGTACGTGCAGTCGGCATCGCCCATGATCACGTACTTGCCGCGGATGAACGGCAGTGCGTCGATGTAGGCGCGGCCGAGTCCGCGCTTGGGCGTCTTCAGCACGCGTGCGCCGCCTGCCAGCGCAAGCTCGGCCGTCCTGTCGGTCGAGCTATCGACGATGAGAATCTCGCCGATGGTGCCGGCCGCGCGGAGGCCGTCGTGGCACCAGGCGACGAACTCGGTGATCGTCGCCTCCTCGTTGACGGCTGGTATCAGGACCGTCACTTCTGGCGAGTCGACATCGTCAGCCGGACGGAGAAGCCTCATCTCCGGGCTCACGGCCGGCTCGACTCGCTCAGCTTGAGCGGCAGCCGGCGCTACCGTCCACCCCAGCTGGGCGGCATATGCAGGATCGCTGGCATGGCTGTCAACCACCCGCGAGCCACCTACTTTCCCCGTGTACATTCCTCGTTGGGATACCAGCCGGCTACTGCCTGGCTACTCACTGAGACCCAGCGAGCGAATACCCAATAATGACTATGACGTCCGAAAAGCTGTCGCGCGTTGCATGAGAAATGCCGGAATTTTTACCGGCAGCACACGGCCGGCGCGGAACGCCTACGCCTGCGCCCGGCAGGCCACAATGGTGGTAATGGCCCGCTCCAGCGCGTACCCCGCGCTGGCGGCCTCTCCCTTGACTTGCGCATCGGCTTCCGCGACCGCGGCGTGCGCGGCGGCCAGGCCCGCGGCGTTCCAGCCGCGCAGCTGCTGCCGGGCCTTGTCAATCTTCCACGGCGGCATGCCCAGGTCCGCGGCCAGTGCGTTCGAGCTCAGGCCGCGGCCGGCCGACCCGACCAGTCCGAGCGTGCGCAGGCCCGCTGCGAGCGCGCTGCTGATGAGGACCGGGGAGGTGCCGGTCGCCAGGGCCCAGCGCAGCTGCTCGAGCGCGGCCGTCAGGCTGCCCTCGCAAGCCCGGTCCGCGACCGAGAATCCCGTGGCCTCGGCGCGGCCGCGGTAGTAACGCGCCACCGTCTGCTGGCCGATGACGCCCGTAGTGTCCGCGGCGAGCTGGCTGCAGGCGGCTGCCAGGTCGCGCAGGTCGGTTCCGACCGCATCGAGCAACGCCCGGAGCCCGCCGTCATCGGCTCTGCGCCCGGCGCGGCCGAACTCTCCGCGCAGGAAATCCATCCGGTCGCTGAACCGCTTGATGACCGGGCAATCTACGCGCCGCGCGCCCGCGCTGACCAAGCTGGCTAGCAGCGGCTTGTTCTTCGCGCCGCCGGAGTGCGTGACGATCAGCGTCACGTCGGGCGGGAGCGACTCGGCCAGCCGGACCAGCTCGGCGGTGACCTCTTTTCCCGCATCCTGGGCCGACCGGACCAGGACCACGCAGCCGCCGCCGAACAGGGATGGCGCCGTCAGCGCGGTGAGCTCGCCCGGGCCCAGCCCGGCCGCGGCCACGTCATGCAGGTCGGGGACGCCGCCAGCGGCAGGTGCCTGGTCGGGCGCGGATTGGGCGGCCGGGGCGAGGCCAGCGGCGCTGATCGCCGCGCTGACTGCACGCTCGACCAGCAACTCCTCCTCGCCCACGATCAGGACCGCGGCGTCCGGTGCCACCCGGTCTGATCCGGGATCTGCCCCCCCGCGCGCCGAGCCCGATTTCATGCTCGCAGCATGCCACGAACCAGCCGGCGATCTAAAATCGGGCGCCCGGTGAGCACGCTGTGTCATCCGGTACCGGTGATGCTTAGGCCAGGGTCACTCCGTAACGGGCTCGCTGCCGCGCCAGATCCGGATGGGCTTCACGCCGTACGACCATCCGAAGGCGCCCTCGTGGTCGGCGTCCCAGGCCACGATGTCGGCAAGCCGCCCGCGGGCCATCGTGCCCCGGTCGGGTGCACGCAGCGCCCGAGCCCCGCCGACCGTCGCAGCCCGCAGCGCCTCGGTCACGCTCATCCCGAAGTTCGCGATGGCCAGGCTGATGACCAGCGGCATCGAGGTGATCCCGTTCGCCCCCGGCGCGTGGCCGGACCCGAGCGCGACCGGCACGCCCCGGTCCAGCAGCGTCCTGACCGGTGGCGGTCGCTTGCCGTCGGGCACCTGAGCCGGGCAGACCACGGCGGCGACGCCCGACTTTGCCAGCGCGGCCACGTCGTCGTCGGTCGCGTCCTGCAAGATGTCCGCGGAGGCACAGCCGAGCTCGGCGGCCAGGATCGCCGCTCCACCGCGCTCGCCCCCGCTGGCGTGCAGCCGCGGCAGCAGCCCTGCGGCCCGGCCCTTGCCGAGGATCCAGCCCGCCTCGCGGGCCGAGAACCGGCCGTCGCCGCAGTGCGCGTCGATGCTGTCGGCGCCCGCTGCGGCTGCATCAGCGCACCAGCTCGCGACCGCATCGACGTAGTCGGCGCGCCTGCCGAAGTATTCGGGCGGCACGGCATTGGCGGCCAGGAAGGTCACGTGCACCCTGGGCATGCCTGGCTCGTTCTCGAGCGACCTGAGCAGCCGCACGTCGGCTAGCTCGCCATCCCTGGTCAGGTGGTAACCGGTCTTGGCCTCCACCGTGGTCGTCCCCGCGCGCAGCCAGGAGCGAAGCCGCTCGCGCACGCCGCTGCACAGCGTCCACGGATCGGTGCCCCTCGTGACGGTGACAGTCGAGGCGACGCCGCCGCCCGCGGCGACGATCTCCGACTGCGACGAGCCCCCGGACCGCATCGCGAGTTCGGCCCAGCGGTTGCCCGCGTAAACAGGGTGCGTATGGGCGTCAATCAGGCCGGGCGTGACCAGAGCACCGCCGAGGTTCTCCACGTGGTCGACGTCGACGATGTCGCGTATCACGCCGGGCACGCTGGCCGGCAGCTCGGACGCGGGGCCGATCCAGGCAATCCGATCGTCCTGCGTGACGATGGCAGCGTTGCTCCACACCTCGGAGCCGGTCCACAGCCGCCCGATGTTGGTCATCAGCCGGATCGTCACAAGGCACCGTCCAGCCCCGAGCCGCCGCCGTCAGCGGGACCTCGAGCCGCCATGGAGCCTCTCCTACCGAACGCCAGAAATGCGGGATGGTCCGGGCTTAATGCCTGAAAAGCCGTAACGCCATGCACTTCGCTTTCGTTCGGTGCAGACGCCGCCACTAACATATCGGTTGAGTCACGGTATTGCACAAGTGGATCCCTGTAAAGGGCCGTATAAGGCAAGGACTTGCCCACGAGCATTTGCCGTCGGCCACGCATAGTAGCGGACCGCAGTTCGCCCGACGGTGTCCGGCGCGCCCGCCCAAGCGCATCGCTGCGATCGCCGAGGACTGCGAGCATGCACCCTGGGCTGGCCGGACGCGCTTAGCCGCTGTGCCTTCCGGCAGGCTTCCTGCCATCTTTCCCTGCCCTTAAGAAATCGTTTGCAAAAGGCTCGTTATAGGCCGGAAAACGCAGCGCGGTGCCGGGACGCAATTGCATCTTCGCGTGCACCCTCGCGTGCAGCGACCTTGCGTACGCGATTAGCGCTTACGGCCGCGCCGCAGATACTGCGAACTGCTCGAGCTCGGCCGCCAGCCCCAGCGGGATCCTCGCGGTTAGCTCCGTGCCTGACCCGCCGTGCCGGACCGACAGCACCTCGCCCTCGTCGTGGGCCCTCGACACCAGGTCACCCCGGTCATAAGGGATCACCACAGTCACCTCGCGCTGGCGGCGTGGCAGCAGGCGCTCGACTTCGGCCAGCAGCTTGTCGAGGCCTTCGCCGGTGCGCGCCGATACGATCACGGACTGCCGCTCGGCCAGCTGCAGTCCCTCCAGCTCGATGCTGTCGGCCGCGTCGGCCTTGTTGATCACGACCAGCTCCGGCACGTCGGCCGCGCCCACCTCCGCCAGCACCTCCCTGACGGCGGCCAGCTGCGACCTCGGGTCGGCGTCCGAGCCGTCCACGACGTGCAGGATGAGGTCGGCGTCGCCCACTTCCTCGAGCGTGGACCTGAACGCGTCGACGAGCTGATGCGGCAGGTGCCGGACGAAACCAACGGTGTCGGTCAGCGTGAACGGCAGGCCCGACGGCGTCCTTGCCTTCCGCACCGCCGGGTCGAGGGTGGCAAACAGCGAGTTGTCCACCAGGACGTCGGCGCCGGTCAGCCTGTTCAGCAGGGTGGACTTTCCGGCGTTGGTGTAACCGGCGATCGCTACCGACGGGACCTCGCCCCGCCGCCGCTGACCGCGCTGGACCTCACGGCCCACGGACATGTCGGCAATCTCACGCCGCAGCTTGCCGATCCTCGCCCGGATCCGCCGCCGGTCGGTCTCGATCTTGGTCTCGCCTGGTCCGCGAGTGCCGATGCCGCCGCTACCGCCTACTCGGCCGCCTGCCTGCCTGGACAGCGACTCGCCCCAGCCGCGGAGTCTCGGCAGCAGGTACTGCAGCTGGGCCAGCTCAACCTGGGCCTTGCCCTCTTTGCTCCGGGCGTGCTGGGCGAAGATATCCAGGATCAGCGCGGTCCGGTCAACGACCTTGACCTTGACCGTGCCTTCCAGGCTGCGCAGCTGGCCGGGGGTGAGTTCGCCATCGCAGATGACGGTGTCTGCGTCGTGCGCGGCCACGATCTCGGCTAGTTCGCGCGCCTTCCCGGCGCCGACGTAGGTGGCGGCGTCCGGCCGGCTGCGGCGCTGTACGAGGGCGTCAAGTACCAGCGATCCTGCGGTCTCCGCCAGCAGCGACAGTTCGCGCAGCGAGTTCTCCGCCATCGCGAGCGTGCCGTCAGTCCAGACGCCCATGAGCACGACCCGCTCAAGCCGCAGGGTGCGGTACTCGACTTCGCTGACGTCCTGGAGCTCGGTCGACAGCCCGGCCACGCGCCGCAGCGCATGCCGCTGCTCCAGGTCAAGCTCACCGTCGCCGGCCTCGTCCGTCTCCCAGATCTCGTCGCGGTCGGAAGAGTCGCTCGGTACAGCCGTCATAAATGCATGCCACCTCTGGGCAGTAAATCAGTACATAACCCGGTACCCGCCTGCTAACGGGAGCCGGTCTCGATGGTGCCACGGAAAACATTCGTCCTCACCTGAATAACACGCGGCCGGCCGATCCTGTGCCCGACCCCGCAAGCAGCCGCCCGACCGCCCTCGCCAGGAGGCCGCGGGTACCACGGTCACACCTCGTTCCCGCCCGTAATCAGGCGATACGCACGGCCCGAGCGGTGGTGCGAGTCGGGGCTGTGGCGGCGCAGGCCTATGGGCTACGGTCGGGTACAGCAAGCGGCCAGCCAGCGCTAACACGGGGACGACCCCCGGACCCCCGCGGCCGAGCAAGGGAGCATGGGACACGTGAATGGCGTGGAGATAGCCGGCCCGTCCGGCAGCCGGTACGACGAGATCCTCACCCCTGAGGCGCTTGACCTGATCGCCGTGCTCCACCGCGAACTTGGCCTCCGCCGCGTCGACCTGCTCGCGGCAAGGGCAGATCGCCAGCAGGAACTGTCCGCCGGAGCGATGCTCGACTTCCTGACCAGCACGGAGTCGATCCGCAGCGACACCTCATGGCAAGTCGCCCCGCCCGCTCCCGGCCTCGTCGACCGGCGGGTGGAGATCACGGGGCCGACCGACAGGAAGATGACGATCAACGCGCTGAACTCGGGCGCCAAGGTGTGGCTGGCCGACTTCGAGGACGCCAACACACCGCTGTGGGACAACATGATCACCGGGCAGCTGAACCTGAAGGACGCGCTCGACCGGAAGATCGACTTCACCAGCGAGGAAGGCAAGTCCTACCGCCTGCGGCCCGATGACGAGCTGGCCACGATCGTGGTCCGGCCGCGGGGATGGCATCTGCCAGAAAAGCATCTGCTGATCGACGGCGAGCGCGCCTCAGGCAGCCTCGTCGACTTCGCGCTCTATTTCACCCATTGCGCCGGGCGTCAGCTGGAAAAGGGCAAGGGGCCGTACTTTTACCTGGCCAAGCTGGAAAGCCACTTGGAGGCCAGGCTGTGGAACGACGCCTTCGTCCTGGCCCAGGACGCGCTCGGCATCCCGCAGGGCACGATCAGGGCGACGGTGCTGATCGAGACCATCCCGGCCGCGTTCGAGATGCAGGAGATCCTCTACGAGCTGCGCGATCACAGCGCCGGCCTGAACGCGGGCCGGTGGGACTACCTGTTCTCCATCATCAAGAAGTTCCGCACCAGGGGCGGCGAGTTCGTGCTGCCTGAGCGTAACGACGTCACGATGACGGCGCCGATGATGCGCGCCTACACGAACCTGCTCGTCAAGACCTGCCACGCGAGGGGCGCGCACGCGATGGGCGGTATGGCGGCATTCATCCCTAACCGGCGCGACCCTGAGGTGACGGAACGAGCACTGGCCAAGGTCCGCGAGGACAAGACCCGCGAGTCGACCGACGGATTCGACGGCTCGTGGGTCGCGCACCCGGACCTCGTGCCGATCTGCCGTGAGGTGTTCGACAGCGTTCTCGGCGATGCGCCCAACCAGCTGGGCAGGCAGCGTTACGACGTGCACGTGACTGCGGCGGAACTGCTCGACGTCAAGGCCACTCCCGGCGCGATCACCATGGCGGGCCTGCGCAACGACATCAGCGTCGGACTGCAGTACCTAGCCAGCTGGCTGGACGGCACCGGCGCCGTGGCCATTTTCAACCTGATGGAGGACGCGGCGACTGCCGAGATCGCCCGCTCTCAGGTCTGGCAGTGGCTGCACAACGACGTGGCGCTCGCCGACGGGCCCGTCGTCACGAAGGACCTCGCCGAACTGATCATCACCGAGGAACTCGCGGCTATCCAGGCGCAACTCGGTGACGCCTACAACGAGACCAGGTACGAGGAGGCGACCGCACTGTTCAAGGAGGTCGCGCTGGCCGACGATTACGTCGAGTTCCTGACCCTGCCGGCGTACGAGCGGATGCCGTAGGCTCCGTCACCTGCTGGCACGGTATTCGCTGGCGCCCCGCCGCCCAGGCAGTCCCTGGTCAAGCGCGGCTGCCAGCGCGGCCGGGCGGCGGGTGCAGATCAGGATCACGCCGTCCCAGACTCCGCCCGCCACCGCGGTCGGCAAGAGCAGGTAGCCGCGGAGCACGTTCTCCGGAAAGCGGGTCTCCACGCAGTCTCGGTCGGTGACGAGGCGGAGCACGCCGCGCCGGCCAAGCATTCTCAGGTCGCCTAGGTACTGCAGCTGCCCGCCGGACCGGCTCTTGGCCGGTCGCTGCCGGTTCAGCTCGCGCACCTGCGCCGGGGTCAGCACGTCCCACTCGAGTACCGCGTCAAGCGGCCCGCTGATCCGGCGCCACAGCCGGGTGCGCGGCGGCACGCCGAACGCACCGACCGTGAACCGCCCGCCGGCGATCTTGATTCCGTTCGGCAGGTCGATCAGCACGAGCAGGCTGAACAGCCCGGAGAAGGTTGCGATCGGTATCGTCAGTCCCTGTGCGCTGTAGCCGATGACGACCGAGGCCGCCACACTGCCGGCGAGCAGCAGCAGGCCGATCGGTCCGCCGACGACAGGGAACTGGAGTGCCGTTCGATGTAGCGGGTCGGCAGCCCGACGTCGGGAAGCGTCAGGAGTGACCCGCCGGTCTCGACCCGCGCGGCCGGCTCGGCAAACTTCGGCAGCGCCGCATGCCGCCGCACCCGGCGCCCTGAGGCCCCTGCCAGCCCGGCGGCATGCGCGTCGCGGCCGGTCCTGGCCACCGCCATCGCCGCCGACCCGGTGAACACCGCGAGCAGGAACACGAACACCAGGCCGGCGCTGGCGGCACCGCCCGCCGCTATCAGGACGCCGAGCAGGACCAGAATCGCGGTGACCGTCCACAGGAGGCTAATGGCCACCCTGCGCCCGGTGCGCCGCTTGACGGTCACAGGGCATCCGGCCAGCCGAGCGAGGCCGCATCGGATCCATCGGCCGGGGCGGTATCGGGCCAGCCGAGGGCCGTTGTGTCGGGCGCGTCGGGCGGCGGCGGCGCGCCCGGACGCGATGCGGCGGCAAGCATCTCATCGAGCCGGTCACCGAGCTGGCCGAGCGTGACCGGCGCGGCCAGCTCGAGCTGCTCGCCGCTGAGCAGCCAGTGCCCGGCGGCGCCGGTGCCGACGGCCAGGCCGCGCAGCACCACCTCGGTTCCGGCGGGCACGGCGAGGGACAGCCGGGCGAGCTGCGAGAATCCGCCGGCCACGGTGGCGGTCGGCACCACCGGCGGGGACTGACCCTGCTCCGGCCCGCCCGCCTGCCTTGGCTCGCCCGCCCGGGCTTCACGCAGCCTCAGATAGGCGCGCACGTCGCCACCGAGCCATTCGAGCATGGCGGCGGCGGCCCGGTCCTCGCGGACGATGACCAGCGGTGTTCGTTCCCCCTTCGGTCCCGGTGGCTGCTCGACCAGGCAGCCGGGCATGGCGTAGGGCACGTATCCGCGGGCCACGAGCTGCCAGCCGGCCGCCGCGCCATCCGGCGTGGCCGGACCGGCGGCGCAATAAACCTCCGCCACGAACAACGGGCGGCACCGCATGTAGGTGATGAGGCCGAGATCGCTAGCCAGCGCAACGCGACGGGGCGGCGCCCCGTCGGGAGCCGCTGCCATCCCTGCGAACTCGATCGGCATCTGACCCTCGGGCGGCGCCGGCGGCGCCGGCCGGACGAAACCAGAATCCTCGAGCCCGGCCACGGCACTGGCCAGCTCGCTCAGGTACGCGGCCTTAGCGCCCACGTCGGCGAGCAGCGGGGAGAGCCGCTGCAGGTACTGCAGCCCGCGCTCCGGCCGGTCGTACTCCGGCTCAAGCGTGACGGCGTCGAGCTCGGCGGGGCTGAACGAGTGCAGCACCACCTCGCCTGACTCGAACACCTGGCGCCACCGCTCCCGGACCGGGACTGGTCCCGGCGTTGACTCGGCGCGCCTGCGCGCGAAGATCACCGCTCGCCTACGCCAGCAGCGTTCCTGACCTGCTCCGCTAGCCGGTCGGGGTCGGGCACTGACAACGCGACCACCGCGTAGGGCTGCCCGTCCATGTCAAGCTCAAGTACTGGCACCCCGCGCCTGCACCAGATGAACGTGCCGTTCGCGTCGCGCTTGCCGCCGGCCGGCACGTTCAGGTACATCGCGTGCTTGCGCGGCCGCGCGGTGCGGGCAGCGGTGATGTGCTCCAGCGGCAGGCGCACCCTCAGCCGCGAGGCTAGCCGCGTCGACCGCGTGTAGTTCGGCCACCAGTCGCGGCCGGTGGCCTCCACCTCCAGGCTGTCGCCGTCAATCCGGGCATCGATCATGGGGCACCTCAGAGACCGAGGAAGTGGCCGACGTCGCTGGCCCAGTGCCCGACGTCGTGTAGGTCGCGCTTGATTGCGCCGCCTTCATGCTCCCAGACCAGTTCGGCGGTGGAGTAGACCGCGGTGCCGATGAGCACAGCGCCGACGGCCACGTCCACGCCCGGTATCGCCATCAGCGTGCCCGCGACGGCCAGGTCGGCGGTGTCGGCAAGCGCCAGGCCGGACGCGGCCATGTTCAGCCCGGCGTTGACGCGGTCCAGGACCTCCCCGGTGGAGCCGAAGGCGTTGCTGGGGCGGAACTCGGTATAGATGTCCGCCGCGATCGCCAGCCCGTACATGCCCGCGCCGAACTTGCCGACGAACCCCTTCGTGTCGGCAAGAGAATCCTCAAGTTCTTCCTCGGCGTCCTCGGCCGCTTTCGAGGCGTTTTCCTCATCCGCCTGCGCGGCCTTCATGGCGCGCTGCTTGGCCATGAGGTCAAACCAGCCCTGCGTCCGCTGCGTGATAGGCACGCCGTAGAACGCTTCGTAGGCGGCCTTGTACACGCTGGTGGCTTCTTCCAGGTCACCCGCCGACGCTTCCAGCTCACCCGCCTCGTCGAAGTACTTGCCGGCGGCCCGGAGGAACATGACTCCCGACGGGACGGCCCAGACTCCCTCACCCCCGGTGATCCACTCGTTCACGTCGTCGGTGAGCTTCAGCCACTTCGCCCCGCCCAGCACGCCTTTCGCGCCGCCGTGCGGGTCGTGCGGCTTGGAGCCGGCCACCTGCGACGTCGCCGCGTCGAAGCCCGCGGATGCCGCCGAGGCGGCGCGGCTGGCCTGCGACTGAGCCTCGGTGATGAGGCTCATCGCCCTGGCGCGGTCGGCATCGTAGATGCCACTGAGCACGCTCACCTGATTGGCGGCGCCGTCAGCCGCCGACTGCGCGTCGTCCGCGGCGGAGCGAGCGTTAACCGCGGCAGCCTTGGCCGATGCTGAGTGCGGGTTGGCCGTAGCCTGATCCTCCGCGGTAGTGGCCGTCTGGGCGGCGTCCTCGGCGCTGGCCTGCGCCTGCTGTGCAGCAGCCTGCGCATTCAAGAACCTGGTGGCTGTCGCGTTCGCCACGCCGACGGCGGCGTTGGCCTGCCGCGCAGTCTCCTGGGCTTTGGCCAGCGCCGATGAATAGGTGCGCAACGTCGTGGCGCCCTGGGCCAGGCCCGACGCGGTCACCCCGTACGTCGCGGCCAGGTCGTCCGTGAACGTCACGTAGGACGACGCACCCATGCCCTGCCACGCCGGACCGCCTACCTGCTCGGTAGCCGCCGTCAGCGCGGCGCGGTTCCGCTCGATCTCGCCTTGCGCCGCCGTGAACGTACGGGCCCCGGCCGCTAACGCGGCCGGGTCGCCCGGCGGTATGACAATCGTCGCAAGGAACAGTTCTCCTTGGCCGTCAGGAAGCATGACTGTGCCATACCTTCTCTACGGGTTGGCTGGACAGGTCAGATCCGTCGCCGGCATCGTGGAGTTATCGGTGGCGACATACGCCTCGACGCCGTTGGCCACGGCCTGGCTCAGCATCGTCGAGCAGTCGCCAAGAGCGGCGAGCGCGTCGACGACAACCGAGTGCATCCGCGCGAACGCGGCGGCGGCTGGATCCTGGCAACCTGCCGCCGCGCCCGAGGCACCCGCGACGCTTCCGTGAACTGATGAAGTGCTAGCCGCTATCGAGGAAACCCTCGCGGCCATAGCCCTAACTGCGGCTGGCTCTACCGAGATCGAGCCGCCACCGCCGCCGATAAGCATCGGCCGGGCTAACCGAAGCTGGCGCCCACCTGGGCGTCGTTGTCGGCGTATGCGACCGAAGCCTGGCGCATCAAGACACTGATGTCGGTCAGTGCCTGGTGCAGCTGCCGAGAAGAGGTCTGCCACTGCTGCCACAGCGACAGGAACCTTGCCTGACCCATGCCAGCCCAGTCCGAGCCGAGCGGTGCAACCTGCGATGCGAGCTGGGACAGCGTCGCCTCGATCGAGCCGGCTCCCCCACTGAGCTGCGCGGACACACCGGCAAGCTGCTCAGGTGTGACGCGAATTAAGCCTGCCATTCGATACTCCCTAGCGGTTCGGTTCGTACCCTCGTAGGGTCTCGCAGCGCCCATTCAGGCGGCACCAATCGTACTATGTGCTTGGCCGCAATTCAGACCTTAAGGGTGGCACCTGGTGACCTGGTTCGTCGCACGCGACATCACCGTGGACCGACCGTGTCCGGAGAGCTGACCGCTGATGCTCTCGTGACGCCAGCCGGCTCCACCGACTCGCCGGTGGGCTGGCCTGGGACTTTTCGCATACACCGGCCGGAGAGGTCGTGGCCGCATCCGCCCGCGCCCGCTCCCATCGAGCTCGTCTCGCCGCCCACCCCGCCCGACGGCGGCGGCGGCCTGATCACGTCCTTGCTGCCGCTGCTGGGCAGCGTGGCAATGGTGGGGTTCGCATTCCTGATCCACTCGATCGTCTATCTGATCGTGATCGGCGGGATGGTGCTGGGAATGGTCGGGGCCGGGCTGGCGACGAACATGATGCAACGGCGGGGACGGTCCCGCAGGTGGGCGCGCACCCAGCAGCGGTACGTCGCGCACTTGGAAATTGCCCGCGCACAGGCGGCCGAGGCCGCGGCGGCACAGCGGGACGCACTTGAGGCCTGCTTCCCCGATCCGGAGGAGTTGCGGCTGGTCGCCGCGCGCGGCGACGGACTGTGGGAGCGGCGCCCGGCCGACGGGGACTTTGCTTCGGTCAGGCTCGGCCGGGGGCGTGTCGCCGCCGCCTGCCCGGTGCAACTGGCCCGCGACGAGGGGCCGCTCGCAGAGGCCGACCCTGATCTCGCCGACGCGGCCGACCGGGTGCTGGCCGAGACCGCGACCCTGTCGTCTGTCCCGATAGTGATCCCGCTCGGGCGGCTCGGCAGCGTGGCCATCGTCGGCGAGCCCGACCGCTCGCGCGCGCTGGCCAGCGCCTGGCTTGCCAGCCTGGCAACCTTCCACGCGCCCGCCGAGCTCCGGATCGCCGGGCTGGTGCCGCTGTCAGCTGTGCGAACGTGGAACTGGCTCAAGTGGCTGCCGCATACCCGCGACCCGGAGGCGGGCGAGGGCATGGGCCGCGCCAACCGCGCGGTGACGGCGGATCCGGCCGCATTCGCCATCGCCATCGAAACGCTGGCCAGGCGCCGGCTGGAGATCTTGCGCCGGCGCACCGACGCGGCCGGCCTGCCTACGGTCCAGCCGCAGCGGCCGGCTCCAGGCCGGGCGGAGCAGCAGATCGAGCACGTGGTCGTCGTGGTCGACGGTTACCGGCCAGGAGAGGGGCCGCCGGCCCTGGAGACCCTGATGGCCGCGGCCGCTTCCGTCAGCATGACTTTCATCGTTCTCGTGCGCGCGCCGGCCGAGGTCCCGGCTTCCTGCGGTGCGCGGGTCGAGTGGACCGGTGCGCACACGGTCCGGTACGTCGAGTCCGGACCTCAGGGCCGGGTCGAGGCCGACGTGCTGCCTGACCGGCTGAGTCCAGGACCGGCCACCCAGCTCGCCAGGACGCTGGCCCCGCTCGGGCTGCGGGCCGGCGAGGCCGGCGCCGACCTGGCCGACCCGATCCGGCTGGTGGAGCTGCTGGGTGCCGACGAAGCGGCGCAACTGGACCTGCGCTCAAGCTGGCTCTCGCTGAGCGCGCTCATCCACGGCCTGCCGCCGGACTTCCTGGCCGTCCCTATCGGCCGCACCGACGACGGCGCGCCGATGATGCTGGACCTCAAGGAGGCCGCAGCCGGAGGCATGGGCCCGCACGGCATGCTCGTGGGCGCCACCGGCTCGGGCAAGAGCGAGCTGCTACGTTCCATCACCGCTGCGATGGCCGCCCGCCACGACCCGGCCCTGGTCAACCTGCTCCTCATCGACTTCAAGGGCGGCGCGGCCTTTGCCGAGCTCGCCGCGATGCCACACGTGGCCGGGCTGGTCACCAACCTCGCCGACGACCTCAGCCTCGTCGACCGGATGCAGCTGGCGCTTGCCGGCGAGCTCGCACGGCGGCAGGAAGCACTGCGACTGGCGGGCAACCTCGGGTCGATCGCTGACTACCAGGCGGCCAGAGCCGAGGGTGCGCCGCTGCCGCCCCTGCCGTACCTGCTCGTCGTCGTGGACGAGTTCGGCGAGCTGCTCGCGGCCAAGCCGGACTTCCTCGACACCTTCCTGACCGTCGCGCGGCTTGGCCGGTCCCTCGGCGTCCATCTGCTGCTGGCCACCCAGCGGCTCGACGAGGGCAGGATCCGCGGTCTCGAGCCGCACCTGCGGTACCGGCTCTGCCTGCGTACGTTCACCGCGGAGGAGTCCCGTGCGGTTCTGGCGTCCACCGACGCCTTCGAGCTGCCGTCGCTGCCCGGCCTCGGCTACCTCAAGGTGGACGCCGACAAGAGCAGGTTCAAGGCGGCCATCTGCGGCACTGAGCGCCCGACCTCGCTGCTTGATGACGACGGCAGCGGGCATCCCGGCCGGGCCGGCGCTCTGGTCCGTTCGCTGAGCCTCGGCGGCTCGGTGTCGGGCGACGGCCAGGTGCGCGCGCCGGTCCGCAGGGCCGACGACCTCCAGGTACTGGTTCAGCTCGCCAACGAGTCGGCCGGTGCCAGGGCGCGGGAGATCTGGACGGCGCCGCTGCCTAGCGAGCTGACCCTCGGCGGCCTCCAGCAGCTGCTCGCCGATGCCCCACCCGACTCTGACGACGCGGTCGCCGTGGCTCTCGCCGACCTGCCGGAGCTCCAGTCCAAGGCCGCTGTCACATACCGGCCGCACGGGGCGGGCGGCAACCTCGGCATCGCCGGAGCACCGAGGACGGGGAAGTCGACCTTCCTGCAGGCGCTCGTCCTGGCACTCGCGGCCGGAGCTGACCCCGGCCAGCGCCAGTTCTACTGCCTCGACCTCGGCGGCGGAAGCCTGTTCGAGCTATCGGGCCTGCCGCACGTCGGCGCCGTCATAGGTCGCGGCGAGGCCGAAGGCGCGGCCCGGCTCTTCCGGGAACTGCGGGCACTGCTTGATGAGCGGGCCGGCCTGCGGCAGGCTGGCGCGCAAACAGCGGACTTGCCCGACGTCTTTCTCGTGGTGGACAACGTCGCTCAGCTCCGGCAGTCCGCCCCTGACCTCGACCCCGAGCTGATCGAGCTTGCCACCGCGGGCCTGCCGTTCGGCGTGCACGTGCTGCTGTCGGCCAACCGCTGGCTCGACGTCAGACCGCAGCTGCTGGATGCGCTCGGCACGCGGTGGGAGCTGCACCTAGCCGACGCGACTGAGTCACTGGCGGGCCGACAGGCCGCCGCCAGGGTCCCGGCCGACCTGCCGGGACGCGGGCTAACCAGGGACGGCCACGTATTCCAGACCGCCTTGCCCGCCTTGTCCGCCGAGCCGTCACCTGGCAGCCTGGCCGCGGCCGTCACCGATATCACCGCGGCGGCCGGTGGTCACCGGGCTCCGGCCATTGCCGTCCTGCCTGCCCGCGTGACCAAGGAGCAGGTGGCGCAGCTGGCCACGGCGGCCGGCTCGGCCGGTCCCACGCCTGACCGCGGGTTCGTGCTGGGCGTCAGCGAGTTCCGCAGCCGGCCGGTCCAGTTCCAGCTGCCAGGGCGAGGCACGCGGATGCTCATCTACGGAGACGGCGGATCGGGCCGGACGACGCTGCTGCGGCGCATGACCGAGTACGTGCAGAGCGCAGCGCAGTCGGTGCACGAGCCGGGCCGCAGCTCGGCCCAGCCCGCGGCTGCGGCTGGAGTGGCGCTGATGATCATTGATCCTGGCCGGGGCCTGATTGACCTGGCCGAGGGACCGGCCGTGGACGGGTACGCGGCCAGCGCGGCCGCAGCCGAGAACCTGACTGCGCGGCTGGCGGCCGAACTGCAGCCGAGGGTGCCGCCGGATGGCGCCAGCGTCTCCGAGCTGCGCGGCGGGCGCTGGTGGTCCGGCCCGCAGTACGTGCTGATCGTCGACGACTATGACCTGCTCGTCGGCTCGATGGGTGGTCCGCTTGCTCCGCTCGCTGACCTTGTGGCACAGAGCCCGGACATAGGGCTGAGTGTCGTTGTCGCCCGCCGTGTCGCGGGCAGTCAGCGGACCGCGTTCGAGCCCTTCGGGCAGCGGCTGCGTGAGGTGGCCGACCACGCGCTGGTGCTCTCCGGACAGCCCGACGAGGGTCCGCTTGTGGGCGGGGTGGCCGCACGGCCCTGGCCACCCGGCCGGGGGATCCTGATATCGGGCCGGGCCAGGCCACAGCTTGTGCAGTGCTGCCTGATCGAGGACCAGCCACCACCGGCCACCGATTGGTTCGAGGCCGGCGTGGCCGCGAGGACAAGCCGATGACTGGCGTCAGGGTCATCTTGGTCACCGTGGCAGGTCCCCGCGGTCACGTGGATGTCGGCGTGCGGTCGGACGCGACGCCCGGAGACCTCGCCGATGCGCTGGGCAGCGTGATCGGAGTGAGCCCGGCGGCGGCAGTGATCGAGCACCGCTCGCCGCCGCGACCGGGCGTGCCGGACGGCGGGCGGGCACTGGTCGGATCCGGCACAGCCCTAGCCGAGGCGGGCGTTGCCGACGGCGACCTAGTGCTGTTCCGCGGGGCCGACGGCGGAGGCGGTTATTCGTGGCCGGAAGTGCAGCAACGCCCGGCCGAGTTCGGTGCCGGCTCGCCGCCGCCGCGTGCGCCGGCTCTCAGCTCGCCCCCCGTCAGCGCGCCGCTTGCGCCCGTTCCGGCCGCAGCCGTCGCCACTACGCCCGATTTGTGGGACCCCGCTCCTACCGCACCCGACGTGCGGACGGCCGGCTCGGCCGCGGCTGAACCACAAGAACTCGGCGCCACCGCGCCAGACGTCTGGAGTCCGGCCCAGGACTCAGACGTCTGGCCGGCGCCAGGTCCGGCGCCAGAGGACTGGACCGAGGGGGAGTCCGGCTCCTCCGACATCCAGTCGCCGGCCGC
>JASHUG010000359.1 GCA_030040155.1 Streptosporangiaceae bacterium | reverse complement strand
TCCGAGGTCAACGCCGGAGCGAACCTGCTCGCGGTGCAGACGAACGACGCCGACTTCGAGATAGACGGCCAGATGGGCGAGACGCTGCAGCAGCTTGCGATGGCCAGGATCAGGGCGGTGGAGTTCAACCGGTCGGTCGTCGTCGCGTCCACCACCGGCATCAGCGCAATCATCAGGCCCAACGGCTCGCTGATCGTCTCCACCGGGACCTGGCGGCGGGCCGAGATCGAGGCCAGGGTGCCGCTGCGCAGTTCGATGACCATCGCCGACCGGATCGGCGGCTGGCCCGAGGCAGTGATCGCCTGGGCCACCGTTGCCACGCTTGCCTGGGTCTTCGGCGGCTCAGTCTGGCGCCGGCGCAGGAGTGATCGCCCGGAGCCGGCTACGGCCGCACAATAGAAACGTGGGAATCCGCCGCGCGCTCGGGCAGCCAATGCGGTATGCCGCCCTGGCGGCAGGGGCGCTTCCCGCCCTGGCCTTCCCGGCCGCGAACCTGGAGTTCCTCGGCTGGATCGGACTAGTTCCCGGCCTGGCTTTGATGCAGGCCGCGCCGTCGCGGCGCGAGGCAGTCGTGCGGGGCTGGTGGTTCGGCGCGGGATATCTGCTGGCGAACATGTACTGGCTGGCTCCGAACCTCGGGCCCGGGCTGCTGCTGCTGGCCGTCGTCATCGGCTTCCTCTGGACCGCTGTCGGCCTCGCGGTCTGGGGTCTGATGCGGCCGCCGGTGTCGCCGCGGCGGGCGGCCTTGGCCCTGATAGTCGTCCCGAGCTCGTGGCTCGTCACCGAGTGGATCAGGTCCTGGCAGGGTCTCGGCGGCCCATGGGCCGTGCTCGGTGCCAGCCAGTGGCAGCACCCGGCCATTCTCGCGCTCGCCGCGATCGGCGGCGTCTGGCTCATTACGTTCGCCTTGGTTGCCGCGAACACGGGCGTGCTGCTCGCGATCACCGCGAGGTCGGCGCCGGCGAGGCTCGTCGGTGCCGCCGGGGTACTGATCGCGGTCCTGGCCGGCCCCGTGTCCTTCGCCCTGACTGCGCCGCCGCCGGTCAGCCGGCACATCACGGTGGCGCTCGTGCAGCCTGGCATCGAGTCAACGGCAGCCAGGCTGGCCGAAAGCGAAAGGCTTACCGCAAGCGTTGCGGGCCGGGCGGACCTGATCGTCTGGGGCGAGAGCAGCGTCGGCTACGACCTCGCCGACCACCCGGCCCTGCTCTCGTCCATCGAGCGCGCATCCAGGTCGGCAGGCGCGGACGTGCTGGTCAGCCAGGACGCCGAGAACGCGGCGGGCGCGCATATCAAGCAGGCGCTGGTCGTCACCAGCACCGGCACCGGCGGAAGTTACACAAAGACGCGGCTTGTCCCCTTCGGCGAGTACATCCCCCTGCGCTCCGTACTCGGCTGGCTCAGCAAGATCAGCAAGGCAGCGGCGCAGAACGTCGTGGCCGGCACCGGCGCACACACCCTGCGGGCCGCCATCCCGCGCAGCCGCCCGCTCACCTTCGGCGTGCTGATCTGCTTCGAGTCCGCGTTCCCCGACATGTCCAGGGTGGACACCGACCAGGGCGCTCAAGCGATCTTCTATCAGACGTCTGACAGCACGTTCCAGTCCAGCTGGGCACCGGCCCAGCACGCCGCCCTCGGAGCGCTACGGGCGGCCGAGACCGGCCGGCCGGTCGCCCAGGCGGCGCTGACCGGCGACTCGGCGGCCTTCGATGATAGGGGCAGGCTGCTGGCCTGGGCCGGCACCAGCTACCGGGGCGTGCTGTACGTCCGGCTTGCGCTACCCGCAAGCTCAGCAAGGACGCTGTATGACCGGCTCGGCGACTACGTCCCGTGGACAGCTACCGGGATCGCCGGACTCGCGGCGCTGCTCGGCCTGCGCCGGATGCGGCGCGATCGGTCCAGGCCGGCAAACGGCATCCTCGCGGGTACCTCAGTTCGCCCAGACCTGGAGCCCAGCCGCAATGCGGGCGGATCCGCCCTGGCGGCCGGCGCTGAGGTAGCCGAGGTAACTGCGCCGGACGCAGCAGCCGAGCCCGGGAGCGCGGCCACGCCGTCGGATTAGCGGCGCACACCGGCCGCGGGTCCGGCGGCAGCGCGCCGCTGCCGCTCGGAAAGATCAGCGGCTAGGCTCAGGACATGGCGAACCTCCCCGCCAATTCAGGCAGACCGCCCGACGTCGGTGATGTCAGGGCATCGGACGTGGACCGGGAACGGGTCGCCGATGTGCTGCGCCAGGCCGCCGGCGAGGGTCGGCTGACCATGGAGGAGCTCGAACAACGGATCACGGCCGTCTACAGCGCGAAGACCTACGCCGAACTCGAGCCCCTGACCCGTGACCTGCCAGCGCCGGACGCAGCGCCGCAATCTCCGATTGCCCAGGCAGTCGTCGCCCGGCCCGCGCTCCGCCCGTCAAGGTTCGCCATCTCGATCATGGGCGGCTTCCACCGCGGTGACAACTGGGCTGTGTCACGAAATCTTGCCGCGCTCGCGGTGATGGGCGGCGGGAAGATCGACCTCCGCCATGCGCAGTTCACCGACGGCCGCGCATCGATAACGGCGTTCGCGCTGATGGGCGGGATCGAGATCGTAGCGCCCGAGGATGCATACATCGATGTCCGCGGCATTGGCATCATGGGCGGAGTTAGCCACGCCGCGTCCGGCACGGGCCAGCCCGGCGGGCCGGTCGTGACGGTCAGGGCCCTGGCCCTCATGGGCGGGGTGAAGGTCAGACGGGCCCGGCGCAAGGCCCGCGATAAGGTCCTGCCGCAGACCGGCGATCCCGACGGGCTAAGTGAGCCCGTCGCCGAGGACCAGGCGGATCAGCAACCGGGCTGAGCGCGAGACCCGAGCTATCGCGAGCCCGTAACATCCTGACTGCTCAGAGGTACAAAGCGGGCTATAACACTCTGCCTGAGATCTTCAAACGGCGCCGGCCAGGCGCGCTATTCCCGTTACCCACCGGTAGTGACAAGCGTCATAGCGGGATGTGCGTCTTCGCGCAGAGGCGTTATACGAGCAGATCCTCTCCGGGGCGCCGGGGCTGTGCGCACGGCCCTGGGTTCCGGAGCCTGTGACCGCTCGCCGGTCGGCACCCGCCGACGTGCCCGTGGTCCGCCCTGAACCCGTGATGCACGCTCCCCTCGCGTGCATGCGCTTGCCAGCCAAGGCCTGGCGAGCCATCCCCGTCCGCCTCGTGCGAGGCGCGCGGCGAGGACGCCAGGAAAGGAACTCATGCTCGGCACTGATCGACTGATTGACGCTGTGCGCGGCCGTAAGCCGTCGGTCGTCTACGTGGGCGCGGCGCTCGCGCTGGCGGGCGCCGGGACGGCGAGTGCTGCGACCATAACCGCAGCAGCGACCGGCCAGAAGGCAGCGACGCCGATCACCGCGCACGCCCAGACGACGGCGCTGACCTACCCCGCCGACCACCATGAGAGCAGTGACCCACAGCCCCTGGCGACTGCGAAGTCTGACGGCCACCCGGCCTCGCTCGCGGCCGCGCACGGCGTTACCAGTCATCAGGGGAGCGTGGGCCACCGGAGCGGGCATCGCTGGAACAGCCGTCGCCGCTGGACCCTGCGGCACCACTGGATCCCGCGCCACCACCGGGCCAGGCACCACCGGCCGGACCTGGACAGCTGGAGCGCAGTCAGCTCCGAGCTCAACTGGCAGACCAACCCGGAGGCGGCCAGGCACGGCCAGTTCCCAATGGCTGACCAGTTGCTGCCAACGGCGCTTAGCGGGCCGCAGACCTACATGCAGATCTCGCCCGCCCAGTACGCAAACGCCACGACGATCGTTCAGCAGGCCCTGGCCAAGCGGATGGGCTTGCGCTCCGCCGTGATCGCAGTGGCCACGGCCATGCAGGAGTCGGAGCTGATCAACGTCAACTACGGCACTTCCGAGTCCCTTGGCCTGTTCCAGCAGCAGCCGGACGACGGATGGGGTACGGCGGCCCAGGTCATGGACCCCGCGTACGCCGCCGATGCGTTCCTCAACGCACTGGCTCGGTACCAGGCCAGCGACCCGTCGTGGGCGGCCCAGCCGCTCTACCAGGCGGCTCAGGGAGTCCAGGCCTCAGGCTTCCCTACTGCCTATGCCCAGTGGGAACAGCAGGCAGCGCAGCTAGTCAAGTCGATCGCGATGGAGTTGGCGCAGCATCCTGAGACCGCCACCTGACCTCCGGGCCCGGCCCTCCCCCCAGGCCACGCCCGGACCCGCCAGGCCGCCAGGGCATCCCCCCAGCCCGGCCAGCCAGGCGCCGTTGTGCCCCGCCCCTCCCCGAGGGGGGCGGGGCACAACCATCAGAAAACACCCGCTCGCTCGAGGCCGCAGCCTGCTAGACAGACCGCGACGGCCTTTGCATTGCCCGTGATGCTGTAGAACAAGGTGCCATGACGAGTTTCCTGACCAACGACGGCTACCTGGCCCTGGTCATCTTTTGCTTTATCCAGGCTTGCTGCATCCCGATCTCCTCGGAAATCACGTTCGGATTTGCGGGCGTGCTGGCCTATGAGCACCACCTGAGCCTGGCATTGGTGATCATCATCGGGTCGATCGCGGAGTTCGCCGGCTCGTCCACCGCCTACGGCATCGGCCGCCTGGGCGGCCGGTCAGCCATTGAGAAGTACCGTCGTTACCTGCTCCTGACCAGGAAAGACGTCGACCGTGTCGAGCGGTTCTTTGACGGACGCGGCACCTGGTCCGTGGCAGTTGCCCGAGTCATCCCGCTGCTCCGGGCGTTTGCCGGCCTGGTGTCCGGGCTCGTCGAGGTCCCCGCGTCCTCCTTCGCGATCTTCAACGCGATCGGCACGGTCGTCTGGGCGACCGCATTGTCCCTGCTTGGCTACGCGGCGGGCAGCGACTGGAGCAAGGTCGCCAAGAGCTGGTCGTACGCGAGCGACGCGCTGGCCGTGGTTGTCGTGCTCATGCTCGTCGCGCTAGTCGTGCACAAGTGGCACCAGGTCAGGAAGGAGCGGCGGGCAGACGCCGCGGCCGGGGCGGCGATCCCGGTGGCGGAGGACACGCCGGCCGCGAGTGGAAGGCACCGCGCTCCGACGGACAGGCCGGGTGACTGACCGGCCCGACGGCCTGCCCTGGCACCACAACGCCGTCGTCTACGAGGTTTACCTGCGCAGTTTTGCTGACGGGAATGGCGACGGAATCGGTGACCTAGCCGGCTTGCGGTCCCGGCTGCCCTATCTGCGCGATCTTGGCGTGGACGCGCTGTGGCTCACGCCCTGGTACGTGTCGCCGATGGCCGACGGCGGCTATGACGTTGCCGACTACCGCGACATCGACCCGCTGTTCGGCACTCTCGCCGATGCCGAAGAGCTGATCCGGGCGGTCCATGACGTCGGCCTCAAGATCGTCATTGACATTGTTCCCAACCACTGCTCCGACCAGCACCCCTGGTTCACCGCGGCGGTGGCAGCGGGACCTGGCCGCCCTGAGCGGGCCAAGTTCTGGTTCCGGCCGGGTCGCGGCGAGAACGGCGACCTGCCGCCCAACGACTGGGGGTCGATGTTCGGCGGCCCAGCCTGGACCAGGGTCACCGAGCCAGATGGCGCGGCGGGTCAGTGGTACCTGCACCTGTATGCACGGGAGCAACCCGACCTGAACTGGGACAACCCCGAGGTCAGGGCGGAGTTCGAGTCGATCTTGCGGTTCTGGCTCGACCGCGACGTCGACGGGTTCCGCATTGACGTCGCTGATTTCCTGGTCAAGGACCCGCAACTCCCCGACGTTGCCGGGCACGCGGCGCGAACGACCCAGCCCTGGGAGGACCAGGACGGCCTGCACGACATCTACCGGGCCTGGCGCAAGCTCGTCGATTCCTATCCGCGCGACGCCGTGCTCATCGGGGAGATCTGGCTCAAGCCGCTGACGCGATTGCGGCCATTTCTCCTAGGCGACCAGTTGCACACCGCGTTCAACTTCGACTTCATGGGCTTGCCCTGGAACGCGGGCAGGTTCCGCCAGACCATCGACACAACGCTGACCAGCATCGGCGCAGCGGCGCCCTGGGTGCTGTCGAACCACGACGTGACCAGGCACCTGACCAGGTACGGCCGGGCCGGCACCGGCAGCGAGTGGCAACCAGACCCAGGCACCCCTGACCTGACCCTCGGCACCCGCCGCGCCAGAGCGGCCCTGCTGCTGTCGCTGGCTCTGCCGGGCAGTTCCTACCTTTACCAGGGCGAGGAGCTAGGTCTCTGGGAGGTAGAAGACATCCCGGACGAGCTGATCGCCGATCCGATATTCGAGCGCACCGACCACTTCATCCGCGGCCGCGACGGCTGCCGCGTGCCCCTCCCGTGGCAGGCCGCCGCGGCTGGCTTTGGCTTCGGGCCGGCCGGCGCAAAGCCGCCGTGGCTGCCCCAGCCGGAGGCCTGGCGGGAGCTGGCCGCGGACAGCCAGGCCGGCGATCCGGACTCGATACTCGAGCTGTACCGATCCGCGCTCCGGCTGCGCAAGACCCGCAGCCTGCTCGGGGCGGACAGCCTGACCTGGCTGGATGCTGCCGACGGCGTCCTGGCCTTCGCCCGGCCCGACGGCTTCGGGTGCGCGGTGAACCTGTCAGCACGGACCGTGCCACTGCCGCCGCACGAGGAGATCCTGCTGGCCAGCGGTCCGCTCGCCGAGGGCCTGCTGCCGCCGGACACGGCCGCCTGGCTGCGACTGGCCGGCTAGCGGTAGCGGGCAGCGTGCCAGGCGCCGCCGGAGTCGGTCAGGACGTCCGGGCGCGAAGACCCGCTGCCTTCGAGCAGGAACCCCGGGTCGGCGGTGCCGGGCACAGTGACGGCCTCAAACTGACCGGACAATACGTCGTAGCCGCGTGACGCCAGGTAGTAGTTCAGGGACGCCGGGATGCCATTCACGACCCCCTGGCGCAGCCACGCAGAACCTGACCAGCGGTAGACCGTCGCGGTTGCTCCTGGCGAGGCGGCCGCGGTGCCCGTCGGCTTCTCGGCGACGAACCACTCAGCGCCGTCCGCGGTGATGACCCCGCCCACGTACGCCCATCCGGTCATGGCCGGCGACGCGATCAGCGGCGCCGTGGCGAGTTCTGGTTGCAGCGACGCCCCGAAGTGGCCGGCGAGCCCGCGCAGCAACGACAGCGGGATGTCATAGATGCCGGGGTCGCTGCCGAGGCTTTCGCCGTTGTCCAGCTCGACCAGGTCCCACTTCGCCCCGCGCGCGTCGAACAGCCCGAGGGCGCGACCCCGATGGCCGGGTCGGACGCCAACTGCGATCGCCCAGCCGTCCGCGCATGCGGACGCGGTGAACTCGACGCTGCGCTCACCGCCAGCGGCGGCGCGAAGTCCGGTCAGGCCGCACGACGGCTGCGGGCCAGGCGACGTGGCTGGCCGGAATGCCCCTCGCTGATAGGTCTCGAACAGCCAGGTTGTCGGCCCCCGGGCCGAACTCGTGGCGTCGACCTCGGTGGCTACGCCGTGACCGGCCGGGTATCCGTTCACGACCGTCGTATCCTCGTAGCCGTAGTCGAACGGGACGAGATGCCAGCGCCCGCCGGCGTCCGACACCACGGACAGCCAGCTGGTGTCAGCCGCACCGCCGCCAGTCATGGCGAAGTCAGGATCACGCGAGCCGGTCAGGCTGACTGCTGAGATCCCGCAGCAGCCGCTGATCGGTCCCATCCAGCCCCGGACGGTTCCCTGCTCGCTCCAGCCGGCGGCGGACCACCGATACACCTGCGCCGTGCCGTCCGGGTACGGCGAAGCCGTTACGCCCGCGCTGGGATTGTCGGCTGAATCGGCGCCTGCCTCGACGAACCACATTCCGCCGGCCGAGCGCAGCACTCGGCTGGCCTGATACTGGCCGGGCGCCTTCAGCCGGATCTCGCGCGCTGCCAGTTCCTCGACCAGCGCTCCAGCGTCGGTCACCTCGCGTACTCGCGGTGGGAACGGCCGTGCTAGCTGAAGCAGCACGCGCGGACTGATCCCGGCGTTCGCGAACTGAGCTGGGCCCACGGCCGACAGGCGCGTCGGCATGAGTCCCTGGTCGACGGCCCATCGCCGGTGGTCGTGCCGGAAGACTCCGATGTCCCCGGTCGCCCCGTCGAGCCCGGCTGCCAGTGCCCACCCGTCGCCGCAACGGGCGAG
>JASHUG010000358.1 GCA_030040155.1 Streptosporangiaceae bacterium | reverse complement strand
GTCTTGGTCATCCCCGCCCTCATCGGGCTGTTCTGGGGGGCGCCGCTGGCCGCGCGGGAACTGGAGACCGGCGCCTTCCGCCTGGCCTGGACCCAAAGCGTCACCCGAGGCCGCTGGCTGGCGGTCAAGCTGACGCTCGTGGGCCTTTCCAGCCTGGCCGTAGCCGGGCTGCTGAGCCTCATGGTGACATGGTGGTTCAGCCCGCTCGACCAGACGAACGCGTCGCAGTTCAGCACGTTCTCCGAGCGCGGCATCGCCCCGGTCGGCTACGCCGCGTTCGGCTTCGTACTCGGCGTCACGGCCGGCTTGCTGATCCGCCGCACCGTGCCCGCCATGGCCGCCACCGTGCTCCCCTACATCGGGGCGCGTTTCGCAGTAACCGTGCTGCGGCCGCACTTCATGAGCCCGGTCACGGTGGCGGAGAAGCTGCCCCACGACCTGAATGTTGCCCAGGTCGGGCTCGATGCCTGGCCCACCTACTGGGCAGGCAACTGGGTGATCGCGAGCAACACGATCCGCCTGACCACGTCCGTGCCGCCGGTCACCCAGGCCAGCCTCACCATCGGCCCAGGAGAAACCCATAAACCGGGGCAAGCCCCTCTCTCGATGGCCGATGTCTTTAAGGCTTCGAACTATTGGACAGAGCACCACACCTATCCCTACATGGCGCACCTGCGGGAGATCCTCACCTATCAGCCGGGTAGCCGGTACTGGGCATTCCAGGGGATTGAAACAGGGATCTTCCTCGCCCTCGCGGCCGCCCTCGCGGTGGCGTGCTTCTGGTGGCTGCGCCGCCGCATCAGCTGACGGACTCATGCAGGCTTGCCCTCGGCACGTGTCAACCGCGATCATGGCAGCGATGGAACTGTACATACTGCCGCTTGGCAACTGCTGCTGCAACTACGAGGTCATCGCGCCAGGAATCGCAGACGGCAAGCGGATCCACATCCCGGTGCCGGCCTACCTCATCCACCTGGACGACGGATCGCTGGCGCTCGTCGACACCGGCATGAACCGGGTGCACATCTCCGATCCTGACCACACGTGGGGCGGCACTCCGTTCGCGGACGAGCTCGTGCCGGACATGCGCAAGGAGGACAGCCTGTTGTGGCGCCTGGCCGAACTCGACATCGCGCCGAGCGACATCAAGTACGTGATCAACACGCACCTGCACTTCGACCACGCCGGCAACAACGACCTGCTGAAGGACGCCACGTTCTTCGTCCAGCGCGAGCACTACGAGTTCGCGAAGGGCAACCCCTCGTTCCCCAACCAGTACTGGAACCTGCCGGCGCTGAGTTATGAGCTCGTCGACGGCGCGATCACCCTGTTTCCCGGCGTCGAGGTCATCCCGACGCCAGGTCATGCGCCCGCGCACCAGTCGGTGCTGCTGCGCCTGCCGGAGACCGGCAACATGATGATCTGCGGGGACGCGGTCTACTGCCAGGAGAACTATGACCACGATGCCTGGGAAAGCCAGGCCGACCCGGCGACGGCCAAGGTCAGCGCGCTGGCACTGCGCGACCGGGCCGAGCGGGAGAGTGCATCGATGATCTACGGCCACGACCCGCACCAGGCCAGGACACTGCGCTACTCGACGCAGTCCTACACGTAGCGTGGGTCAGCCGGATCTGCGGGTTATCTTGGCGCAGGCAGGCGTGGCGGTCAGGTTCGGGGCCGGGTTACAGGCGGGCCAGCGAGGCGCGCAGCGGGTCCAGGCCGAGCGAGCCCAGGGCTAGCGCCTGGCTGTGGAACTCCTTGAGGTCGAAGTTCGCGCCCTTGCGCTGGCGGGCATCATCGCGGGCCTGCAGCCAGATCCGCTCGCCGAGCTTGTATGACGGCGCCTGGCCCGGCCAGCCCAGGTACCGGTTCAGCTCGAACCGCAGGCTGTCGTCGTCTTCGCGACTGTGGGAGCGCAGGAATTCCCAGGCCAGCTCAGCGTTCCAGATCTCACCGTCGTGCCACCTGGCGCCTGCCGGTATCGGCAGCTCAAGGTGCAGGCCGATATCGAGGACCACGCGCGCCGCCCGCAGCAGTTGCAGGTCCAGCATCCCGAGGCGGTCTCCTGGGTCCTCGAGATATCCCAGTTCTCCCATCAGCTGCTCTGCGTACAGCGCCCAGCCCTCGCCGTGGCCGGAAACAAAGCACATCAAGCGCTGCCAGCGATTGAGCCGGTCCTTGCGGAAGACGGCCTCGGCGATCTGAAGATGATGGCCGGGAACACCCTCGTGATAGATCGTGCTGACCTGTTGCCAAGTGGAGAATTCCTCGACGCCGTCGGGCACTGACCACCACATCCGGCCGGGCCTGCTCCAGTCCTCGGCCGGTCCCGTGTAGTAGATGTTGGCTTCGTTGGTCGGAGCGATCATGCACTCGATCCGGCGCGCAGGCTCGGGGATGTCGAAGTGCTTCCCGTTCAGTTCGGCCACGGTCCGGTCGGCGAGATCCTGCATCCAGGCCCGCAGGTTTCCACGTCCGGTGATTCGCCGCGCGGGGTCGGCCTCGAGCGCCGCGACGGCTTGCTCGACGTTGCCGCCGGGCACGATCTTTCTGGCCACCCCGGCCATTTCCGCCTCAAGCCGCTTCACCTCGGCCCAGCCCCACGCGTACGCCTCGTTCAGGTCGACCTCGGCACCGAGGAAGCTTCGCGACGCCAGCGCGTACCGGGCACGCCCGACCGCGTCGCGCTCGGGCGCCAGCGGCAGCAAATCGGTCTCCAGGAACCGGCCGAGCGCCGCAGTCGCGGCTGTGGCGGCTTGCGCCGCACGCTCGAGGTCCGCGCGCAGCGCCCCTGCTGCCTGCGTACGCTCGACCAGGCCACCGTAGAAGCCGCCGCCCTCGGCTGACCAGTCAGCGCACTGCTTTGCGCAGGCCTCGATCTGACGGCGCGCAGCAACCCTGCCCTGCCGGCAGGCGTGCTCGAAGGTGCGGCGCAGACCCGCGTATGCGCCTGGCACCGCCGCCAACCGCGCGCACAGGTTGCGCTGCTCCTCCTCGCCTTCCGTGGTCATCAGGTCGAAGACCTGGCGCACCCACTGGATCCAGCTCGCGATCACGTTGATGTCGCTGGTCGTATCGCCAGAGTCGTACTGTTCTACGGCCACGCTCAGACGCTCCGCCATCGCCGTCTTGGCGACCCGCTCGCGCTCATCGGCCGCATCCGCCTGGCTGAGGGCAGCAATCGTGGCGCGGTCCAGTTCGGCGCGCGCCGCGAAGCCTGCTGGACTCAGATCAGACATCTGGTCGCTGTACCCGGTTACTCCGACGAACGTGGCCATGACCGGATCGAGCCCGGCAGCCTGCCGCACGTACCGCTCCGCAATCTCGTCTACCTGGCCCATGGCGCGACATCCTTATCCAGAACGATGATCGTTAGCCATGGGTTAACCGGTCCGGGGTGCCGCCAGCCGGTACACGCGCCGGGCGTTGCCGGAGCCGATCATCTCGCTGACTCGGTCGGCATCCGCGGCCGACCAGGCTCCGTCGGCGACGAAGGCGCCCGTCACCGTGCCGATATCGCGCCGGAACCCGGCCGCGCCCAGGTAATGCAGTTCGGGCAGCCCGAACGCGTCCGAGGAGTACAGCATCTTGCAGAACGGCGTGAGCTCAAGGGCCTCGGCCAGCACGGCCGCGGAACGGGCGCCGACGTGGTTGAGTGCCTCGCCCACATCCATGTAGACGTGCGGGAACAAGTTCGCCAGGGCGCCGGCCTGCCGGTGGTAGGGGTAGCAATGCAGAAGCATCACCGCGGTCCCGGTGTGCTGGCTGGCGGCGAGGAAGTCATGCAGCAGGGACGGATCAGCCAGGTGCAGCCGCGAGTCCGGGTCGCCGTATCCGGTGTGCAGCTGCAGCGGTCGGCCGGTGTCGAGCGCGGCCCAGATCCCGTGCCGGATCAGGACCTGGTCGTCCAGCCGCGCCGATCCTGTGCGCTCCACTTCGCGCAGCCAGTGGCCTGCCGCGGCGCTGATCTCGGGTGGCCGGGGGCGCGCCGGGTCCAGGCTGAGCCCGCCGCGGTAGGCGGCGATCGACTTGAAGGCGACGGCGGCGGCCGCGGCCGCCTGCACGGCTTCGGTCAGCGCGTCGCCGAAGCCGTGGGCTCTTACGCCCGAGCCGGCGACCTGCGCGGCGATCGACTCAAGTCGGGCGACCTCCCATGCGGGCGTCCCGCTCAGCTCCGCCAGTTCTGCCGGGGTCGTGACGGCGTCACTCTGATAGCCGGTGTCGACCAGCCAGGCATCGACCTGCGCCGCGCTGAGCAGGCGGCGTGCGCTCTCGGCATTGCCCAACTCCAGGCGCCGGCGGACGTATGCGTCCGCCGGCGCGAGCGGATCCAGGTCAAGCAGCGGCGCGCACCAGCGGCAGACCGCGAAGCCGAGCTGAGTGTCGAAGGCGGTGGTACCCGGCGGTCCGGGCGCCACCGCCTCCGTCAGCATCGACTCGATGGCCGCGCGGTCAGGCTCGGCGGTGACCACGCCGTGGACGTGGTGATCGACCAGCGTCAGCCCGTTCCTGATCGCTCCGCTCACGCGGTATCTCCCGCTCGGTCACGCGGTGTCAAGAACGGCGGCTTCCACGCCGCCTTCCTCGCCGAGGATGGAGCCGATCTGGGCCACCGACTCTGGCCGCCGCGCGCGCAGCCACAGCAGCACCCCGATGCCCACCACTAGCCAGACGCCGGCGACGTACGGCGTCCACTTGAGGATCCCTGGCGGAGCCGGGTAGATCGAGCCGTAGAGCGCGGCGCCGAAGACGGCCGCGCCGATCAGCGGGACAGCGACGTGCACGATCGGGTTCCAGCGCCGTGTGGCCCTCGTGCGGTAGAAGAACACGATGCCGCCGAAGCACAGCATCCCGTAGACGACGATGATCGCCAGCGTGCCGACCGTGGCCCAGAAGTAGTAGTTGCTGAATGGGCGGCCAAACGCGCTGTCGTACAGCGGGTAGCCCATGAGCAGCGCCATGAGGATGGAGACGATGGTCACGGTGAGGACGGCATTGACGGGCGTCTTGAACCGCGGATGCGTCCGGGCGAACGCGGACGGCAGCACGCCCTCGCGTCCCATCGCGAACAGGGTCCTGGCGGCCGCTGTCGCGCAGGCGACACAGACGATGAACGCCGAGCACATCCCGCCGATAAGCACCAGAGTGCCGAGCCAGGAGCCGATGAACGTGTTCGCGATCGTCTGCAGCGCGACCGGGTCAGCGGCAAACTTGGACCCGTTCGCGACCCCGAAGCCGATCGTTTCCGAGTACGTGGTCCACACGTAGAAGATGACCGCGAATAGGGTCGCCACGATCACGGCAATCGGGATGTAGCGGCGCGGGTGGGCGGTCTCCTCGCCAAAATCCGCCGCGGTCTCGAACCCGATGTAGGACGTGACGCCGAGGATGATGCCGTAGAAGACGCCATTGAACCCGCCGCTCAGCGTGTGGCCGAAGGTGAACGCGCCTGCCGCCTGGCCGTGAATGCCGCCCTTGGCGGTCGTGATGAGGTCGACCAGGACGATGATGGCCACCGTCGCGATGCCGACGATCAGCTGCACCCTGGTGGTGACCTTGATCCTGACCACCGACAGCAGGACGAACAGGACCATGCCGAGGAAGAAGAACGCGATCCACCAGCCGGTCCCGATCCCGAGCAGGTCGGTGGCGAGGTAGCCGACGCCCGACATGGTCATCGGCACGAAGCAGATGAACCCGAAGAAGTACAGCCAGCCGGCCATGAACCCGGCCTCGCGGCCAAGGCTGCGGCTGGCGTAGGTGTAGGCATAGCCGGCCGAGGCCATCCGGCGGGTGAAGCCGATGACCACGAAGGCAAGCGCGAGGCAGGCGATGCCGCCAAGCACGAAGGCCAGCGGCGTCGATCCGCCGGCCGTGGTGGCGACGCCGGAGACGTTCAGCAGCATCGCCATGCCGGGCGCGAGCACCGACACCGAGATCGCGATCGCATCCCACACGCGCAGTGAGCCGTGCGCTAGTTCGCCGGTGGCGGCGCCGACTATCAAATCGGGACTGGTCTTGGCCATGGCTCCGGTCCTCCTCACTCCGGTCCATCTTCCGGCCAGCGGGTCTGGCTAGCCGGCTAGCCGGTCCTCAGCGGACCGGCCGGTAAATCCGTCATCGTCTCCGCCGGTTCGGTCATCAGTACGGTGTGCTCATCGAGCAGGTAGTCAAAGGCCAGCGGAGTGCACTCGCGCTCGGTGAGCCAGTCCATGAACTCCAGGTGCACCGGGTGGGCGCGGTAGGCGTTCATGGCGTCGACGTCGGGGAACTCGGTGTACAGCAGGTAGGAGTAGCCCCGGGTCCTGGCGCCGGTCAGGTCGGTGCCGAGCCGGCACCTGGTCATCAGGCCGATCTGCGCGGGCCAGGATGCGACCATCTCCCGCATCCGCGCGGCGTCAGGGTCGCTGAGATCGCGCGGGAAGCTGAAAAGCACGATGTGCTGAAGTGTCATCGCGGTCCTCCTCGCGGCCGGTCAGAAGAACTCGAAGTACTCCTGCATCTCCCAGTCGCTGATGTTCTGGCCCTCGGGCGGCGGGTTCTCGGCCACGGCCGCCTCGTACCTGCCGACCTCCGATCGCTTCATCTGCAGCAGGTAGTCGACCAGAGTGTCGCCGAACGCCTTGCGGTAGAACTCGTCGCCGTCGAGCGCGCCGATGGCCTCGGCCAGGGATGCCGGCAGCGGAACGTTCTCGGTCGCGTACGGGTCGGCCTCAACCGGGGGCGGCGGGTCGAGAGCGCGGCGCATTCCGTCCAGCCCGGCGGCGATGTTCGCCGCCATGTACAGGTATGGGTTGGCGGCCGGCTCGCCCATCCGCATCTCGACATGGCTGTTGGCGTCGCCGGGCGCGCCCTGGACCCGGACCAGCGCGCCCCGGTTCTCCAGCGCCCAGCACACGCGGTCGGGCGCGAACGAGTACGGGCGGAACCGCTTGTACCCGTTGACGGTCGGCGTGGCGAACACGCCCATCGCCAGCGAGTGGTCGAGCAGCCCGGCCACGAACTGCCGCCCCGTCGCGGACAGGTAGTCGTCGGCGCAGGCGAACGCGTTGCTGCCGTCCTGGCGCGAGATCAACGACTCGTGCAGGTGCCAGCCCGAGGGGAAGAAGTTCGGCAGGCCGGGGTGGCACATGAACGTGGCCAGCAGGCCCCGGCGCTGGCAGATCTGCTTGACCGCCGACCGGAACAGCACGACCGCGTCAGCGGCGGCCAGCCCGCCGATCGGGCTGAAGCTGAACTCCATCTGCCCCGGGCCCCACTCATCCTCCATCGAGCGGGGCGGCAGGCCGACGGCCGCCAGGCCGTCGCGGACCGCCTCGAGCGTGGTCGCCACGCTGTCCAACCGCACCTCTGACAGGTACTGGTAGCCACGCTCGAACACGCTGACCGGCGGCGGCGGGGGCGTGAACCCGGCGTCGGCCGGGATGATGTGCTCGGAGTCGACCTTGACGATGTAGTACTCGACCTCGATCCCGGCCAGGTAGTCGAATCCGGCGTCGCCGAGTTCGGTCAGCATCCGCCGCATGAGCCCGCGACCATCAAGCGGGAGCGGATGCCCGTTGGAGAAATAGGTGTCGCACAGCATCCACCCGGTCCGGTCGGCCCAGGGCAGGACGCGGAATGTGGACGCGTCCGGCACGAGCACGATGTCAGGGAACCCGGTGAACTCGTCGATGCCGAATCCGCCGCCTGCGGCGAAGGCCGGGACGAACACCTGATTGCCGGTGTCAAGGCTGTAGATAGCGCCGGAGAAGTCCAGGCCGTTGGACATCGCGGCGATGGCGACCTCGGGCGACAGCGCCTTGCCGCGCGGCACGCCATGCTGGTCGACGACGACAAGCCGGACGGTGCGCAGGTCAAGCTCGCGGATCCGGCTGGCGACCTCCTGCGCCGCGGCGGACTGCTCGGGCGCGTACAGGCCGTTCCTGGCGACAAATCCGGGCTGGCCAACGCCGTGCGCATCGGGCCGGCTGCCCGCCGGGCTGCTAGTGGTCACCTGGCTGTCCTCCGATGAAGTGGTATATCCAGCGGTGCGTCATGGTGCTACGCGGCGGCAAGGCCCGGCGCGGCCGGTCAGGCCTTCCTGGCGTCGCCGCGGCGCTGGATCATCTGCTCCAGCATCGCCGCGGCGAAGTTGTCGGGCTCGGCGTCGGCCAGCGACAGGAACGTCTCGGTCCGCTGGACGCCGTTGATCTGGAAGATCTCCGTCAGCAGGAGTTCGCGCAGGTGCGCGTGGTCGCGTACCCGCAGCCGGACGAGCAGGTCGAGGCCGCCGGTGACCACGCTCATGTCCTCGGCTTCCGGCAGCGCCTGAATCGCCTTGATGATCTCGCTCAGGTCCATGCCGGGCCCGGCGGTCACGGCCAGGTAGACGACCACGGGATAGCCGAGCGCCGCCCAGTCGATGTCGACCCGGTAACCGCGAATGGCGCCGCTGCGTTCGAGCCGGGCCAGGCGGTCCGCGACGGCGGGCGGTGACATCTCAATCCGCCGGGCCAGCGCTCGCTGCGACTGGCGCGCGTCGGTCGCGAGCGCGTGCAGCAGCGCGAGGTCGAGGTCGTCCACGTCTACCTTCGGCGCGGCCGCCGAGCAAACCTCGGTGAGCTTAGAAAGCGGGGCTGATACCGATGCCATATGCCAGCTAACCCGTTCGTCGGAATTCGTGATGTGAGCTATGCTGGGGGCTGATATTACTACTGTAAATCCAAGGTCCTCAGATTCTTACATTTGTAAGATCGCATGTCAAGAGACGGAAACGCTCAATGACCGCAGCAATTGACCAGAGCGGCGTCAGCACCGCTGATACCGCAACCAGCGGCAATGACGCCGCGCAGCGGGACTGGAATTCCGGACTCGCCCGGCGCACGAAGACTCTGGGTGGCGGCGAGATCACGGCGATCCTCGCCCTGGCCGGCGCGTCGGACATCATTACGTTCTCCGGCGGCTTCCCCGACCCGGCCACCTTCCCCACAACGGTGCTGGCAGAAATCGCCGCCCGGCTGATCGCCGAGGATCCGGGGGTCGCGCTCCAGTACTCCGCGACGGAGGGCATCGCGGGCGTCCGCGATTACGTGTCCGGCAGGCTCACGTCGTTGGACGGCAGGACCCCCGCGAGCGGGGAGCTGATGATCACCAGCGGCGGCATCGACTGCCTGGAGCTAATCGCCAAGAGTTACGTCGACGCCGGTGACGTGGTCGTCGTGGAGGCGCCGACGTACCTCGGCGCGATCATGGCGTTCCGCGGGTATGAGGCCGACGTCCGCGGCGTGCCGGTCGACGACGACGGCCTGCGCGTGGACGTCCTTGGCGACCTGCTGGCGGCCGGGCTGCGGCCGAAGATCCTGTATACGATCCCGGACTTCCAGAACCCGACCGGCCTGACGATGAGTGCGCAGCGCCGCGCTGCCCTGGTCGCCCTTGCCCGCCGCTACGGGTTCCTGGTCGTCGAGGACGTCGCCTACCGCGACCTTGGCTTCGACCGCGCGCCCCCGCCCAGCCTGTGGTCGGCGGCACCCGATGTCGTCGTGCAGGCCGGCACGTTCTCCAAGATCTTCTGTCCGGGCTTCCGCATGGGCTGGGCGGCCGGCCCAGAGCAGATCATCAGCCGGCTCGTGGTGGCCAAGCAGAACTCCGATCAGTGCTCGGGCGCGCTCGGTCAGCGGATGCTGGAGGAGTACGGCCGCGCCGGGCATATGGAGCAGCAACTGGTCGCCTCCCGCGCGCTGTACGCGCGGCGGGCCGCGTTGATGGCGCGGGCACTGGCCGAGCACATGCCCGCGGGCACGACCTGGACCACGCCGGAGGGCGGCTTCTATATCTGGCTGACCGCGCCGGGCGGGGTCGACACCGTGGCGCTGTCGTCGGCCGCGCGAGCGCGCAAGGTAGCCTACGTGCCCGGACGCCCGTTCTATCCTGGCGACGGCGGCACGGGCCAGATCCGCCTGGCTTACAGCCGGGTCTCCGACGACCTGATCGACGAGGGTATTCGCCGGATCGGCGACGTGCTCCGGTCCGCCATGGAGGAAAAGTGACCAGTACCGAGTCTCTTGGAAACGCCGAGAGCCACTTCACGACCGAAGCACAGGGCGAGCCAGCCGGCCCGGGCCGGTACGTGAACGTGGACACGATGACGCCGGTTGAGTTCCTTCCAGGGCTCGGATTCCGGCCGGTGCTCGGTGAGCGGGTGATGACCAACTTCGTCACGCTGGCGCCGGGCGCGCAGGCCCCGCGCCACGTACACGAGGAGGAGCAGATCGTGATCGTGGTCGACGGCGAGTTCACCTTTGATCTCGACGGCGACGTGCGCGTCATGCGCCGCGGCGATGTCGCGATCGTGCCCGCATGGGTGCCACACGGAGCATGGACAACCGACAGCCACTGCCTGGAGATCGACGTGTTCTGCCCGCCGCGGCAGAGCCTGCTTAGGCTGGCCGCCGCGCAGGCCGCCGAGGCGGTCGAGGCGGTTGAGGAGGCGGCCGAGGCCATTGACGAGGCCGCCGACGCCGTCGAGGAGGCCACAGACTCTGCGGATGAGCCGGAGAGCCAGGCCTGAATGGACCTCGGACTGGCCGGCCGGAAGGCGATCGTCACCGGCGGGTCGAAGGGCCTGGGCAAGGCCATCACGGCCGAGCTGATGGGCGAGGGCGTATCGGTCGTCATCTGCTCCCGGCACGCCGGCGAGCTTGAGGAGACGGCCGCCGAGCTTGCCAAGCAGGCGGGCGCTGAGGCCGGCGGCGTTACGCCGCTGACTTGCGACGTGACCGACCCTGACGAGGTCAGCGCCTTCATCGACGAGGCGGCAGCCACCCTGGGCGGGGTGGACATCCTCGTCAACAACGCGGGCGGCGCCCGGCCCGGCCAGTTCAGCACCCTCACCGACGACGACTGGCACGCCGACATCGAGGTCAAGCTGTTCTCGCAGATTCGCTGCACCAGGGCCGCGCTTGCACGGCTGCGGGAGAGCCAGGCGCCACGGGTGATCAACATCAACGCCGTCTACGCCCGTTACCCCGATCCCGCGTTCCTGGCTTCGTCTGTCAACCGCGCATCATGTCTCAGCCTGTCGAAGGCGCTGTCGATCGAGCTCGGCCGCGAGGGCATCCTGGTCAACAGCGTCAACATCGGGCTGGTCGAGACGCCGCAGTGGGAGAACATCCACCGCCGCCGGGCTCCAGGCATCCCGGCCGCGCAGTTCTTCGGGCAACTCGCCGCGACCGAGGTCCCGCTGGGCCGGTTCGGCCGGCCGGACGAGGTCGCAGGGCTGGTGGCATTCCTGGCCAGCGACCGGGCTAGCTACATTGCGGGAGCGTCGATCGACGTCGCGGGCGGAATGGGCAAATTCCTTTAGGGAACGGGGTTGGTATGTGCCGGCTGCTTGGCTACAGCTCGGGTCGTGACGCGTCGCTGGAAGACCTGATCGGGACCGACGGTCTCCAGGAGTTCACCGGCCTGTGCGCGCTGCACGGCGACGGTTGGGGGATGGCCTGGTACGAGGGTGACGAGCCAGTCATCCGCAAGTCCCCGATTCGCGCCGACAGCGAGCCTGAATACGACAAGCTGGCCCGCGAGCCGCTTGGCGACCTGGGGCTGGTGCACCTGCGGTGGGCAACCCCGGGCCTGGGCGTGAACGAGCGCAATAGCCACCCGTTCCGTTACGAGCGCTACGTCTTCGCGCATAACGGGGCCATCCACCCGCAGGACCGGCTGGGCGAGATGCTGCCGCCCGACTGGGAGCGACGGCTCGGTGGCACGACCGACAGCGAACGCTACTTCCTGCTGATTATGTCGCGGCTGCAGGCGCACGCCGGAGACGTCGTCGCCGCTATCGCCGACGCGACGTCGGACATCGATGCCAGGTACGAGCCGAACAGCCTGAACGCCATCTTGCTGTCACCCGAGCGGCTGTACGCGGTCAGCTGGTATGAGCCCTCGCGCATCCCCGAGGCCAAGCTCCGGTCGTACGGACGCGACCCGGAGGAGATCGCCGCCTACTTCGACCTGGCTTACAGCGACGCCGGCGGCGCAGTCGTGGTCGCCAGTTCTGGCTGGCCCCGGCCGGGCTGGACGCCGCTGCCTAACCGGCACGTTCTCGCGGTCGACCGCCGCACCCGGGCCGCCGAGATCCTGCCGCTGTAGTCCGCAGCGCGCGCGGTCCCTCGTCCGGCCTGGGTACCCAGCGGGCCGGCGACGCGATCATGCTGTCACGCATGTGTCGCGAGTTTCGCAGGCTATGCAGAAGAGGCAAAAGTGAAACAATGATGCCAAGCACACCTGCTGGGCTGCCGGGAGGGGACCCATGGTTGGTGGCCGGAGCGGCTTGGGCTCGCGCCGCGGTGCCCGCGCCGGACGCCGCTGGCTCTGGCCAGGCTTGCTCCGGCCGGCGGCGCGCCGCGGGAACCGCCGCGCCGACGGCGGTGGCCTGGACGAGCCGACCAAGTGGCGGGCCCGTCGCCCGCTCCGGTTCCTGGCGGTGCTCACCGGCGTGGCCGGGGGGCTGTTCCTGCTCTGGCTGGGCTGGGTTAGCTTTCTGTACTTCGTACGGCGAGGGCCGTCCGGATCGCCGCTCGACCCGGACCGCGTGTGCTCAGGGCTCAGCTTCTCGTGCGGCGTCGTCTCCAACCTGCTCGCCTCGGTCGTGCTGGTCGCGCTGGCCTCTGCGTTCGTCCTATGGCGGCTCGTCCGCCTGCAGCGGCGCTACCGCGCCAGGGCGCGGGACGAATCCAGGGAGCTGGTGCCGACCGCGGGGGCGATCATCGACCGGGTTGTCGGGCGCGACGACCTGTGCAAGGCGGTCATGGCCGATCTGCACGACGGCGGGACGCGTCCGCACGTCCTGGTGGGTGGCGTCGGCACCGGCAAGACCGCAGTCCTGGTTCGGCTGACCGAATTACTAGCCGAGAAACACGCGATTCCGGTCGCGATCCGGCTCCGCGACGCCACGACTGACCTCGACTTCGAGACGATGGCCCGCGACCGGTTTCTCGACGAGGTCAACCGCCTGCTGCTGTCGCAGGCCGAGGGCGAGACCATCTGGCGCAGGCTGCTGAAGGACCGGAAGATCGTCGTGCTGGCCGACGGGCTGGAAGAGGCACTGGCCGCCGATCCAGACCGGGACAACATCATCCGCACCGCGATCAGGAAGGCCCATCAGCAGCGCCTCCCGCTCGTTATCGCGTCCCGCCCGCATGATCCGCTCCGGGCGACCGATGCCGCGATGCTGATGCTCGAGCCACTCAGCTACGAGGCCGCGCTCGCCTACATCGTCGGTGACCGCACCGGCGAGGACCAGCGGCGGCTCGTGTGGATCGTCGAGACCGCCGAGGTCGTCGAGGCTCCGCTCTACCTGCAGATCACGCGCGAGCTGCAGGTCAAGGGACGGCTCTCGCCGACCTCGACGGGGCAGGCTGGCGTCGTCGATACGCGCGGCGTCGACCGCTCCAGGCTGCGCCTCGGCCTGCTGCGGACCTGGGAACGTGCCCTGATCGACGGTCACCTGCGCGAGGACGTGCCACTGAACCGCTCCGAGCGGCACGCGGCAATCGAGCAGGTGTCGGCCCTGGCCTGCACGGGGCTGAAGCTGGACCGACTGGAGATCGAGTTCGACGACCTGCAGGACGCGCGCATCGTGGCCGAGGTCCAGCGCCGGCTCGCGAGCATCGACGAGCAGGCCGGGCAGTCTCCGGGGGTGCGCAACGTTGACGTCCGTCTCGCGTCGGCCTGGGCGGCGCAGCTTGACCTGGTCGAGTTGCGGGGGAACAGCATCAGGTTCCCGCACAGCCTGATGCAGGCCTACCTCGGATCGCGCCTGCTCGACGCGGCCCTGCTGGATCCCGATTACGTACGGGAGGCGATGCGGCATCCGAAGCCTGGCCGGGAGTTCCTGATCGCGCTCGTGCTGAGCTCGCGCGCTAACGAGGCCAACGGCAGTGCGCCCGAGCCGCAGCCAGCGCAAGCGGGTCGAAGTCCGCGGCGTGGCCGCCGCCTTGCCCTGCCCCAGCTGCACGGCCGGCCGGAACTGGTCGGGGCGTTGCGCGAAGCGGCCGTCGATCGCGACGACAACAAGGTCCTGGATATCTACGCGGCGGCACTCGAGATCGACAGCGTCGCCGCCGAGCCGCAGCACGCCACGCTCGCGGCCGAGATCACTGCACGCTGGTCGCGCATCCACGCCCAGGACCCCAGAACCGTGGAGGAAGGCAAGATCGCCGTCGTCCAGCGCTTCGGCGAAGCGGCTCGCGTGCTCGAGGAGCGGCGCCGGCGGGGAGACCGGTTCCGGGCCGGGCCCGCCTACGCCGAGCTGTACAAGCTTGCGTGCAGCGACCGGTCCTACCCGGTTCAGCTCGCCGCGGCGCAGGAGATCGGTGTGGGCGGCGCGGCTGCTTACGCGGCCCTCGAGCACGCCCTCCAGGCACCCTGCCAGTCCTGCGCCGCGGAACGAGCAGCCCGCGCGGGCAGCCGGCCTGACCGGGAAGTCGCCGAAACCGACGAACAACTCTTGCGGGCCGCGATCGTCAGCGCCTGGCTCGCCCCGATGCTGACCGGCTCGGCTGCGGACCCGGCTCACGCAGCCGATCGCACAGCGGCCGAGCGAGCCAGGGCAGATCTAGCCCAGTGGCTGCGCCATGTCGGCCAGGACGGCCGTCAGCCGGGCGAGCAGGACTTGCCGATATCCCTGGAGATTGCCCTGGCTCAGGGGTTCAAGTACGCCGCTAACCGGCGGCCTGGTAATGGCGCGTTCCGGGATGCTCGCATGGACCTGGCGGAGCAGGCACTGGAGATGCTCAGGGGCGCGCGGCACTGGTTCTCCCAGCTCACGCTGCTGCATGCGCTGTGTCTGCTGAGCCTGTCGGAGAACCCGAGGCAGGCCGAGAACAATCGCAGCGGGCGGCCAGAGGCGATCGTGCAGCACTGGCTCGACGTGGCGGGCCGGGACCGCGCGGATCGCGGTACTGCCGCTCGCGACCAGGCCCGACTCCATCCGTTCGTCCGCGAGGCGGCGCGCCTGGTGGTAATGGCCTTGCGGACGCGCCGCCCGCAGCGCTACTGCTGGATCGACGAGAGCGGCGTCGTCGGCCAGGTGGGGTCACGCAATCTCAGCCCGGAGACGCCGCACGACCGGCACCATCTGTGGATTCCGCCATCGGCCGGCTGGACGGCGCTGGACAGCCGGGCCCAGCAGCTCGTCGCCGACGTGCTGCTGCTGATCAATCTCGCGGACCGCGGCGACCAGCCGGCCGACCGCGAGCGGCGGCTGAAGCGGTCGAACCGGATCGACCTTCCGCCGTGTATCACCCACTTCCGCGATGCACTCGAGCCCGGCCGGACTGTCGGCACGGCCGTGTCCTCGGCACCGGGCGTGAGCTGCGTCGACGGCTGCGCCTTCGAGCTCTGCCCGTACCCGCCGAAGGGCATCCAGCCGCGGGTGGAGATGAGCGAGGCGTTCTGTCGCCGCCAGCAGAACCTGGTCATCCGGCCCCGTGACCCGCGCACGGGGCGCGCGCCGTGGCAGCAGATGCGGCCGGCGCAGCTCATCCGTTTCTGGGCCGAGATGGCCGACCGGGCCCGCGGCCAGCCACCCCGCCCCGCGCCGTACCGTCCGCGCGGCGGCCGCTGACGCCAGGGAGTGCGTCCGAGCGCGCCCAGGGCCGCCGGCTCGTCACGCTTCCTCGAGTGCACCCGGTCCCGGCTCGCTGTGGGTGTTGGCGGCACTGACCTCACCACCGCAATGCGGGCACGTCAGCATCGGCTGGGTGATATGGCCGCAGGTGTCGTGGCGGAACACCACGGGTGGTCCCGCGGGCCCCGGAGCCCATTCGTCACCCCACTGGATGAGCGCCGCGATCACGGGAAACAGGGCGCGTCCCTTCTCGGTGAGCCGGTACTCATACCGCGGCGGGTGCTCGTTGTAGCGGGTGCGGTCGAGGATGCCCTGATCGGTCAGCTTCTTGAGCCGTGCGGTGAGAACGCTTCTGGCCATGCCCAGGCTCTCGTGGAACTCATCGAACCGGCGCTTGCCGCGGAAAGCGTCGCGCAGGATCAGCGGGGTCCACCACTCGCCAACCACATCGAGTGTCTTGGCGATGGAGCAGTTCCAGTCGGCTAGGCTCGTTAGCTGCATGCGTCTAGCGTAGCACAGTAAGTAGCTTGACAAGACTTACTTGAGTCTGCCAGCATGGCGGCCATAGCTAGTTAGTCCGATGAAAAGACTTAGTAAGGATCCCGGACATGGCCCAGAGCCGACGACACTGGACAACGCTGGCGGTGCTGTGCCTGGGCACCTTCGCCATCCTGCTGGACAGCACGATCGTCAACGTCGCGCTGCCCAGCCTGATCACCGGCTTGCACGCCTCGCTGGACGAGGCTCTATGGGTGGTCAATGCCTATCTGCTGGTATTTGCCGCGCTGCTGATCCTGGCCGGCCGCCTTGGCGACTTGTTCGGTCCGCGCCGGCTGTTCGTCATCGGTCTCGCCTTGTTCGCCGTCTCGTCGGCGCTGTGCGGGGCGGCGCAGACTCCGGCTGAGCTGATTGGCGCGCGCATCCTGCAGGGTGTCGGCGCCGCCGCCCTGACGCCGCAGGCGCTGGTGATCATCCAGTCGGTGTTCCCGCGCGAGCGGATGGGGTCGGCGCTCGGCGTCTTCTCCTCGATGGTCGGCCTCGCCGCGGTCAGCGGGCCGGTTCTCGGCGGCATCATCACGACCGAACTCGGCTGGCGCTGGGTCTTCTATGTCAATCTGCCGATCGCTGCCGCCGGGATCGCGCTCAGTTACGCCGTCGTCCCCGATATCCGCACGAATCGCCGCCACCTGCTCGATCTCCCCGGCGTGCTGCTCGGCTCGCTCGGGCTGGCCGTCCTGCTGTATGGCGTGATCGAGGGCCAGCGCTACTCGTGGGGAACGGTCAGCGATGGCGTTACGATCCCCGAGATCACTGCCGCGGGCGCAGTGATCCTGGCGGCGTTCTGGCTCTGGGAGCGCCGGCATGCCCAGCCGCTGGTGCCGGGCGTGCTATTCCGGAGCCGGACCTTTGCGATCATGGTCGCGCTGAGCGTAGCCACGCAGTTCGCGTTGCAGAGCATGCTGCTGGTCAACTCGATCAACCTGCAGTCGGTGCTGGGCTTCACGGCCGTCCACGCCGGACTGACCGGGCTTCCGCTCACGGTGGCGCTCACCGCGGTCGCTCCGTTCGCCGGCCGGCTGACGGACCGCATCGGCGGCAAGTACGTGCTGATGGCCGGGATGACGGTCTTCGCCCTCGGCGTCGCGGGGGTAGTCACGGTGGCCTCGGCTCACGCCACGTCGCTCACCTTCGCGCCTGCGCTGCTGGTCGCCGGCCTCGGGATGGGGATGATCTTCGCTCCGCTCGCCACCATGGGCATGCGCGCGGCACCGCCGCAGCTGGCCGGGGCGGCGTCCGGCGTGCTCAACACGGGCCGTCAGCTCGGCGCGACCCTCGGCGGCGCGATCAGCGGGGCCGTGCTCGCCACCACGCTCACCGACGCGATGCACAGCCGCGCGCTGAGCGCGGCGCGCCAGCTGCCGCAGGCGGCGCGGCCGGGATTCCTGGCCGGATTCGCCCACAGCGCCAGCTCCGGCCTCGAGGTGGGCCGCGGCCAGGCCGCGGTTCAGATCCCGCGCGGACTGCCGGCCGCGCTGGCAGCGCGGCTCGAGGGGATCATCCACGATGTATTCGTGCATGGCTACCTCGCGGCCATGCGCCCGACGATGGCGCTTTCCATCGGACTGCTGCTGGCCGGGGCGATGGCATGTCTGCTGCTGCCCCGTCATCCGGCACCGGGCAAGGCCGGGGCGCGCGGCCAGGCCGGACAGCCAGCTGCAACCCAGACCGTCACCACTACCGCCGAATGAGTGCGACCGCTGACGGCTGCGCGCCAGACAACGCGCGTGGGAAGGACCCAGGAGAGGGGAACGACAATGGCAGATAAGTTCGTCAGGGACAGGACCGTCGAGGCACTCAAGGTCGCCGCGCGCTGGCCTGGGGCCGACCGGGCGACGCTGGTGACGCTGGCCACGATCCTCGCCAGCACTGGCGCGGACGCCGACGGCATGAGGTACTTCGAGCAACTCGCGGCTGACCAGCCGGATCAGCCGCTGCCGCGGGCGCTCAGCGGCTTCTTCCGCGTGCGGGCCGGCGAGGACGTGGCGGCGGGCCTGGCACAGCTCGACGACGCCGCGAGCCGGGACCTCGGCCCGGCTCAGTATTACCGCGGCCTGGCGCTGGCCGGGCTGCCGGCAGATGCCGGGCGCGCGGCGCAGGCGGTCCAGGACCTGGAGTTCGTGCTGGCCGTGCGCGACCAGTTCCCTGGCCAGATGATCCGGGCCGTGCACCACGCTCTGGCGGCGGCCTACGCCGCGCTTGGCGACGATGAGAACGCTGCCGCCGCGGCCAGGCACGCCGGGCTTGCCAGCGCGCCCGATGGGACAAGGTTCGAGTTCAGCGGGTTCTGGGTGAGCGCGGACGAGGGCTTCCACTTCGGCGCGCCCAGCATTGTCGAGCCGGCGCCTGGCGTCCAGGTGGCACAGGGGTACGACTTCGGCGACTTCGCGTTCGTCCGCACCGGCGATGGAGTCGTGGCGATCGACGCCGGCAGCGCGCCTCACCGCGTGCAGACGGCGCTCGCCGACGCGGGTCTCGCGGCCGAGGACGTGACTCACATCATCCTCACGCACGCGCACTTCGACCATGCTGGCGGCATCGCCGGCCTGCTGCGGCCCGGCACCACCGTCATCGCGCAGGCAGGCTTCCCGGCCGAGCTGGAACGCCAGCACGCGAACTTCGTGCCGTTCCGGAACTTCACCGGCCGCGGCGCCGGGTTCGGGCGCGGCGAGCCCGCCGAGCCGGCCACCATCGGCGTGGATCAGCTGATCTCGGCGCCCACGTCAGTGTCGATCGGCGGTACCGAAATCGTGCTGTACCCGGTGACGGGGGGCGAGACCGAGGATGCGCTGGTCGCCTACCTTCCGGCCAGCGGCATCCTGTTCGCTGGGGACGTGATGATGCCTTATCTCGGCGCGCCGTTCTTCGCCGAGGGGTCACCCGAGGGGCTGATCCAGGCGCTGAGGTTCATCGGCGAGCTCAAGCCGCGGATGCTGGTCCAAGGCCACACGGTGCTTACCGAGGTGTTCACGATGGAAGCCGTGGCCGGCCTGCTGCCGGCACTCACGCAGCTGAGGGACGACGCGCTGGCGGGCATCGCGCGCGGTCTGACCCTGACCGCGCTGCTGGATGCCGGCTACCTGCCCGACGTGCTGCGCGAGCATCCCGCCGCCGTCGCGCCGTTCCTCGTCATGCGCGACCACTTCCTGCAGCGCCTGTATCACCTGCGCACCGGCTACTGGGAGCCGGACGGGCAAGGGCTCGAGCCGATCGCCCCGGCAGCCAGAGCCGCCGCGCTCGACCTGCTAGCCGGGGGCCGCTCCGAGCCGTTCGCCGATGCGGCGCGGACGCTGCTCGCGCAGGGCGACCATGGGCTGGCCCTGCAGATCGCCGACGCCGGCCTGGCGCGTCATCCGGCCGCAGCCGCGCTCAGCGAACTGCGGCAGCAGGCGCTTTACCGGCTGATGGAGCGCTACCAGCTGCAGGACCCGTTCCGCTTCCTGATCTACGCGGAGATGGCGGGCGTGGAGCTCGCACCGCCGGCCTGAGGCCGCCGCGTCGGGCCATCGAACCGAGCGAGGGAGGCTTGTGGCGGGTGCACTGGCCACAAGCCTCCCTCGGCGGTTACCGCTGGTGGTGGCCGCCCCAGCGGTGGTCAAGCCGGGCCCGGCGGACCAGCTTGACGCTGTCCATGACGACCGGCCCGGAGGTCGAGGTGATCCCGCTGGCCGTCTGGATCGGGTCGATGGCGCGCACCAGGATGCTGGTCTCGCCGCCGTGGAATCGCGGCGCCTGGACGTCCAGCGTGATGAAGCTCCAGTTGGCGTGCCGGTAGGCCGAGTAGTTGGTGACCGGGTCGGTGATGTCATTGGCCGTGCCGGTCCCGCCGGTGGCCGTGTCGGTGCCGCTCCACTCCCAGATCAGCGGCACGCCGGATGCATTGGCCGGGTCGCCGCCGCCGGTGACGCCATACCAGCCGGTGTACAGATCCTGCCCGCCGCCGCCGGCGCCGATGTAGGTGGTGCCGTCGCGCTCGGGGTGAACGGTGCCGCCGGACGGGACGGTCTTGGTGACCCCACCGCCGCGAATCGGGTAGGTGCGCTCGTACGCGTGGACGTGCCCGTTGACTACGAGGTCGACCTGGTAGCGGTCGAAGAGCGGCTGCCAGACCAGCCGGATGCCGCCGTCCGAGCCGTGCGTGGTGTTGCTGGAGAAGACCATGTTGTGGAAGCCAACGATGATGAAGTCGATGCCCGAGCCGGGAGAGCGGTACTCCCGCAGCTTGTGCTCGAGCCAGGACGTCTGCTTGCCCTCGGTGTAGCCGTTGTTGTCCGACAGTTCGGCCGACAGGTCGTTGCCGTCGGGCTGGATGACCGCGACGTTGCCGTAGGTGAACGCCTTCACCACCGGTGACCCGCTCTCCGCCGAGGACGCGTACGCCTGCGGGAACCTGGTCGTGAAGCCGACGTAGCCGAAGTCAGCCAGCGGTTCCATCTCGTGATTGCCGACTCCGACCTGCCACGGGATCGACTGGGCCGCAGCTGGGCCGACGATGCCCAGGTAGGCGTCCCACGCGCCGGGGCTGAACGAGCTGACACCGGTGGGCACGCCGTTGGAGTAGTAGCCTGAGCCGCCGCCGGCGTAGCTCAGGTCGCCGACCACGACGTTAAACCGCGGCTTCATGCCGGCAATGACCTGCGCGACCGGCAGGCTGGTGACGTCGCTGGTGGCCTCGTCGCCGACCATCGTGAACCGGAAGTCGGTTAGCCCGCAGGCCGCGGTCCGGAACGTGACGTCGTCACTCCAGTTCACGCCGTCGTTGCTGACCGAGTAGTGATAGACGGTGTCCGGTCGCAGATCGTGCAGCAGCGCGTTGCTGTAGACGGTGTTCTCGACCGGCTCGCCGCTGATCGCCGGCACCGGCACCGTCCCCGAGAACGCGGCCTTCTCGACCGCGCCATAGGTGGCGTCGAGACCGTAACGAACCTGCGGAGCCGGCACCGAAGGCGTCGGGCCGTTGTAGGTTCCGGCCGACCACGAGACGTGCATCTCGCGAGCCGGGTCGCGGCCGTAGCCGACCCACTGCGGTGCGGATGCCGTCGACGCAAACGCGGACGACTGCCGCCAGAGGACGGGTCCTGCGGCGGCCGCGAGGCCCAGGGCGCCGGCTCCCTTCAGGAAGGTCCGTCGGCTGGACCTCGCCTTGAGGTAGTCGTGCATCTCCTGGATGCTCATGTCCTTAACGAACTTCTCGGGGATGTCCCCGTACGGCGTTTCCATGGATCCAGACGGTAAGGATAGGAAATGAATTTTTGCTAGCGCGATGACGTCGGCTAGGCAAAGAGGTCCGATCGGGAAGGCCACCATGCGCGCCGCTGACTCATGACAGATGTCACCGTCAGCCGGTGACATCAGCCGGTCGATTCCCGGCTGGCGGCGGTGGAGGGTTGAGGTGCAAGCGGACACCAGCAGAATCGCAGGTTCACGATGAACGCGACACAGGACCGGTACTACATCCCGCCGATGAAGGCGTCAGACGCCGACCGGGATGGCGTGCTGGCGGTGCTGAGCGAGAACTTCCAGGCGGGCCGGCTGACGTCGGACGAACTTGAGGACCGTACCGGCCAGGCACTGGCAGCGCGGACCCTGGATGAGCTGGACGCCTTGACGGCAGACCTTCCCGCCGGAGGCCGGGCGGACCCGCCCGAGCCGGCCGTAGCGTACCGGTCGTCCGGGCGGGGCTTGCCGCGGTTGCCGATCATCGCCGCGGTGGTAGCCGCGATCGTCATTGCCAACGTCGTGGCCACCGCCGCCGGGGCCGGAGCCTCGCACCTGCTGTGGCCGCTGATCGTCGTGCCGCTGGTCGCCTGGCGGGTAGCCGTCAGGCGCGGCGGGTGGGCCGGCTGGAAGCGGGACCGGGGCCGCCGGGGGCCGTGGATGCTGGGATAGAGCCCGCTGCTTAACTAGGCCGAGCGGGCAGAACAGCAAGGAGGACCGTGGATCTCGGGCTGACGGGGAAGGTCGCGCTCGTCGCTGCGTCGAGCAAGGGCTTGGGCAAGGCGTCCGCACTGGCCCTGGCCCGTGAGGGCGCGCGGGTCACGATCTGCGCGCGAAGCGCCGCCGACCTGGACGCCGCCGCGAGCGACATCCGCGCGGAGACCGGGGCAGAGGTGCTCGCGGTGCCGGCTGACCTCAACCGCGCCGCCGACATCAGCAGCGTGGTCGCCGCCACAACCGAACGATTCGGCGGCGTCGATGTGCTGGTCAACAACTCGGGCGGGCCGACGATTGGCAGCTTCGCGGACTTGAGCGACGACGACTGGCGGCAGGCGTTCGAGACCGTGACGCTCAACTTCGTGCGCTTCGTTCGGGAGGTCGTGCCGCAGATGCGGGCCAATCGGTGGGGCCGCATCGTGGGTATCCAGTCCAGTTCGGTCAAGCAGCCAGTCGGCAACATCGACCTGTCGAACGGAACCAGGCCGGGCATCGCCGGACTGATGAAGGCGATCATGCCGGACCTCGCCAGGGACGGCATCACGATCAACCTGGTGCTTCCCGGCTCGTTCCGCACCGATCGCATTCTGCGCCGCGGCGCCGACGAGACCGCCGCGCAGCGGGACGCGAGCCTCGCGTCGATCGCCGCCGGCATCCCGCTTGGACGGCTGGGCGAGCCGATCGAGCTCGGCAACCTGGTCGCCTTCCTCGCCTCCGAGCAGGCGTCTTATATCACCGGCGCGGTCTATCAGGTCGACGGCGGCGCCATCCGGTCGAACCTGTAGCCGCGCGGCGGCACCGTGCGCGGGGACTCGGCAGCAGGTGGCGGCGGGCCTGGGGAAACGTGCAAGCCCGCCGCCGACGTCGATGTCCTGGTCGTCGGTTTCGGCATCGCCGGCGGCTGTGCCGCGGTGGAAGCCGCCGCGTCCGGCGCATCGGTCCTGATCCTCGAGCGCGCCGCGGTCGCCGGCGGCACGAGCGCGATGGCGGGCGGTCATTTCTACCTGGGCGGCGGGACCGTGGTGCAGCGCGCGACCGGCCATCCAGACAGCGCCGACGAAATGTACGCCTACCTCATGGCCGTCACGCCCGAGCCGGAACCGGACAAGATCCGTGCTTACGCCGACGGCAGCGTCGAGCACTGCGACTGGCTGGAGAGCCTGGGGTTTGAGTTCGAGCGCAGCTATTACGCGGAGAAGGCAGTCATCCAGCCGCAGACCCAGGGCCTCATGTACACCGGCAATGAGAAGGTCTGGCCGTTCCGCGACCTGGCCGTGCCCGCGCCCCGCGGCCACAAGGTCCCGGTGCCCGGTGACACGCAGGGAGCCAGGATGGTGATCGACCTGCTCGAGCGGCGGGCCGCGGAGCTAGGCGTCGGCGTGAGATTCGAGACCGGCGTCACCGGCCTGCTCGCCGACGGCGGCGCCGTCACCGGCGTGGCGTGGCGGTCATTCGGCCGCACCGGCACCGTGCGGGCGGGCAGCGTCATCCTGGCGGCTGGCGGTTTCGTCATGAACGCGGAGATGGTCGCGCGGCATGTACCCCAGCTAGCGCAGAAGCCGTTCGTGCTCGGCACGACCTACGACGACGGGACGGGCATCAAGCTGGGCCTCTCGGTCGGGGCGCAGGCCCTGCACATGGATCAGGCGTTCATCACCGCGCCGTTCTACCCGCCAGGCAGGCTGCTGACCGGGATCGTGGTCAACTGCGAAGGGAAGCGCTTCGTCGCTGAGGACAGCTACCACTCGCGCACATCAGGGTTCGTGCTGGACCAGCCGGGATGCGCGGCCTACCTCATCGTCGACAGCGAGCACATGGAGCACCCCTCGTTCCCCCTCGTGCCGTTCATCGACGGGTGGGAAACGGTCCGGGAGATGGAGGCGGGGCTCGGCATCCCGGCCGGAAATCTTGTCACGACGCTGGCCGCCTACAACGATGCGGCGGCGCGCGGCGAGGACCCGGAGTTCCACAAGCACCCGGACTGGCTGGAGCCCCAGGACACCGGCCCGTGGGCGGCCTTCGACCTGAGCCTCGGCAAGGCGATGTACGCGGGATTCACGCTGGGGGGCCTGCGCTGCACGGTCGACGGGCAGGTGCAGCGGGCCGACGGCTCGGTCGTCACCGGCCTCTACGCGGCCGGCGCGTGCGCCTCCAACATCGCGCAGGACGGGAAGGGTTACAGCAGCGGAACGCAGCTCGGCGAGGGCTCGTTCTTTGGCCGCCGGGCCGGCCGGCATGCCGCGCAGCGGGCGCGCACCTAGCCGGTCCTGGCTCGGCCGAGCCCGGGCAGACAAAGAGAAAATTCCGATCCGGCTCGTGATTTCCGGAAGTAGAACGTCCGCAATCTCTTTTACGGTGGCTGCATGACGACATCCGATTACTGGTGGGAACCACCGCTCGCCGGCACCGAGGCCGAGCACCTCGCTGCTGCCCTCGACCGCCTGCGCATAACCTTCCGCTGGAAGGCCGACGACCTGGACTCAGCCGGATTGCAGACGCGCATCGGGGCGTCCTCGCTGACGCTAGGCGGTCTCCTCAAGCACCTCGCGCGGGCCGAGGACGATATCTTCGGCCCCAAGCTCAGCGGCGCGCCGCGGAGTGCGCCGTTTGACACTGTGGACTGGAACGCCGACCCCGACTGGGACTTCAACTCAGCCGCCGACGACACCCCTGAGGATCTCTACGCAATCTGGGACAGCACGCGGGAGCGATCCCTTGCCCGGCTGCAGGCGGCCCTGGCCGACGGCGGCCTCGACCAGCCCGTCAAGCTGGAATGGCCGGGACGCGGGCATCTGAGCCTCCGGCGGCTGATGTGCGACCTGATCGAGGAGTACGGCCGGCACACCGGTCACGCCGACCTGCTTCGCGAAGCGGTCGACGGCCGGGTCGGCGAGGACCCGCCGCGGGGATGGCACCCAGTGTCCGGCAAGCTGCAGCCGAGCAGTTGATACCCGCCGGCATGCGCCAGAGGCGGTAGATTCTGGCCGTGCCGTCACCCCCGCCACCCGGGCCGGTGCTTGCCGCGTTCGGCGTGGCCGGAGCTTCCCTGCTGCCGCTCAGCGGCGGTCAAGGCAGGTCGTGGCGGGCGGGCGGCGCGGTACTCAAGCCGGCCGACCAGACCGTCGCGGAACTGGAGTGGCTGGCCGAGGCCGGCCCGCTCATCCAGGGTGACGGCTTCCGATTTGCCGCGCAGCGCCGGGCTGTGACCGGCGCAGTATGCGTCGACGGCTGGTCCGCCACCGACTTCGTGGCCGGCCGGCACGGTGCCCGGCGCTGGGCGGATGCGATCGCGGTCGGCGAGCTGTTCCACGCCGCGCTGGCCGGTTTTGCGCGGCCTGCTCAGCTCGACTCGAGGGAAAATCCGTGGACGCTCGGTGACCGGGTCGCCTGGGGCGAGATTTCCGCGGCCGAATTCCGGCACGTCCGGCACGTCCCGCGCCTTGCCCGCGCGCTGCGACCCGTCACCGGGATCAGCCAGCTGATCCACGGCGACCTTGGCGGCAATGTCCTGTACGACGATGCGCTGCCGCCGGCCGTCATCGACCTCTCGCCGTACTGGCGGCCGGCGCCCTTCGCGTCTGCGGTGGTCGTCGCCGACGCGATGGTGTGGGAGGGCGCGGACGCGAGCCTGCTGTCTGCCGTCCGTCAC
>JASHUG010000357.1 GCA_030040155.1 Streptosporangiaceae bacterium | reverse complement strand
TCGGCTTGATAGACCGGACCGCCAATACGTCGATTCAGGCCATCTACTCGGTAGAGGTGCCGGTCTACGCGCGTGGCCAGGTCTGCCTCGTGGGCGACGCGGGTAGCGTCCTGCCGCCGTTCACGGGCAGCGGCGTGCTGAGGGCCATGGCCAACGCCACGTCGCTCGCAGACGCGCTGGCGGCCGGCGAGTCCCTGCAAGAGGGCCTGTCCGGCTGGAGTGACAGTCAGCGCGAGATCACCGCGATGTTCATGCCGGTTGCCGAGCACTTCGAGCGCGCTTTGGTCTTCGAGGCGCCGGATCTGTCCGCCATGAACTCGGCCGTGGCCAACGCGTGGATGACGGCCGTCCACCCGATGTTCACCGTCACCCTGCCTGAACCCTGAACGGCACTACTCCAGACCGCCCGCGCCGGGCTGGCTCGGCGTCAGGGCGGGTTTGGTAGCTTCGATGCACTCTCGCCGAGATCAGATACCGAGAGGCTTCTAAATGCCTTACTTCAACTTACCGACGCTCGCAGGCCATGCATTGGTGCTCGCCGCGGCAACAGAAGGGTGGGACACCGTTCGGGGCAGAGTCTCGCGCCTGTTCGGCCAAGGGCGGCGCGGTCCAGTTCGAGGAGGTACCGACCTCCATGCTCATGGGCGTCGAACTGAGGGGCTCATCGTTTGCAATCGAGGCCTTCAGCCCTCCCGAGCAGGTGGTTGCGGCGACGGCACGCTGGGAGTTCGACGTCAGGCCGCTTCGGGCCGGCCTGCAGACGCTCACGCTGTGCGTGAGCATGCGCATCGAAGGGCTGGCGCCTCCCCCCGGAGCGAGCGGCCGCATCGGAGTGCCGGTACTCGAGCGGCAGGTCCGCATCCGCGTCAGCGTTGGCTACGCGACGCGCACGTTCCTGGTAAGCAACTGGCGGTGGCTGATCGGCACCGGTGTTGCGATCGCCGCGGCGGCGGCAGCCTGGGGTGCAATCGTTCACTGACCGGCCGTGAATCATCGACCGTGGCTAGGGTTGTGCCCACGCAAGTGAAGGGCGGAAGTTCATGGGGCAGCAGGCCGACCTCGTCTTCGCCGGCGGCGCGATCTACACCGCGGACGGGACGAGGCGGCAGATGGCGCCCGCCGCGGGATCCGGCGGCCGACCCGCCACCGCGGCGGCGGTGATGGATGGCCGGATCGCACTGCTCGGCGACACCCGCGACCGCGACTTCGCCGACCTCATCGGCCCCGGCACCCAGGTCATCGATCTGCGCGGACGAGCGCTGCTGCCGGGCTTCCAGGACGCGCACGTGCACCCGGCCTTCGCCGGCATCACGATGATCGGCTGCAACCTCATCGGCGCGGCCAGCCTGGACGAGGCACTGGCCCGGATCAGCGCTTACGCGCATCAGCATCCCGAGCGGGAGTGGATCGCCGGCTCGGGCTGGCGGATGGAGTGGTTCGCCGGCGGCACGCCCGACCGCCAGACCCTCGACCGGGTCACCGACGGCCGCCCTGCGTACTTGTCGAACCGGGACGGTCATGGCGCCTGGGCCAACACCAGGGCCCTGGAGCTGGCGCACGTCGATAAGCACACGCCCGACCCGGTCGACGGGCGGATCGAGCGGACCGCCGACGGCAGCCCCCAGGGCACCCTGCACGAGGGCGCCGCGAACCTCGTCGGCAACCTCGTGCCTGAACTGACGTTCGACGAACGGCTGGCCGGCCTGCTCATGGCGCAGCGGCACCTGCACGCACGCGGGATCACCGCCTGGCAAGACGCCATCGTCGGCGACTACCTGGGGAGCCCTGACCCGCTGCCGGCGTACCTGGCCGCGGCGGCTAGCGGACAGCTCACGGCCAGGGTCGAGGGTGCGCTGTGGTGGGACAGGTCAAGGGGCGGCGAGCAGCTGCCCGACCTCCTGGCCAGACGCGAGCGGGCCGCCGCGCCGAGATTCCGCGCCAACACCGTGAAGATCATGCAGGACGGCGTCGCGGAGAACTTTACCGCCGGGATGCTCGAGCCCTACCTCGACCCGACCGGCTGCCATGAGCACGGCGCCGGGCTGTCTTATGTCGACCCGGTCGCCCTGCTCGGATACGTCACCCAGCTCGACGCGGCCGGGTTCCAGGTGCATCTGCACGCCATCGGCGACCGCGCCGTCCGGGAGGCACTGAATGCGATCGAGGCGGCGCGCACGGCCAACGGGTACAACGACAACCGGCACCACATCGCGCACCTGCAGGTCGTGCACCCGAACGACGTCCCGCGGTTCGCGGCGCTCGACGTGACCGCGAATATGCAGGCCCTCTGGGCCGCGCACGAGCCCCAGATGGACCAGCTGACGATCCCGTTCATCGGCCCCGAGCGCACCGCGCGGCAATACGTCTTCGGCGACCTGCTGCGCTCCGGTGCTCGCCTCGCGGCCGGCAGTGACTGGGCGGTGAGCAGCGCGAACCCGATGCGGGCGATTCACGTGGCAGTCAACCGCTCGCTGCAGGGCTCGGCCGGCGCGGAGGCCGAGCCGTTCCTGCCCCACCAGAGCCTGGCCCTGGGCGAGGCACTCGCGGCGTACACGATCGGGTCCGCCTACGTGAACCACCTGGACGACGAGACCGGCACGATCGAGCCCGGCAAGCTCGCCGACGTGATCGTGCTCGAGCGCGATCCGTTCGCGGTGCCGCGGTCGGAGATCGGCAGCATCGGCGTACTCGCGACGTATGTCCAGGGCGACGCGGTCTACCTGTCAGCCGACGATGGGTCGCACGGTCCAGACTGAGAGACTGGCCGCCATGGACACGACAACGCTCGGCCGCGGCGGCCCGGAGGTCTCCCGGGTCGGGCTGGGCCTGATGGGGATGTCAGGCATCTACGGTCCGGCCGACGATGCTGAGAGCAAGGCGACGATCAGGGCCGCACTCGACGCCGGCATCACGCTGCTGGACACCGGCGACTTCTACGGCATGGGCCACAACGAGCTGCTGCTGCGTGATGCGCTGCGCGGGATTGACCGCTCCGGCGTATTCATCCAGGTGAAGTTCGGCGGCATGCGCGATCCGCGCGGGGCTTTCATCGGGTACGACGCGAGGCCCGCTGCGATCAGGAACTTTCTCGCCTACTCCCTCACCAGGCTCGGCACGGACTACGTCGACCTGTACCAGCCAGCCAGGCTGGACCCCCTCGTTCCCATCGAAGACACAGTCGGTGCGATTGCCGAGATGATCCAGGCCGGCTACGTGCGGTACGTGGGTCTCTCCGAGATGGGCTCAGACACGATCCGTCGCGCGGCCGCGGTGCACTCGATCTCAGGCCTGCAGATCGAGTACTCGCTGATGAGCCGGGGGATCGAGGCGCAGATCCTGCCGACCGTGCGCGAGCTGGGCATCGGCGTCACCGTGTACGGGATCATGTCCCGAGGTCTGCTTTCCACCGGCAGCGCCCGCGCGATCGGTGACGGCGACCCGCGAGCGCGGTTCCCCCGCTTCCAGGGCGAGAACCTGCAGCGCAACCTCGGCCTGCTTGACGCGCTCGAGCGCATAGCGGACGGCCGCGGCGTCACCACCGCGCAGCTCGCCATTGCGTGGGTCATCTCGCGCGGCACCGACATCGTCCCGCTGATCGGTACCAAGCGGCGCGACCGCCTGGCCGAAGCCCTGGGCGCGCTCGACCTCGAGCTCACGCCGGGCGAGCTGGCTGCAATTGAGGCCGCGGTGCCCGCCGACCAGGTCGCAGGCGACCGTTACGACAGGCACGGCATGGCTTCCCTGGACAGCGAGAAAGCATAACGGCACGAGCTTATGTCCGGACGACTGGAAGACCGTAAACCACCGCTATTACCTGCGCGTCCTACCAGATAACTGAAAATGGGGTCGAAGGGGGCACCATGACCTCTCTGAACGTCTTAGCCCGACGACTGGCTGGACCCGGTGCGGTCGGCATGGCATGCGGCGTGCTGGTTCTCGGCCCGGTCGCGCCCGCGGCCTTCGCCACCGCGACCTCGGCGCGCGCCGGCCTGCCGGGCGTAGGCGCGGCACCTGCGTCGGGCCCGATCGCGATAACGGCGAACGGCAAGACGGCCTACGTCGTCGAGAGCGGCTATGTCGTGCCGGTGAACACGAGTACCAACGTCGCCGGAAAGGCGATCCCTATCTCCGGGGGCGTGCCCTGGCCGATGGCGATCACGCCGAACGGCAAGACGGGCTACGTAGTCGACACCTACCTCGGGGTCGTGGATCCGATCAACCTCGCGACCAACCGTGCCGAACGAGAGATCTCGCTCGGCGGCTACGGCAGTTACCTCACCACCATCGCGATCACGCCCAATGGGAAGAAGGCCTACGTCTCGGCGACGAGAAACGGGCAGGTCGTCCCGATCAGCTTGCCCTCCGGCAAGACGGGTCGGGCGATCACCGCCCACTTCTTCAACCCGATGGCCATTGCGATCACCCCGAACGGCAAGACCGCGTACGTCACCGACTGGAACGGCACCGTCACGCCGATCAACACGGCCACCAACAAGGCCGGGAGGGCGATCAAGGTCGGCGCGACCCCGCAGTACATCGCGATTACGGCCAACGGGAAGACGGCGCTCGTCGCCAACACCGGCGGAGACACCGTGACGCCGATCAACCTGGCGACGAACAAGGCCGGGAAGCCGATCAAGGTCGGGCCCGGCCCGAACTGGATTGCGATCGCGCCAAACGGGAGGACCGCCTACGTCGCGAGCGAGGGTCTGTACGAGGACAACAGCCACGTGGTGACGCCGATCAGTCTCGTCACCGACAAGGCGGGCAAGGCGATCAGGGTGGGAACCAACCCCGACTGCATCGTGATCACGCCGAACGGCAAGACGGCCTACGTCACAATCGGCGGGACCGATGACGATGCCGGTGACACCGTTGTCCCCATCCGCCTCGCGACCGACGCGGTCGGTAAGCCGATTAAGGCCGGAGCTGATCCGACCTATATCGCGATCACCCCGAACGGCGAGACCGCATACGTCTACGACGAGTTCTCGTCCACGATCGTGCCGATCACCACGGCCACCAACCGGGCCGGGAAGGCGATCAGCGTCGGGACGGCTGCCGGATAAGGTCGGGACGGCTGCCGGATAAGGAGGAGGGCCGCGACTGGCGCGCCCCGGCCGAGCCGGGGTCGCGCCAGCCGCTGCAGGTCAGGCCATGAACTTGAGCAGAGCCGCGTTGACCTGATCGGCGTGCGTCCAGCAGATGGCGTGCGGTCCGCCCTCGATGACGTCAAGCTGCAGGTTCTTGATCATCCCGGGTAGTCGCTGGCCCGTCAGGGGATAGGGCAGGACCCGGTCGTCGTCGCCCTGGATGACCAGCATCGGGATGTCGATCTTGGATACGTCGCCGCGGAAGTCAGTCTCCCAGGTTGGGATGCACGCGACCGCCGCGATCGCCGACGCGGAGACCGAGATGTTCCAGCAAGCCTGGTAGTAGGCGTCGCTGACCAGGGTGCCGCGGAACTTGTCCATGTTGAAGAAGTTGTCGAGGAAGCTCCGCATCCAGGCCGCGTCGTCGGCGCGGGCCGACTGCATGAAGCCGTCGAATGCGCTGCCGGGCAGGCCCTCCGGGTTGTCAGGCGCCTGCAGCAAGAACGGCGGGATGGGCGATATCAGCACGCCGCGGGTGATGCGGGAGGAGCCGTAGGAACCCAGGTAGCGGGTAACCTCTCCGGTCCCCATCGAGTGGCCGACGAGGGTGACATCGCGCAGGTCCAGGGTGTCGAGCAGGACCTTCAGGTCGGCGGCGAACGTGTCGTAGTCATAGCCGGTGGCGGGCTGGCTGGAGCGGCCGAACCCGCGCCGGTCGTAGGTAATGACCCGGCGGCCATCCTCCATCAGTGCCGGCACCTGCTTCTCCCAGGCCCGGCTGCTCAGCGGGTATCCGTGCATCATCACGACGGGCTGACCCGAGCCATGGTCTTCGTAATACAACTCGATCGAGCCCGAGTTCTCCTGGCCTACCTTGACGTAAGGCATGATTCCCCCGATCGTCCATTGAGGTGAATGCGGAGTCACTCCGCCGATCGGCCGACCAGGCGCGCCTGACCTGGCGCATCAGGACACGCAACCCCGTCAGCGGAGCATTCCGCCCCTGACTCCGCTCACCCTCGGCGTTCCCGGTAGGCCAGGGCCTAAACGACCCGACATGTCATGATGACGTTCGTGACCAGCCCCGACGTCATGGCCAGGCGGTTCGCCGCGCAGCTTCTCTCGAGGGAACGGGCTGCGGCCGGGGTCGACGTGGTCGGCCGGCTGCTAGCGGTCCAGGGCCAGGATCCCCGCGGCGCGCGACTGGCCGTCCGTGCCCGCAGCTCAGGGCTGACGGCTGCCGACGTGGACAAGGCGCTCACAGTCGAGCGGTCACTGCTGATCACCTGGCTCAACCGCGGCACCCTGCACCTGATCCGCAGCGAGGACTACTGGCTGCTGCACCGGCTGATGGTCAGGCCGCAGCACGAACTCCAGTGCCAGCGGATCATCGCCAGGTCCGGGGTAAGCCCCGAGCAAGCCGATAAGGCCGTCGGGGTGATCACGAAGGCGCTGGCCACGGACGGGCCACTGACGCGGCTGCAGCTACGCGACCGGCTTGCTCGCACCGGCATACCCGGCGACGGCAACGCTGCGCTGCACCTGCTGATGCTGGCCTGCCAGCGTGGTCTCGCCGTTCGCGGACCGATGATCGGCGCTCAGCACGCCTACGTACTGGTGCGCGACTGGCTCGGAAGCGCGCCGGTCCTGCCCGACCTCGATGTCTGCCTGGCCGAGATGGCCCGCCGGTACCTGGCCGGCCACGGTCCGGCCTCGGACCAGGACCTCGCGAAGTGGGCAGGCCTTCCTCTCGGCCAGGCACGGCGGGCGCTGGCGCAGATCGCCCCCTCGCTGCGGAGCCGGGCTGACGGCCTGGCCGAGCTGGCCGGAGCGCCCGCGGAACCCGGCGAGCTGCCCGCGCCCAGATTGCTCGGCGCCTACGATCCGGTGCTGCTCGGCTGGGCGTCGCGCCAGCCTATCCTCGGGTCGCATACTCAGATCGTGACCGTTAACGGGCTGTTCCGGCCGTTCGCGCTCGTGGCTGGCCGAGCGGCGGGCCTCTGGTCCTGGTCTGCGGGCCAGGTAGCGCTGGAGTCGTTCACCGAGCTGCCGGCCGACGCCGAGGCCGGACTCGCCGCTGAAGCCCGCGACGTCCAGCGCTTCCTGGGCGCGGGGTCTGACCCCATGCCTGAGTGATGCCGACGAACAGCTGAGTCTGCGCGGAGTGCCAGTGCCGAACCTGCCCGATCTAGGCGATCTGCCGTACGCGGCCCACCTCACCGCGCACGAGGGGGAACTGTCGGGGGGCGAGGATTACGACACGGTCCTGTTCGACAGGCTGGACATGACCGAGCCGAACGCGCCGAGCGCGAGGTTCCTGGAGTGCGCGTTCAGCGCCGTGTCGATGGCCGGTGGCCGGCTTCAGCGGGCAGGTCTTCGCGACGTGTGGATGCGTGACGTCCGGCTGACCGGCACGCACCTGTCCGAGAGCAACTGGCTGGACGTCACCATCGCGCTGTCGGCGCTGGCTGGAGTGCAGGTGTTCGGCGCCGAGCTGCGGCGCGTCGTGTTCAGCGGGTGCAAGCTCGACTCGGTGAACTTCCGCGGCACGAGCCTGACCGAGGTGACATTCGACCGGTGCGTGCTGCGCGACGTGGACTTCGCTGACGCGACGCTGACGCAGTGTGCCTTCGCCGGCTCGCAGCTCAGCCGCACCGACTTCAGCCGGGCCCGGATGGACCGCACTGACCTTCGGGGCGCCGAGCTCGGCATCGTCATCGACTCGCAGTCGCTGCGCGGCGCGATCATCAGCACCGGACAGCTGGTAGTGCTCGCGCCCGCGCTGGCCCAGAGCATGGGCGTGGTCGTCAGCGACGACTAGCCTCGCGGTGCCGGGCTAGGGCTCGTGGCCGACGGCGCCCGAGCTGTCGGCCTCGAGCGCCTCAGGCAGGGGTTCCGCCAAGCGTTGCGCGGTCCGGCGGGCAGCGCTAACGCGAACGCCGAGTCGGCGGGCACTGGTCTGCACGGCCAGCACGATGACCAGGAGCAGCGCGGCCACGATCCCGTCCAGCCAGAAGTGGTTCGCGGTTACGACCACCGCGAGGGTCGTCATCATCGGGTAGAGCACGGCGAGCCACCGCCACCTGGTGCGGGCCGTCGTGATGACGGCAACCGCTATGAGGATGGCCCAGCCGACGTGGACCGACGGCATCGCCGACAACTGGTCGGCGTTGAAACCGGCAACGCTCGTGTACACCGACTCGTGGTACAAGACGGCGGTGTCGACCATGCCGGTCTCGGGCAGCATCCGCGGCGGCGCGACCGGGATGAACTGGATCAGCAGGCAGAGCCCGGTGAGGGCCACCAGTGTCGTGCGCCAGCGACGGTAGCTGTCCCTGTGCCAGACGAACAACCAGACCAGGCACGCAATCAGCACAGGGAAATGCAGTGAGTCGTAGTACAGGTTGAAGAACTGGACCAGCAGCGGGTGCGGGAGGAACACTCGCTGCAGCGATGCCTCGCTCGGCAGCCCGATCGTGCGCTCGAAGTGCCATATCCACCGGGATCTCGCGAGCGCGCCACCAGGCCCCATGACGTCGTAGGAGCCGGCCAGATCCCACAACGCGAAGAGGCCGAGCAGCAAGCCGGCCTCCTGGGTAAACACGGAGGCGCCGGCCAGGCGCGGGCGCCGGGAGGCTCGTAGTGCCACCGAAGTGCCGCCGAGCGCGGCCGCAGCCGCTCCCGCCTCCGGCCAGCTCAAGACGAGGTTGATCACGCGGTTCGCCCGGCCGTGGCCCCGTTATACCCTGTTGCGCCAATCCCCACGAAAGACAAGGTTACGGGGGGATGGCCGTCAGGTGGCGCCGGGATCGGAGCTGCCCGCATGCCGGCCGGGCAGTTTGCTGCAGAATCTGTTCATGCGCTTACCTGACTGGCCCGACATGAACGCGTCGAGCGAGGACATTCCGGGTCGCGCCGAGGAGCGCGACGCGACGGCAGGGCTAGCTGAGCGCCTGTCACGACTGCCGGCCGGGCACCCGTCGGCCGACGGCAGGCGGGCCCCGGCCGACGGCGATCCTCGGGAGCGCCATCAGGAGGAGGCGGTCAGTCACCTCCCGTGGCCAGACGACTGGGTGCGCCATCAGGGTCCGCAAGAGCCTGGGGACACCTCAGGCGATCTGGACGAACCTGAGCCGCAAGCCGGTCAGCCCGAGGGCCGCGAGCCAGGTGGCGGCGGATCGCCGGCGCGGCATTCTGCGACGGTCGCAGAGCCGCCGGCGAGCCCCGGCCCCTACCGCCCGTGGTTCACCGCGGGCGATGTGCCGCAACCCTGGTTCGGCCGGCCTACTCCTGATCCGGGCGGCTGAACGAAGCCGGGTCGGGCTGCTGGCGAGGCAGCAGCACGTCGGCGGAGACGTCGGCGGCGAGCCTCACCACGTCGCCGTCGGCGAGGCGAACGGCTACGCCTGGCAGGACCCGGTCGCCGTTCACGAAGGTCCCGTTGGTGGAGTTCTCATCGCGGATGGTGGCGCGCCCGGCGTCGTCCATCGTCACGGTGGCGTGCCGCCTCGAGACGTTCTCGTACTGCGAGAAGGCGGCCGCTACCAGAGATTCCGCCGGATCGCGGCCCAGCAGGAGAGACGTCCCGGCCGGTACCTCCACGTTCCCGGTTGGAAAAGCAAGCCTGAGCACGGCTGCCGAGATGTTCCTGCTACGGCGGTCGGGCCGGAGGTATTCCTGCATCACGGTGGTCGGCATTGGCGTGTCCTCGCGCGAGCTCCGGCGCGGCAGGTTGGTCCCGCACGTGAAGCAGATCAGGTCGTCAGGCTTCACCTCGGCCGCGCAGTTGGGGCAAGTAAGCGTCGCCATCACGTCGTCCTCCCGTGGACCTGTGTTGCCGGGCTCGGCACTCCTGACCGTTCGCACGAGACTGTAACGCGCCGGACGGGGGCGTTGGTGCCAGGACGATGACCTCGGCGCGACCCGGCGGTGCGGGCTCGACTGCGGCAGCCCTCTGACCTGGGGGAGCGGGCGATGCCACGGCGAGCCCCTGACCTGCGGCGCCGCCGATCGGTTGGCTCCCCCCTCACCTGGGCCCGGGCCGGTAGCATCGACGACATGTTCGGCTTCACGCTCAATGAGGAGCACGAGGCGCTCCGCAGTACTGTCGAGGAATTTGCCCGCGATGTGATTGCCCCGGTGATCGGCGGCTACTACCAGCGGGGCGAGTTCCCTTACGAGATCGTCGCCAGGATGGGCAAGCTGGGCCTGTTCGGCCTGCCGTTCCCCGAGGAGTACGGCGGGATGGGCGGCGATTACCTGGCCTTCTGCCTGGCCCTGCACGAACTGGCACGGGTGGATTCGTCGGTCGCGATCACCCTCGAGGCCGGAGTGGCGCTGGGTGCCATGCCGATCTTCCGGTTCGGGACGGACGCGCAGCGTAACCGCTGGCTGCCCGAATTGTGCCAGGGGGAGCGCCTGGCCGCCTTCGGCCTGACCGAACCGGGCGGGGGCTCTGACATCCCCGGCGGGATGCGGACCACGGCGCGGCTGGATGGGGACGAGTGGGTGGTCGAGGGCTCCAAGTCGTTCATCACGAACTCGGGAACCTCGATCACATCGGTCGTCACGGCGCTGGCTATCACCGGCCGTCAGGACGGCGCTCGCCCGGAGATCTCGGCGATCATGATCCCGGCCGGCACCCCCGGCTTCACCGTTGCGCCCGAGTACTCCAAGGTCGGCTGGTGCGCTTCCGATACCAGGGAGCTGTCGTTCTCATCGTGCCGGGTGCCTGCGGACAACCTGCTGGGCGACCTGGGCCGCGGCTACGCGCAGTTCCTGCAGACGCTGGATGAGGGGCGCGTCGCCATCGCGGCGCTCTCGGCTGGCCTGGCTCAGGGCTGCGTCGATGAGTGCCTGCGCTACGTGCACGAGCGGTCAGCGTTCGGTCACGAACTCGCTCACTACCAGGCAATCCAGTTCAAGATCGCGGACATGGAAACGAGGGCCCACACGGCCCGCCTGGCCTGGTACGACGCCGTGGCCCGCCTGATCGAAGGGGAGCCGTTCAAGAAGCAGGCCGCGATCGCGAAGCTGACCTGCTCGAACGCGGCCATGGACAACGCCAGGGACGCGACGCAGATCTTCGGCGGTTACGGGTTCATGAACGAGTTCCCCGTGGGCAGGTTCTACCGCGACGCCAAGGTGCTCGAGATCGGCGAGGGCACCTCAGAGGTGCAGCGGATGGTGATCGCGCGCCAGCTCGGCCTGACCGCCTGACCTTTCCTGACTCCGGTCCTCCGCAGGGCTCAGGACTTCGAGGCAGGCAGGGTCAGCAGGCTGCTCAGGAAGTCTGGCGTGTCCACCGTCACGACGTGGGCGTTCTGGATCAGCAGAGCGACCCGCGATATCTGCATGCTGCTGATGCTCGTGGGGTAGGTCCCGAGGCTCGTCATGTCGGCATCGGCCACGCTTATGCCCAGCGTGCTCTGGAGCGTCTGCTGGATCGGTCCGATCGTTGACGCCTGAGTCTGGGCATTGTCGAGCGCCGACCTGAAGTCGGCGATCGCCTGGGAGTGGTCCTTGGCCCATGAATCCGCGGCGACGTAGCCGGACAACGGCAGGTTCGCGGTCTGGCCGCTGAAGACGTCGGTCAGCTCCACGGCCCCGAAGTCGGCCTCCGCCTCGTACACGTACGGCTGGGTCAGCAGGGCTGCCTTCAGTGCCCCGCTCTGAAGCTCGGCGAG
>JASHUG010000356.1 GCA_030040155.1 Streptosporangiaceae bacterium | reverse complement strand
CTGTCAGCCGGGCCTAGCCCGAGGTCAGTGGCGCGGGCCGCAGTTAGGACTAACGGAGAGGAATGCCCCGGTGAAACTGCAGATTGAGGCCGATCTCTGCCAGGGGCACGGGCGCTGCTATGACATCGCTCCCGCCCTCTTCGGCGAGGACGAAGAAGGTTACGGAAAGGTGCTCGCAGACGGCGTCGTACCGCTCGCGAACGAGCACGATGCGCGCCGGGCGGAGCTCAACTGCCCGGAACACGCGATCAGGTTGATCGAGGGGACGTGACGTGGCCGTTGTGAAGCGGCTCGGCGGAGATCGGTGGGAGAAGCGGGAGAGCCAGTCCCACGGCACCCGTAGCGAGATCGTCACCGGTCCGGTGTCGGACTGGGCGACCGACTTCTCCCACATGGAGGAGGAATGGGCCGCCGACCCTTATCCCATCCTGGATGATCTCCGGGCGCGCTGTCCGATTGCTCACACGAACCGGTTCGGCGGCGGCTGGCTGCCGACGCGCTACGACGATGTATCGGCGATCGCTCACGACACCGAGCAGTTTTCCTCCCGCTCGATCATCATGGGCAACTTCCGGCCGCCGGCCGAGCTGGCGCCAGTCGGGGGCTCCCCGCCGATCACCTCTGACCCGCCGTTCCACCACGGCGCCAGGAAACTCCTGCTGCGTGCCTTCACCAAGACCGCCGTGAGTGCCAGGGAAGCCGCCACGCGGGCGTTGTGCCACTCGCTCATCGACGCGTTCGACGGCCGGGACGTCGTCGACGCGGCCGCGGACTATGCGCAGCACATACCCATGCGGGTCATCGCCGACATGCTGGGCTTCCCTGAGGAGGACGGGCCGCAGCTGAGGGAGTTCGCGCAGAATACGCTTGAGGGCATCAACCTGCCGCAGCAAGAGCGCGTCACCAAGATGTCGGCGCTCTTCTACTACCTGCTGGCACAGGTGCAGGAGCACCTCGATAACCCGCGCGACGACCTCACCTCCTTCCTGATCAACGCGGAGCTGGACGGGCGCAAGCTCGACGCGGCGCACGTGGTCGGAACGATGACGTTGCTCCTGGTCGCGGGCATCGACACCACGTGGAGCGCCATCGGGGCCGCGCTGTGGCACCTGGCCGGCAATCCTCGCGACCGCGAGCAGCTCGTCGCCGACCCGGCCCTGCTGCCCGTGGCGATGGAAGAGCTGCTGCGCGCCTATGCACCGGTCACGATGGCGCGCCTGGTCAAGGAGGACATGCACTGGCGCGGCATTGACATGAAGGCCGACGACTGGGTCCTGCTGTCGTTCCCGGCCGCTAGTCGCGACCCCGCCCAGTTCGACCGGGCCGACGAGGTGATCATCGATCGGGAGGTGAACCGGCACGCGGCCTTCGGCCTCGGAATCCACCGCTGCGTCGGCTCCCATCTGGCCAGGATGCAACTGCGCGTCGCCCTGGAGGTCTGGCTGGAACGGATCTCCAGCTTCAGCCTCGCCGACCCGGCGGCGGTGCGGTGGTCGGTCGGCCAGGTACGCGGTCCCCGCGCGATTCCGGTGCGAATCGGCGAACCCACGCCGGCGCCGGCGCGGGCTGCGGTCAGACCGCGACCTCAGCCAGATGGGGAGCCCGATTCGGCTGGGATTGCAGGATGTCCTCGATCATCTCGCTAGGAACGGTGACGTCGTCGAACCACCGGCCGCCGAACGGACGGCGGACCGGGATGATCTGGTCGCTGGAGTAGGCCAGGATCTTGCGGTTGTACACACGCATCTGCGCGCGGAGGCTGGCGGGGAGTCCCCCGTCGAGCGTGAGCGCCTTTTCCATCTCCCCGAGGAGCTTGCGTGTCTCGTCGATCGTGGACAGGACGGCTGCGCAGAATTGGGGCGGCAGCACGCCGTACTCGCCCTTGATCTCGACTAGCCGGGCGATCGCATCGTAGGAGACGTCCTGCAGGTCACGCCGGCTCAGCCACTGCGTCTCATAGTTCAGCCGCCGGTACCAGAGAGGCTCGATCATCGCCTGCCGGTGCTCCTCGAGCGTGTGGTGATAAATGCGGTAGCCGTTTTGCTCCGGCTCCTCGAAGAAGCGGCAGCCTGGGTCGAGGAACGGCACCATCGGGCAGATGAGCGGCAGCGCGGCCCAGCCGCCGAACTTGCGGATCAGCCGCTCGGAGTAGGCGATGGTGTCGAGGACTGACTGCCGGTCCTGGTAGGGCATTCCGATGAAAAACCAGATCATGACGCCCTTCACCCCGGCATCGAGGGCACGGGGAATCCAGTTCTCCATTTGCTCCATCGAGTACGTGCCGCGGCCCGCTGCGGCGCTGATCTTCGGGTCGTGCGATTCGGGCGAAAGCATGATGTAGGCGTCCGTGGACTCGCCCATCTTCTTGAGCGTGTCGGAAGGCGTGAGGTTGAACTGCTCGAAGGAGACGCTCTTATAGCCAACCTCCCGTACGGCATCCAGGTACTGATGCATGCGCGTCTTGTTCTCGGAGTAGCACTGGAGGGCGTAGATCGAAGTGTGCTTCGCGGCCTCCCGCATCGTCCGGAGTTCCTCGATGACTAGGTCGTGGTCTTTCTGCACCAGTGTCTTGTGCACGCCCATGATGTTGCGGTAAGCGAAGCGCGATCCCCCGCACCAGCCACAGTCATGTGCGCAGCCCGTGTTGGGCAGGGTCATGATGAGCTTGGAGGCAGACAGGCCCGGGTTCGGCGTATCCCGGTAGTAAGACCAGTCGTTGCGCGCGTTGTTGTAGTTGGTGGCCGGCTTGTGGGTGAAACCAGTCGCCTGAACCTCTCCGCTGGTCTTGTAGAGCAGGTTCGGGATCGAGGTAAAGTCCCTGCTGCCGCCACGGACCCGCCTGACCAGCTCCGTGAGGGGTGCGAGCGTGTCGTAGCCCTGGACCACGACATCGACGCTGGGGTAGCTGATGAGCTGCTGCGCGAAATACGTGGCGGAGATGCCGCCGAAGATCGTCAGCGCGTCCGGATGCACCTTCTTGAGCTCTGCCGCCAGCTCGATGGCGCCATGGCACTGCGTCATCCAGTGCAGATCGAATCCGAAGATCGGCGCTTCCAGGCGGCCGAGCAGTTTCTGCACGTCTAGCTGGGGATGCATGAGCATCAGCGAGGCGACGTTGACGATCTTTACGTCGAAGCCGTTGTCGGCCAGGTGCTGCTTGATCGAGAACCAGCCGATCGGGTACATCTCGTACACCGAGGTCACGTTTACGCTGTCGCTGTCGCTTAGGTATGCGAACAGCATGTCGTCGCGCTCGCGGAAGTCGTAGACGCTGGGTGCGTGCAAGAGGAACAGGTCGGCCTCAAGGCGCGACGTCACGTGCTGAAGCATGTAAGGGCCCCCCTACCCTCAAGTCAGAGCGCTGCGCTACCAGCCGTTTTGTCCCCCGTGCCGACGCCATTCCCGGATGAAACACAGCCAGTCTATCTGCGCTCTTGACCATTTACATTTGCCTGTCAACGGCCATTCCCGAGGCCCTTAGCCATAAAACCGTTCTGCCATTAATAACTTAAGCAAGCGCAGGTAATGAACGCGGACTCGCAGCCACTTAGCATCGTGCGGACCTATCGTGGCCCGGTGCCAGGCGAGCAGAGTTATGGTCGCGACAGGCGGTCGCCTTCTATGCGGTGAAGGCTAGCCCAGCGCGCCGGATAGTTCGATGGCACGGTCCCGAATCCGCGGGACGGGGCTGTAGCCGAAGCCAGCTGGGACACCGCCAAGGACAGCGCTGGACTCGGCCGCGGGCAGTCGTGAGATGTCGTGGCGGCCTCGTCTCGCCTGGATCGCGGCCACACAGACGCCGAAAAGCCAAGGACATCCTGGCCTCGCCAGGATGCCCTTGGCCATGTGGACGGCCGCGCGGCATGCGGCCCTGGGCTGTCAGCTACCTAGTTCGGAATAGATCTGCTCTGCCACGGATGGCACTACATCGGAGTCCGTCACGGCCGGCTTCTCGAAGTTCTGCGAGAAGAAGTCGGCCGCCGCGACCGGGTCGGTCTGGCTGTTGAGCTCATCGACCAGGGACTGCCCGATCTCGGTCGAGTTGTAATACAGGAGGTCGGAAAGCTGGGTCATCATATCCTGCGCCGGATTGCCAGTAATGATGTTCGAGTTGGGCTCGGCCGAACTGATTGGCGTCCAGCCGATCAGGCCGCCGCCGCCAGACCCGACCGACTCGGGGTTGCCACCTGACTCGCCGTCCACGCATGAGGCTACCCCGGCGGCTGCTGCGGCCGAGTAACCGTTCTCCACCAGGTACTGGCCGACGGCCAGCAGATAGTTGCCGCTCGCGATGTCCTTCTGCACGTCCGCTGCCAGAGTCGCCGAACTGCTCCCTGAGGGCGACGGCGACGGCGTCGCGCCCTGGGTGGGCTGCGGGCTAGGGCTGGCCTGCGGGCTCGGTGCGTGCGTCGGTGCGGTCGGCTTCACAGGGCTGCCGGTGCGATGCGCACTCGCTGCCTTGGCGCTGCGCCGCGACTTGGCCGAAGCTGACGTCTTGCCCGTCTTCCCGGTCTTGCCGTTCTTGGCTTTGCCGTCGGATCGGCCGCTAACGGGAGCGCCAGTCCCATCCGTGACCGCAGCGCTTGGCGCGAGGGTGTGCAGGCTATAGGCCGCCGAACTGCCGGTCACGTGGCCGGATCCGCCCGGCTGGGCCTCGTAGGCCGCGAAGGTGCCAACCAGCGCGAGCACCGGGACTGTCGCTCCGATGATCTTGATATTTCGATGGACCTTGGACGGAGCGCGGTGGCGTCCCGTCCGCTTGGCCGTTCTGCTCTTCAGACGATGGGAAGAGGCTGACCTCACTCACTGCCTAACTCCGGTTCTCGCCCAGTTACGCGGCAGTCGGGCTGCCTCTCACCGGGCCTGACCTGCGGAATCCTGACAGGATGCGGCTGCCGCGGTCTGGCGAAATCGTGCAAATAGCTCACTAGGGCTATTGAACCCATAAACCGTTCACAGAGTTTGAAAACCCCTGTGGATAAAGGGAATCCGGGGTTCTGCGTCCCCTCGCCGCGGCCGCGTCGGGTATGAGCAAACCACCCGAAATGACTAGTTAGTTACTAGCCAGTCGTCCTGGCGCTGATCTCGGAGCTTTCGAGTGGGAAACGCCTGTCCTGTCGCGGATGCTAGCCAGGCGCTCTATCCGACTGAGCTAAGCGACCATGGCGCCGGCGCGGAGCTCCCCCACCTGGAATCGAACCAAGATCAGCCGGTTAACAACCGGTCGCTCTGCCCTTGAGCTATGGGGGATTGGCCACGAGCGGTGGCGGCGTGGTTGTGCAGACGGGACTCGGACTCGCGTCGCCCGGCTGATCAGGCAAGCACGTCCCGCCTACGCCACCGTGCGGTAGCCCAAGCGAGGCTGTGCATGTCGACCTCGCAGTGGCGACGGCAGGACTTGAACCTGCGGAACCTTCCCGTTATGAGCGGGGCGCTCTACCAGCTGAGCTACGTCGCCTTGAGTTGGCTCGGGAGGGCTTGAACCTCCTGCCTGCTGCGTATCAGGCAGCTGCTCTAACCAGGTGAGCTACGAGCCAGCGGATGACGGAGGACCCGACCCCCAGCCCGTTTCCGGGCCCGTCCCGCTTCGAACGGGCGGCTATCCCTGACAGCTTCATCATCCAGAGCGGAGAGCGGACTACTCGAAAGCCATGTCCTCGCGGACACGATCCGGCTAGCAACCGGTCCCGATCCCTGATCGGTTCACTC
>JASHUG010000355.1 GCA_030040155.1 Streptosporangiaceae bacterium | reverse complement strand
AAGACCCTACGGCGAGGAGTGGCGGAGGAGCCGGGCTTGGAACGAGCATGTGGCTGACGCTGCCCAATGCGCGCGCGCAGGGCGTCCCTGGTCCGAGCCGTACCAGGGACGCCCTGCGCGCTCGCGTGCGCTCGCTGAGCGACAGATGCTCGCCCGGCACGACTTGGCGCGTTTACCGCGACATTGGCGCTCGATGCAAGTACGACTACTGCAAATCTCGCGCGCGCTCAACCGTCTCGACTGGTGAGTTGAGAAGTAAAGCACGGCCGCTAAGTTAGTGCCGCAAGCAGCAATTACGGTTCGGCACGCCAGGCAAAGCCGACGCCGCTGGCAGCGTGTGTATCTTCACCTTCTCCTGGTAAGTTCTGTGGCCTATGGAACCCGAGCGTTCTTTTTCTCCCGCAGCCGCAGCTCATGAGCTGGTAACAAAGACGCCGCGAGTGCCGCTGGGTCATTGGCCCACGCCGCTGGAACCGCTGGCACGGCTGAGTATCGCCTTGGGCGGGCCGCTGATCTCTGTCAAGCGCGACGACACGATCAGCCTGGGCATGGGCGGCAACAAAGTGCGAGCGCTGGAGTACCTGATGGCCGAGGCGCTATCAGCTGATGCTGACACGGTCCTCACCGCGGGTGTGGTGCAGTCCAATTCAGTGCGCCAGGTGGCAGCCGCTGCCGCCAAGCTCGGCCTGGATTGTGTTGTCGCCGTCATCCGGGACCGCGTGCTGCAGGTAGAGCCCGGCTATGCCCAGACCGGGAATTTCTTGCTTGGGACGCTCTACGGTGCAACCTACGAGGACATGAGCTGGTCCGAGAACGTTCCTCAGCGCCTTGCGGCAATTGCCGAGCGGCTACGCCGTCAAGGACTCCGCCCGTACATTGTCCCCTACGGCTGCGCGAGTTTGACTGGCGCTATCGGCTATGTACGCGCCGCGATTGAATTGGCCAAGCAGTTCGCCAGCATGACTACCCCAGTAACTCATGTTGTGCACGCCTGCGGTACCGGGGCTACGCAAGCTGGATTGGTGGCCGGCTTCGCAGCCCTGGATCGGCCTGTCAAGGTGATCGGGGTGGATATCGACGCCGACCCCGCCGGGGTGCGCCGCCGTGTAGGAGACCTTCTGCGGCAGTTGCGCCAGGTGATCGGCATCGAGTCGGAGGTTCTCATAGCAGAGCTGCAGATCGAGACGGACTATTCGGCAGGCGCATACGGGACGGCCGATCAAGCGACAGTGGCAGCGATACGAACGCTGGCACGGACAGAATCGCTGATCTTCGATCCCGTCTATTCGGGAAAGGCTGCCGCAGCTTTGATTGAGTTGGTTAGACAACGCTTCTTTCAGCCGGAAGATCACGTCGTGCTGCTGCATACTGGCGGCTCGCCGGCGATTTACGCCTATCAGGCGCTGCTCCGATCACCGGAAGGCTCAACGGCTTCTGATGACCGCTGCGCGTCGGCGGCGTGGCGATCTCGTCCGCCATATGGTCATAGCTGACGTTGATGGCGTAGTGGTCGTCGATCAGCGGCGGTGCCCTGATGTCCGTCAGCGCGCGAAAGGGGCGACGAACGCCGACGCGCATATCGAGGATGCGCTCCGCCTAGGCCGGCGGCTCGCTGGTGAGGTCGCCGGCATGCCGGGCAGTTTGCGCCCGCCGGGCACGTGCACGGCCGGGGTGCTTAAAGGGCGGATGGGGGGCTAACCGTCCTACGCAAAGCCGTGCACGTGCCCGTCGAGCGCAAGATACCTACCACTAAAAGCTAATAAGTCCGATATCAAATAGTCGACGACGCCTTACCGAATTCGGCGATCACTTCGCATACTCATTGGATTCGAGCCTCAGCAGTTCCCGTTCGGCCAGGAACACTAATGCACGTCTGTGCAAGCTGTCCAGGCAATGCAAACTGACAATCCGGGAGATCAGGCGAGCTGATACTTCACCTTCAGGCAGCGCATGTTCAACGTGCCATCGGGCCGTTCGCCCGGCATTTGCGGACCGCCATCACAATGTCTGACCACGCTATCGTTCCGCAAGCTGGAGGAATGCGGGTCGCGGAAGGACACATCACTTGCACAGCTGGTAGGACACGCCCTCAGTCCGCTGTCGCGTCGATCAGCGCGGTGACTAGGCCCTGGGTGAAGGTGTTCATCGTCGAGCCGTCGGCCGCGCCATGGTACGGAGTGATTTGAGTAACTGTGATGGCTTGCAGGCCTGGTCCTGCGGCGGCGTGTGTGAGCGCCTGGAAGGCGGTCGGGTGTGTCAGTCCGACGTTGCGGTCGGTGTTTTCACAGATCGGTAGGTCCGCGAAGTCGATGCAGTCGCTATCGAAGTGCAGGGCGTAGGGGCTGTCGCCGATCAGGGCCAGTGCGTCTTTGGCTGCGTTCTGAGGGTCGGCGGCGAGGTCGGCTTCGGCGATGACCTTAATGTCGAGAGTTTCAATCGCCTCTCGTTCGGCCTGGCGTGATCGTGTCGGGGAGGCGCCGAGCAGGATCAGGCGCTCGGGCTTTAGGGCTGGCCCGTCGTCGAGCTCAACCAGCTGGCGCAGTGTACCCGGGCGTCCGAGGAGGTGTGCGTTGCCCATCCAGCCCAGGGCCCCGGAGGTGTTGTCTTGCGGCGTATTGAGGTCAGGGTGGGGGTCGAGATAGAGCAACCAGGGCTCGCCATGCCCACGGCGGACCCCGAGGTAGGTGCCAATGCCGACCGCGCAGTCGCCCCCGAGCACCAGGGCGAGTCGGCCGTCGGCGTTGGCCGAGGCCACTCGCTCGGCCACATCCAGTGCCACTCGGGCGACGGCCGCGGCGTGCATGGCCAAAGGCTTATCCCTGTCCGGGATCCAGCGAAAGCCCTCTACATCCCCGTAGTCCTCGGTGTCGACTCCGGCCTCATGGAGCTTCTCGTTCAACCCAGCCGTACGAAGCGCCGCGGGTGCCTGCTCTGGTCCAGGCGCAAACGCACCCGCGCTGGTCGGGGCGCCGATGACGGCGATCGGTCGTGGCATCGTCAAGGTCCTCTCGTTTCGTTTCAGTGCCGTGCTTGGTGCCGCGCGAGCCTCTCACGGTTTGAACAGGTTGCACGGCAGGTCAGTGAACGGCTGCGGAGGCGCTGCTGAACACATCGACGCGGCGTCGAGAATCGCAAAGGTCCAGTTCGCTAGCTCCCGCGAGTGGTGTTCCATTCGAGTAGCGAGAGCGGACTAGCCGTGGCAGCAGTTGGCGAATGTCGATCAAGGTGCACCGGTACCCGGTCGCGCTGCCTGGGCGCCACGGCCGAACGCGACCAAGTACCTCCCTGGTCGCTGCGTCGAGCCACTTGCCCCAGTCTTGCCGTACCGGAAGTCGCGTGCTGCACGTTGGCCCTCGCGGCAGGCTCGCCGGGCTTACCGGCGAAGTGGCGTCAGGTCTAGAGAAATCTAGATTATGACTTTTCATCGATTGCACCCAGCGCACGCCAATTGTCTTCCAGCCTGTCCAGGCGCTCAGTTGCAGTGGGGACAAGCAAACTTGCTATTGCGGCCACCAATGCGTAGCCCAGTGCAAGGGAGGCGACCTGGCTATCGAATGGCCCTGGCCCGCGCGCGCTGACGGTGAAGGCGACCTGGGCAGCGGCCGCGAGCGGAGATAGCTGGCTGTCGGAGAAACTAACGATGTAGACGCCGGAACCGGCGATCAGTCTCAGCGCATTGAGAATCCACCGGTCGTACCGGCGCTGGTCAATGACCAGTGCAGTGTCGTCTGGTCCTGCCGATGCCAGCAGCTTCCCGACGTGCAGGTCGTTTCCGCTGACCTTAGTGACGCCATCTCTGAGCATCGACAGCTGGTTAGCTAGGAGGTCGCCGACGCCCGCCGCGCACTCCGCGGCCATAACTAGCACCTGGCCCGGGCATTCAGCTATTCGCTTGGCCGCCGCATCGAAGCTAGCCCGATCAGCCCGGCCGAAAGTGTCCTGCAGGTTCTCAACCTCGAAGGCAAGGGACAGCGACACTACATCGTCCGGGGCAGGCTCTCGAATCCGCTGCTGAGCGGGCCGCAGCTGAGCGGCGAGCTCTTGCTGGGCCTGGGATTGGAGCTCACCAAAGCCATCGAGGCCGAGTTTGGCGGCCAGCCGGATGACCGTCGTGCCGCTCGTACCGCTGGAGCGCGCGAGGGAGGCGAGAGTGCCGAAGGCTATTGCCTGCGGCGCCCTAAGCACTTCTTCGGCAACTATCCGCTCGGCACGGGTCAACAGGTCCCGGTGCTCAGCTATGAGGGTCGGTAGATCCACAGACTAAAAGCTACTGTTGGCGCAAATTCGGAGCAACCACTCCGATGGCGGTGCCATCAGGGCAGGCCCGACGGACTCGCCGAGGGAAACTTGCCGCCCGGCCGCGCAGGAAATGCGGGCCGTCGAGGAGGGTGCGACGTTGTTAGGGTGCGCCGCCGGCCGGGACGCGGTTCGCGATGATCCCAGGCTCCGTGGTCCTGTCACGCACGGCTCTGGCTGATGCCGCCCGAGCTGATCCGGCGGCTCGACATCGACATTGCCCGCCGAAACGAGCTATCGGGCGCAGAGCGGTGGTCGGTTGCGGTGGCGCGTGATCTGAAGGGGTCTCCGGCAGTTCTTGCGGCCGGTTGAGATACAAGCGAAACGCGCAGCATGACTTCGCCGCGACAGAGTTGCGTTCCCCTGACACCCAGGCTGCGGTCGCCGTTCAACCGTCCGCAACACACAGTTGAGCGCCTTTCAGTCCGATGCGCCACCTTCCATCACGAGCGCGTGAGCGGACATCACCTGATCAAGCAAGTCCGGGGCAGGCGCCAACCGCGGCGCGACGTCGTGGTCGCCTTCGTGGCAGTCGAACGAGAGGACGCGAACGTGATGCCCTGAAGGCCCTCTGGCTGGCTGATGTCGGTTCATCCTCCTTCCTGGCTCGCCGCCATCTCACCGCCGGCGAGCAGGCACTGTCCAGAGCCCGGCAGCCAAGCCCAGGCTACCCCGCGCAGACTCCAGCCCCCGCGTGCAGCCGCCCGGTCCCCGGCCCAGCACCCCAAGCCCTGAGTTATTGACATGTCAGGAAACTCGTCACTATCGTAACTGACATGTCAGCTACCAGCACGCGGCCGCGCCGGGCTGGGAACAGTCAGCAACGCGGCCCTGGTCGGCCCGGCCGTCAACGAGGCACTGCGGGTCATTCCCGGCCCCCAGACCCTGCCGCCACGCGCGGCGATGCTCGCCGCGGCAATCCTCCTGAACGCGCTCGCCACCGCCTGCTACATCGGCGCGGGCCTCGGGCCCGGCCCCCGAGATGGCCTGATGACCGGCCTGGCCCGCCGCGGCCACTCCATCCGGCTCGTACGCACCGCAATCGAGGCATCAGCCCTGACGGCCGGCATCGCACTCGGGCGCTCCCAGTCAAGATGCACGCCGCGCGCGTTGGTGACCTAACCGCCGTGAGGGATTTGCGGGTTGCATCCGCAGGCCCGGCCTGGGTGACATAGCCGGGCTGATTTGTAACCGTTGTACGTT
>JASHUG010000354.1 GCA_030040155.1 Streptosporangiaceae bacterium | reverse complement strand
GCGCTCAGGGTCGAGGACGGCGCGTCGAGCTTCGCGTACTCCGGCGACACCGAATGGACGCCGGCGCTTGTCCACGCGGCGCGCGATGCCAGCCTGTTCGCGGTCGAGGCCTACACCTTCGACAAGCCGGTCCGTTATCACCTCGACTACCGCACGCTCCTCGCGCAGCGCGCCGACATAACGGCGGCCACGACCGTGCTGACGCACATGTCGGCCGACATGCTGGGCCGGCTGGCGCAGGCCGAGTTCCCGGCCGCTCACGACGGGCTTGCCTTCGACCTGTAGCCGGGCGGCCGCGGCTAGCCGACGATGACCTCGGCCAGGGTCCGCACCGCCTGCCGCAGCGCCGGCGGTTCCTCGCCCGCGTAGCTCAGCCGCAGATACGAGGCCGGCGGCTCACCGGGGAAGCTGGCCCGGCCGGGCGTGACGGCGACGCCGCGGGCAGCCGCCGCCTCGGTCACGTCCGCGTCGCTGCTGCCCTCGGGCAGCCGCACCCACAGGTGCATCCCGCCGCCGGGAAGCAGCTCAAGCTGGCAGCCGGTCAGGAGTTCGGCGATCGCCGTGGCGAGGGCGTCCCGGCGCTCGCGCAGCAATCGGCGCACGGTCGCCAGGTGCCGGGGCCAGCCGGGCGCGGTCAGCACGTCGAGCGCTATCTGCTGGAGCATCGGTGCCACGAACAGGTCGTCGCTGATCCGGCCGCGCCGCAGCCGCGCCAGCACCGGCCCGCGCGCGACCAGGCCGGACACGCGCAGCCCGGCCGCGATCGGCTTGGATACCGAGCGCAGGTAGATCACGTGCCCGTCGTCGTCGGCGCTGATGAGCGGCGGCAGCGTCGGCGCACCCAGGTCAAAGTCGCGCATCCAGTCGTCCTCGAGCAGGAACGCGCGGGCCCGGGCGGCAGCCGCCAGCACTGGCTCGCGCCGCTCGGCCGCGAGCACGGAGCCGTGCGGGTTGGCGTAGCGCGGCTGCAGGTAGGCGACCCGGCTGCCGGTCCTGGCGAACGCGTCGGCAAGTGCGTCGGGCAGCACTCCGTGAGCATCACCGGGCACCGGCACCAGGACCAGCCCGGCGGCTCGCGCGGTGGCGAGCGCGCCGACATACGTGGGCGACTCGACGATCACGGGGTCGCCGGGTGAGCACAGATGCCGGAACACAGCCGACAGCGCCGCCTGGCCGCCCGAGGCGATCAGCACGTTCTGGTCGGTCAGCTGACCGTCGGCGACCTCGGCGGCCAGGAAGCTGCGCAGCTCCGGCAGTCCCTGCGGCGGCAGCCGGCTCCAGCCGTGCGGGCGGCGGGCCGCGCGTGAGGCTGCCGCCGCCAGCAGTCCGAGCGGCTGCAGCCGCTCATCGGGAAACCCGCTGGCGAGCCCGATCGAGTCGGGCGGCAGCGGATCCACGAGCCGCTCCAGGTCCGGCCCGAGCCCGGCCCTGGAGCCGAGCGCCAGCGTCTGCCAGGACAGGTCGGCCGGCCGACGCGGCGGCCGGCGCGGCGCGGTGAAGGTACCGCTCCCCGGCCTGGTCACCAGCAGTCCGTGGCGCCCCATGTCGGCCAGCAAACGCTGCACGGTTGCCGGGCTCAGCCGGTAGCGCTGCTGCAACTGCCGGTACGACGGAAGCCGCGTCTCCGGCGGCAGGTCCCTGATCAGCCGCTCAAGCCTGGCCTGAGCCTGAAGCCAAGTGCTATCGTCCTCCATGAGAGCCAATAGAAGCACTTCTCAGTCGCGATGGGAAGCGTCACCGGTGCTGCTCGGCGCGCTCGGGGTGCTGTCGTTCAGCGTGACGTTCCCGGCAACGACGGCCGCGGAGGGCTCGTTCAACCCCGTGCTGATCGGCGCGGGGCGCGCGGTGATCGCCGCCGCGCTGGCGGCGGCGGTGCTGGCCGGCCGTCGCGAGCGGCTGCTGCCGCCCAGGGCCGCCTTGCCCGGCCTGCTAGTCGCCGGGGTGGCGGTCGGGCCAGGTTTCGGGCTTCTGGGCGCGCTCGCGCTGGCCCACGTCACCAGCGTCCACGGCGCGGTGCTGACCGGACTGATCCCCGCCGCCACGGCCGGGATGGCTGTGCTGCGGGCGGGCGAGCGGCCCAGGCCGGGCTACTGGGTCGCGCTGGCCCTCGGGCTGGCCGTCGTGGTCGGCTTCGCCGTGGTCCAGGGCGGCGGCCGGCTGCGAGCTCCCGACGTCCTGCTGCTCGTCGCGATCGCCGTGGGCGGCGTCGGATACACCGAGGGCGGCATCCTGGCCCGCGAGTACGGTGGCTGGCGCGTCATCTGCTGGGCGCTGATCGTCTGCCTGCCACTGAGCCTGCCGGTCACCGTTGCGGCTGCCGCAGTCAGCCCGCCCGCGCACGTGAGCGCTGGAGCGATAATCGCATTGCTCTACGTCGGCCTGGTGCCGATGTGCCTGGGCTTCTTCGCCTGGTATGACGGCCTGGCGCGCGGTGGCGTAGCCAGGATCGGAAGGATCCAGCTCGCCCAGCCCGCCCTCACCCTGGGCTGGTCCGCGCTCCTGCTGGGCGAGCACGTCGGCTGGCTGACGGCCGGCGCTGCCGTCGCGGTCATCGTCGTCACGGCCGTCGGCCGCAATGCCGGTGCCGACCAGGCTCAGCCCTCGCCGGCCGCCGCTCAGAGCGTCCCGGCGGTGATCTCCCCGTTAGACACGCCGCCGCAACCGTTGAGCTTCACCCACAAGTCGACGTCCGGACGGCCGGGGTAAGCGAGCGCGATGACCTCCGCCGATCCATCGTCGAACGGGCAGCTCACCAAACCGCCGACGGTGTGGCTGAGCGGCAGCCTGGCCATCGCGCTGGCCACCCGGCGGGCTTGCGCCGGCGTCAGGCGGGCCTGAGTTCGCAACTGCCACGGACGGCCATTCATGCCGTAGTAGGTGCACTCCAGCCCGCCCTGAGGCCCGCCTGACGGTACCAGCGCACGGGTAAGGTCAGCACCGGGATTAGTCACTCCGACGATTCCGGCATCGGTCCGCGGGCAGTCACGCGACGCCAGCACACGCAGTCTCGGACCGTGCGCGTCATCACGGTACGGGACCGGGTCGAGCCAGACCGCCAGTGCATCCACGCGCAGCACGCTCTGGCCGCCCGCCGCTGCGACCTCGACATCCAGCTCGGCTGATCCCCACGCCGCAGTCGGGCCCGCATACTCGTACCCGGCCGACGGCGTGTCGCCGCTGCCATCGCCCTGTTCCGAGCCGAGCCGCTGCAGCCCGCGCGGCTCGTGCGCTGCGAGCCAGGCGGCCGCCTCGGGATAGGGCATCGGCAAGCGCCATGACCGCGACGCATCGACAAGCGATGCCACGCCGGGAATGCCCATGGCGGGCTCAGGCAGCGAACTCGGTGCGGCGGCGAGCCGGACAGCGTGCACGGGCACGGGTGCGAGCGCGAGCAAGCGCGCGGCCTCCGCCCGCGCCAGCCGCCTATTGCCCGCTGCCGTGGGCCCGCCGTGCATGACAGTCGTCGCACTACCGGGATGGCCAGGCGGCTCGCCCACGCGAACTGAGCCGCAGCCCGCGGCGAGGGCGCAGACGGCCGCGCCGGCGACCGCTGCCAGTTGTTGCATCTTCACGCGAGTCAGACGTGGCGGCAGCGCGTCCAGTTGCATTCCGCGGCCGCCAGTTATCGTGACTGGTATGCCGGACCGCAAGGAGACGATCGAGGTCGATGGCCGCGCGGTCACCGTCTCGAACCCGGACAAGGTCTACTTCCCGCGCACTGGCCACACGAAGGGGGACCTGGTCCGCTATTACCTGGCCGTTGCCGGCGGGGCCCTGACCGGCGTGCGCGGCCGCCCGATGGTGCTCAAGCGCTTCGTGCACGGCGCCGAGGGCGAGGCGTTCTTCCAGAAGCGCGCGCCGTCGAACACGCCCGAGTGGCTGGACACGGTCGTGCTCAGCTTCCCGTCCGGCCGGACGGCACAGGAGATCGTCGTCGACGACGCCGCCGGCCTGGCGTGGGTTGCGAACCTGGGCTGCATCGACCTCAACCCCCATCCGATCCGCGCGGACGACCTCGACCATCCGGACGAACTGCGTGTCGATCTCGACCCCGTTCCCGGCATTGGCTGGCAGCAGATCGTACGCGTCGCGCTGGTGGCACGCGATGTCCTCGCCGACGTCGGGCTGACCGGGTGGCCGAAGACGTCCGGATCGCGGGGCATGCATATCTACGCCAGGATCGAGCAGCGCTGGACGTTCACCGAGGTCCGCCGGGCGGCGGTGGCGCTCGCGCGAGAGATCGAACGGCGCGCGCCGCAGGATGCGACGTCGCGGTGGTGGAAGGAGGAGCGACACGGCGTCTTCGTCGACTACAACCAGAACGCCAAGGACCGCACGGTGGCCTCCGCCTACTCGGTGCGCCCCATGCCCGACGCGCGCGTGTCAGCGCCACTGAGCTGGGACGAGGTACCAGATTGCGATCCCGCGGAGTTCACCATCGACACGATGCCGCCGCGGTACGCCGCGCTCGGCGACCTCGGCGCCGGAATCGACGAGACGGTCGGCTCGCTGGACGCGCTGCTCGAACTCGCTGCGGCAGACCAGGCCGCGGGGCTGCCCGACGCGCCATGGCCGCCGCACTTCGAGAAGCAGGCCGGCGAGCAGCCACGGGTCCAGCCCTCCAAGCGCCGCGAGCCCGCCGTCCCGCCGCCGGCGCCGGGCAAGAGCAGCGGGCCAGCCGGGCGGCGTCGCACGTCGGTACCCATGATCGAGGTCGCCCGCGCGGCGAGCAAGGCCGAGGCACTGGCCGGCCTCGAGCGGTGGAAGGCGCGGCATCCGCAGGTGGCGAACCTGCTCGAGCCGGCCGACATCCTCGTCGACTCGATGCGCGGCCGCTCGTCGACCTGGACCAGGGTCCGGCTGAACCTGCGGCACGTACCCGAGGCCGACCGCCCAGCTCAGGAAGCGCTTGAGGTCGACTATGACCCGTGGGCACCAGCAGGCGGCTGACCAGTCCGCGCATCATGGCCCGGAGCAGGGACAGCGCGGCGCGACACGTGGCTGGATCCGGCTCGGCGCCGTGGCCGGCGTCGCCGGGCCGGTGGCGTTCACGCTGGCCTGGGTGGTGGGCTCCTTCATGCAGCCAGGTGAGTCATTCACCGCCGTGCAGATCAGCGGGCTGGCCGCGGACAACGCGCGCGACCCCTGGATCATGATCGCCGGCTTCGTCCTGCTCGGCTGCTGCGCGGTCCTCTTCGGCGCGGTCCTGCGCAGGGCACTCGGCGGCTGGCCGCGGGCCGGACTCGGGCCGGCCGCCATTCAGGCCGCCGGCGTCTGCACGCTCGCCGTCGGCCTGTTGCGGCGTGATCACGTACTGCTTACCGGGGGCCCGCCGTCCTGGCACAACCAGGCTCACGACGTTGTGAGCGCGATCGCCTACGTGCTGCTGATCGCCGCACCCCTGCTGATCGCCGGCCGGCTGCGGCGTGACCGGGAGTGGCACGGGCTGGCCGTGGCACTGGCCGCATCCGCTCTCCTGTCCGCGGGAGTGCTCGTGTTCTTCTACTCCGCACCGCATTCGAGCTGGGACGGCCTGCTGCAGCGGATCGCGGTCAGCCTGCCGCTGGCTGCGATCGCGGCGCTCAGCGGCCGGCTTGCCGTGCTGTCCCGTCCAGAGCCGAGCGGGCCCGGCTAGCCAGCGAACCTGATCAGGAATTCCAGTTCGCCGTGATTCTGGGTGGTGACGAACGGCGCGAAGCTCGGGTTCGAGATGTCCCAGTCGGAGAAGAGGATCGGGATGGACCCGGACACGTCGATCTCGCCGTCGGCGCGCTCGGCTTCCATCGCGAAGGTCACCGATCTCGTGTGACCATGCAGCGTCAGGTCGCCGGTTGCGTTGTAGTGACGGATCACGCCGTCGGCCGGGAGCGGTGCGAGGCTGATCGGCGCAGTCAGCGTCAGCGTCCCGGTCGGGTATGCGGCGGTGTCCATGATTCTTCCGTTGAACTGTGCGTCCCGCTCGCTCTCGTCGCTCTTGATCGTGTCCATCGCGACGGTGAAGGAGGCCGCGGTCACGGTGGTGCCCTTGATCGTCATCGTCCCGCTGATGTCGCTAGTACGGCCGACCGCGACGTTGTTCTGGCCGGCCAGTACCTCGTTCACGCGGTAGCCGACGATCGAGCCGGACGTCACGCGCCAGGTGCCCGCCAGCAACCGGGTACTGCCGCGCGACGCCGTCGTGCCGGCTGGAGCCGACGGCGTCGACGACGACTTGAGATTCTTCAGGCTCAGCGGCGCGGGCGCCGGACCGGAGATGAAGTGAATGTAGACGAATGCGCCGCCTACCACCAGCACGACGACGGCAACGGCCGCGCCGACCAGCCACGCGACGAGGCGGCGGGTTCGTCGATGTCGTGGCATGGCGGGTCTCCTCGTCGAGTGGGCGCAGTCGGGGTCCACGGGTCGCCGCCCGCGGACGGCACCGTGGGCCTAGCCTGACACCAAGCGCTCGGCTTGCGCTCAGGCTTCGCTCTGAGCACCTTCTGACGCCGGGAGCCGGCCTCAGCCGACGATCGGGAGCATTTCGGCGAGCAGCGCCAGGTGGTCCAGGTCGCTCAGGTCCAGCACCTGCAGGTACGTCACCTGTGCGCCGATGGCCGCGAACTGGCCGATCTGCTCGGCGATCTCGGCCGGCGTTCCGAGCAGCCCGTGCTGTCGCAGATCCTCGGGCTTGCGCCCGATGACTGCCGCCCGCCTGGCCAGCTCGGCCTCGTTCCGGCCGCAGCAGACGGTGTGGGCTACCGAGTAGGTCATCGAGTCCGGATCGCGGCCTGCCGCGGCCACCGCATCGCGGACTCGCCCGAAGGCGGCGGCGGTGTCGTCGAGGCTGCTGAACGCGACGTTGTACTCGTCGGCGTACGTCGCCGCAAGCCGTGGCGCGCGCTTGTGGCCGCTCCCGCCGATCAGCACGGGCGGCCGCGGCCGCTGAGCGGGCTTCGGCAATCCCGGCGAGTCCGTGACCGTGTAGTGCTTGCCTGTGTAGTTGAACGTCTCCCCGTCGCCGACCTGCCACAGGCCGGTGATGATGGCCAGCTGCTCCTCGAACCGCTCGAATCGCTCGCGTAGATCGGGGAACGGGATCGCGTAGGCCGCGTGCTCCGCCTCGAACCAGCCGGCCCCGAAGCCGAACTCGACGCGGCCACCGCTCATCTGGTCGACCTGCGCCACCGAGATCGCCAGCGGACCGGGGAACCGGAACGTGACCGGGCTCATCAGCGTCCCCAGCCTGATGCGCGACGTTTCCCTGGCCAGGCCGGCCAGCGTGATCCAGGCATCTGTAGGGCCGGGCAGGCCGCTGACGTCGCCCATCTTGAGGTAGTGATCGGACCGGAAGAAGGCGTCGAAGCCGAGCTCCTCGGATGCCTGTACCACCCGCAGCAGCGTCGTGTAATCGGCGCCCTGCTGCGGCTCGGTGAAGATTCGCAGTCGCATGCACACATCCTTGCGCGTTTGTCGCAGAGCGCTTTCACCCGGCCCTCGGCTGCGTGGCTACCTCGGGACGGCGCAGGTCAGCTCCCCGAGCAGGAGCGGGCGGCTACCGTCGAGCGCCGGTCTCGCGCGATAGGGCCGCGAGGCATTCCACGTGGTGCGTCATCGGGAAGGCGTCGAAGGCCCGCACGTCGTCCAGCCGCCAGCCGCCATCGAGCAGCAGCCGTAGGTCACGCGCGAGCGTTGCCGGATCGCACGACACGTAGGCGATCCGGTGCAGAAAAGACGGCCCGGCTGCACCGGACTGCGCGGCTGCGGCCGGACGAGCCCGGTCAGGGCGGGCGCAGAGCAGGTCGACGACCGGCCGGGCCAGGCCAGTCCGCGGCGGGTCGAGCACGGCGATCGACGCCTCGCCAAGCCACGTCCGGCCGAGCACCTCGGCGACATCGCCGTGATGCGGCCGCGCCCAGGGCCAGTCGCGGAGGTTGTGCCGGGCGTCCCTGAACGCGGCCGCGTCCGCCTCGATGGCGATCACGCGCCCGGTCTGGCCCACCGCCTGCGCGAGTATTCCGGCGAAGAGCCCTGCCCCGCAGTACAAGTCGAGCGCTGTCTGGCCGGGCAGCGGTTCAAGCGCCGCCAGGACCGCTGCGGCCAGCACCTCGGCCGCGCCGACATGTACTTGCCAGAAGCCGCCGAGGCTGACGCGCCAGTCGCGCCCGGCCGCGCGCTGGATCAGGTAGCCGCGGCCCCGCATCGGGGTCCGCGCCCCGCCCCTGCCCGCCGCCTGGACCGAGTCCGCGGGCAGCGCAGCCAGGTCTTGCGGGCCGAGCCTTGCCCGGCCGGATAGCAGGATGCCCCGCTCGCCGGCGGCCGGCGCGACTGCGACCTCGATCTGCTCCCAGCCGGGCCACCGGCGGCCAGTAATCCCGGCTGCGGTGACCAGCGGGTGAGCGATCAGGCACTCTGACACCTCGATCACCTGGTGCGAGCGATGCCGGCGCAGGCCGGTGATACCCCGCCCGCCGACGGCGAAGGACACCGTCGTCCGCCATCGCAGGCCGCCATCGTCGCCGGGCACCGCTTCGACCGGGACATCCAGGTTGATCCCGGCCAGCCGCCTGAGCTGCTGCGCTATCACGGCGGCCTTCAGCTGGCGCTGGGCCGGCAGGCTGGCATGCTGCCAGTCACAGCCGCCGCAGGCGCCGGGCCCCGCGTACGGGCAGGGTGGCGCCACGCGGTCGGGCGAGGGCACGAGGATCTGGACGGCGTCCGCTCGGGCGAACCTGGCCGTCGACTGGCTTATCCGGGCCAGGATCCGCTCGCCGGGCAGGGCATGCCGCACCAAGACCACCCAGCCCGTATCATTCTCCCGGCAGACGCACCAACCGCCGTGCATGACCTCGCCCACGGTCAGCTCCAGGACGTCGCCGACCTGCGGCACGGCGGAGGCCCGCGTGATCATGCGCTCCATGCTGCCCTGGCCGAAGGCGAGGTGCCCAGCTGGGTGTCTCTTGGCTGGCATCGTTGAGCTGAGAGGGCATACCGTGACTGCACTGCCCTGGCGGGAAGGAAGCACGTGCACATCGTGATCATGGGATGCGGGCGAGTCGGCTCGAGCGTCGCCCACACCCTGGAGGACCAGGGTCACTCGGTCGCGGTTATCGACCAGGATCCCGAGGCGTTCAGAAAGCTGAGGTCCGGGTTCAAGGGCACGAAGGTGACGGGCGTCGGCTTCGACCGTGACGTACTCGCCGAGGCCGGGATCGAGCGGGCGGACGCCTTCGCCGCCGTGAGCAGCGGCGACAACTCCAACGTCATCGCGGCCAGGGTAGCCAGGGAGTCCTTCGGCGTACGGCGGGTGGTGGCCAGGATCTACGATCCCCGCCGGGCGGAGGTTTACCAGCGGCTCGGCATCCCGACCGTGGCGACCGTCGCCTGGACCGCCGACCAGATGCTGCGGCGGCTGCTGCCCGAGGGCGCCGAGTCCCTGTGGCGCGACCCGACCGGGGCGGTGGTCCTGGCCGAAGTCGCCTACTCCGACGCCTGGCTGGGCGAGAAGGTCTGTGACCTTGAAAGCGCGGCCGGCGTGCGAATTGCCTTCATCGCTCGGCTCGGCGAGGCGCTCATCCCGAGCGCCAACCTGGTCCTCCAGGAGGGTGACGTCGTCCATGTCGTCGCGGAGGAGAGCAGCCTGGACCGGATCGCCTCAGTCTTCGCCAACCCCGCGCCGGGAAGGGGATCGCACTGATGCGTGTCGCGATTGCCGGGGCCGGCGCGGTCGGCCGCTCGATTGCGATGGAACTGCTGGGCAACGGGCACGAGGTCTTGCTGATCGACAAGGACCCCACTTCCATCAAGGTGCACAGCGTCAAGGGCGCCGAGTGGCTCCTGGCCGATGCGTGCGAGATCAACGCGCTCGATGATGCCGCGCTCGAGCGATGCAACGTCGTCATCGCGGCGACCGGGGACGACAAGGTGAACCTCGTCGTGTCGCTGCTGGCCAAGACCGAGTACGGCGTGCCGCGGGTCGTGGCGCGGATCAACCATCCCAACAACGAGTGGCTCTTCAACGAGTCCTGGGGGGTCGACGTCGCAGTCTCCACGCCCCGGCTGCTGTCGGCCCTGGTCGAGGAGGCCGTCAGCGTCGGCGACCTGGTCCGGCTCATGACATTCCGGCAGAGCGAAGCCAGCCTGGTTGAGCTGACCATGCCCGCCGACGCGCCGCTCGCTGGTCAGCACGTCGGCGGGATCGAGTGGCCCGCTGACACCGCGCTGGTCGCCATTCTGCGAGACGGTCACGTTATCGTGCCCAGCAATGAGGATCCCCTCGAGGCCGGTGACGAGCTGCTGTTCGTCACCAGCCAGGATGTCGAGGGTGAGCTGGCCCGGCTGCTCGCGGGCCGGTAGCAACGGCTACCGGATCTCGGTGATCTCCGGGCCGCGCTCGAACGGGTTCGGCATGCCAGACTGCTGAGCCTCCGCCTGGGCCTGATCCTCAAACGCCTGCCTGGCCTCCTCCGGCAGCTGGATCTCCAGCGGAGTCTCGGGCGGCGCGGCATGATCACCGCGAACCACTACGACTCCGGCGAAAATGTCCTCAAGCGGCCTCGCGAGCGGCCTGTCCATGGCGGCCGGGCCGCTGATCAGTCCGCGAAGGAACCAGCGCGGCCCGTCAGCACCCAGGAATCGCAATGGCTGCTCCGGCAGCGGGCCCTGGCCCTCAACCTGGGGCGTGACCCAGGCCACGAGTTCCGGGCCGAAGGGGCCCTCCCGCTCCTGGCTGCGCCCGCCGGCCCTCGCGACCTCCTCAGCGATCTCGGGCCGGACCTTGTCCCACAGACCGCTGCTGCGCGGCGCCGCGAAAGCCTGCAGTTGCAGTGCGCTGTCGCCCGAGACGACGGCGAGGGTGACGCCGGTCTCCTCCGAATAGGCCAGCTGCACGTTGGTTCCCTCGCCGACTGGCACCTGCAGGCAGCCCAGATCGAGCCGCTCGGCCTCGGGGAACTCATCCGCGCTGTCCCACGGCCCGCTCGACCGGATGTGGGCCGGCTCAGCCGCGGACGTGTCGCGCAGCCTGGTCCAGGTCAGCGGATCGCCGAGGTCGTCGCGTTCCGCCCGCCGCCCGCGCTTGCCGCCCGCATCGGCTTGGGCCGACGCGGATCCCTCATCCTCGCGCTCGCCCGCAAGCTGGTCTTGGTGACCTTCGTCGCCTTCGTCGGCTTCGTCCGCGAAGTCCTCGCCGTCGAAGTCCTCTTCCTCTTCTTCGTCGTAGAGGTCGTACTCCTCGTCGTACTCCTCGTCGTAGTCCTCGTCTTCCGCAGCCTCGTCCGCAGCCGGGTACTCGTCTTCGCTGCCAGCACGAGCTGCTGGATCCGTATCACGGATGCGACGCCGTCGGAACACCCCGCACGCTCCTCACTACCGGCCGGGCCAGGAAGCTACCCACCCGGTACCTTGTTTCCGTCGCTGCATCAGCGGCGGGTCATCCCATATCCGCCGGTCGACCCGTGACCGCCGTCGCCCCGCTGGGAGCCCGGCAGAGTCTCGACTTCCAGGAAGACCGGCATTACCACACGCTGTATCACGAGCTGGGCGATTCGGTCGCCACGCTGAAGGCGAACCGAGCGCTCACTGTCGGTGTTCAGCAGGATCACCTTGATCTCGCCACGGTACCCGGCATCAACGGTCCCGGGCGCGTTGACGATCGTTACTCCATGCTCGGCCGCCAGGCCCGATCGCGGATGCACGAAGGCGGCATACCCATCTGGCAGCGCGATTGCTACACCGGTGCCGACAACGGCTCTCTCGCCGGGCTTAAGATCCACGTCGACGGCCGCGAACAGGTCGCTTCCGGCATCGCCCGGATGAGCCCGCCGTGGCAACGGCAGGCCGGGATCTAGCCGCTTGACGAGCACCTCGATCGTGCCCTCGCGCCCATCGCTCGACACAGGATCATCCTCCCGCACCCGCCGCTCGGCCTCGGCGCGGACCACCATGCCGGCCGGCAGATCGCCGCAGGCTATCCTCCGTCGCCGTCCGAGCGCAGCGCTGGCCACGCGTAGGTGATCACGGCCGCCAACGGCACGGCCACGATTGCGCCGGGGATCCCGGCGATGATCGCGCCCACCGCGAGCACCAGGATGATAGCCAGCGGGTGCAGCCTCACTATCCGTCCAACTACCAGCGGCTGGAGAAGGTGCCCCTCGATCTGGTTCTCCAAGATCAGCACGCCCAGCAGGATGACCGCGGCGACCCAGCCCTTCGTGGCCAGCGCGATGAGGATGGCCAGCGCACCGACCACCAGGATGCCGATGATGGGCACGAACGCGGCGATGAACACGAGCACTATGAGTGGCACCAGCAGTGGCACGCCAAGCAGCCACAGCGCGAGCCCGAGGAACAACGCGTGGATTGACGCCACCACCGTGGTGCCGCGAACGTAGTTCACCAGCGCCCGCCAGGCGTTGTCGCCGGCATTGCCGACCCGCCGCCTTGCCTCCGGCGGCAGCCTGTGGATCAGGAACCACCAGATCCTGGCGCCGTCCTTGATCAGGAAGAAGGTGATGAACAGCATGAGCACCAGGTCGGCCAGGAACTCGAGGGCATACTTGCCGCCCGCCAGGATGGTCCCGGCGATCTGGCTCTTATGCTGCGACATGTATTTCACGAGGTCGTTGTAGTACTGGTGCAGTTTCGCAGCGTTGAGGCGGAAGGGCGGGCCGGCGAGGGAATGCTGCACCTCTCCGGCGGTGCGCTGGATCTCGGCGGCCAGGGTCGAGTAGTCGGCGCTGACCCGGTCGGCGAATAGCGTGATGGCCCCGGCAACCACGATGATGGCCAGCAGGAACGTGCACCACGTCGCCAGCAATGGCCGCACGCCGCCTCGGCGCAGCACGGCAGTCAGTGGCTGCAGCAGGGCCGTGAGCAGCATCGCCGCGATAAACGGCAGCACCACCAGGCGCAGATCCACTGCCAGCCGGAACGTGATGTAGATAACGAGCCCGACGAGCAGCAGCCGCCAGGACCATGAGGCAGTCTGTTGCAGCAGCCGGGGCACTTGAGCGTCCGCCGCCGGACGCGCCGAGGCCGGCGCGCCGTCCGCCGGGGTGGAGTTGCCCGGCTCCGACTCGGGTTCGGCCGAGCCTCGCAGGAGGAGCCGACGGGCAGTCGCCCGGAGTCCGGTCCGCGGCTGCGCCTCCGGGATCTCGGGAAGCCCATCACCCGGCTCAGGCGAGGGACCGGTCATGGAGTACATGTAACCAACTACGGTAGTGCCATGCACGGTTACCGCGAGCGCCTGAGCGCGCCAATCTCATGGTGGATCACCGGAATGGCTACGATGTTCACCTTCGGGTCCATCGTCTGGTTCGGTTTCCCGCTCTGGGTGGCCGTGGTGACCTACGGCTTCTGCCTCGGGGTGACCGCAGCTTTCCTGCTCAACTGGGGCCGCGCCACGATCGAGGTCACCGGAACGGAGCTAATCGCCGCCGGCAGCAGGCTGCCGCTCGGGGCGACCGGCGAGGTGCGGCCGCTGAACGAGGCCCAGACGACGGCACTGCGCGGTCCACACGCGGATCCGCGCGCTCACCTGCTTATCAGGCCGTATCTGCGGCAAGCCGTCTATGTCGAGGTTACGAGCGACGCCAGCCAGGTCCCGTACTGGCTGCTAGCGACAAGGCACCCGGGAGAACTGGCAGCGGCCATTGAACGCTCTCGCGTCCCCGCGGGCCCCGGCGGACCCGCCAGTCTCGCCGGGCCCTTCTGACCGGCCCACCCAGGTCATGCGGGAACTCCTCCGCCGCCGCCACGGCCCAGATCGGCCGGGTGCGCGCCCGCCTGCATGAGCGCCATGGGATGATCTCTGAGTCACGGTGAGGAGGGAAGGCCAATGGCGGGCAAGCAGGGTAGCTCAGGCTCGAAGGCCGTCAACGCCCTGGTCGGTGCCGCCGCCGCATTCGTGGCGCGCAAGGTGCTGTCCTATGTCTGGAAGACGATCACCGGCAAGCAGCCTCCGGAGCACCCCGAAGACCCGCAGGTCGCGCTGCGCGAGGCCGTCATCTGGGGCATCGTGCTGGGAGCCGGCGTGAGCACCGCGCGGATGCTGGCGACCAGGGTCGCTAGCGGGCGGCGGAAGGCGGAGTCCGATCCCGACGGGCCGCCGGTTTAGCTCACGGCCGTGCTCCGGCCCGCCGTGACACTCGCGGCGGTGCCCCGTCGCACACACGGCGAGGGGCATTGCCCTAATGTTGGGCTGTGCACGGCAAGGATCGCTCCCGGCTGACCTTCTTGGTCACATATGCAGCGCGGCACCCGGACCGCATCGTCGGCTACGTCCGTCGCCAAGCTCGAGATACCTGGCTGCGGTTCACCACGCCGGACCATGTGAGCTACTACCGGGCCGTCATGCGCTCAGACACCGCCCGCAGCAGCGAGGCCGCTGTCGGCAGCAAGACGCATGAGTCCTGGCTGCAGATCGGCCAGATGCAGTACGACTACTTGATCAAGCACGGGCTGAAACCGGACATGCGGATGCTGGACATCGGCTGCGGCAACCTGAGGGCCGGCCGTCTCTTCATCGACTACCTCGACTCTGGTAACTACTACGGCACGGATATCTCTCCAGACATCTTGCTTGCCGCGCAGCGAACGGTCGAAGAGTACGGCCTGCAGCGCAAGATGCCGTACCTGACGCTGACCGATGACCTTAAGCTGGCGTTCCTGCCCGACGGCCATTTCGACGTCGTGCACGCCCACAGCGTCTTCTCGCACTCACCAATGCCGGTCATTGACGAGTGCCTGGCCCATGTCGGCCGCATCATGGCACCGGGAGGCCGGTTCGACTTCACCTTCGACCGGACCGTCGGTACCGAGCATCAGGTGCTGCGGGAGGACTTCTATTACCGCACCGAAACGCTGATTGACCTCGCCGCCAGCCACGGTCTGAAGGCCGAGTACATGGCGGACTGGGAGGAAACCGGCCATCACCAGTCGAAGATCCGGGTGGTCCGGCCTGCCTGACCAGCACCTAAGGGCTCCGGCGGCCGGCGCGGACCGGTCACTGTCGCCCAGCCCCGCTCGGTCGAATGTCTTGTTCTCGGTCGTAGATAGTCATACCGGCCACCCTTGCAGGTCGACGTCCGTCCGCTGCGTGTGGCATGCGCCGGCCTGACCTCCTGACCCCTGCCGGGCACTGCCTTGGCCGGTCACCGGGGACGCGGAAAGCCCCGCCAGCCGTGGGGGGGAATAGCTGACGAGGCTCTCCTAATGGTGTGACGCAGTGTCACTGCTGACGGGTTACAGGCATCGCGGAAGCGGCCGGGCAGTCGGCCCGGCGAAGTCCGAGGCGCCCCGACCACGTCCTGGATCACTAGCTCCGGCCCGGCGCGGCATTGCCGGATACTTTTATCCGCGTTTACCAGCCACACTGGTAGCCGTCACAGGCGTCAGGTAACGCTGGCAGTGGGAGGCGGACGTGTCCGGTGATGAGCGCGTGCTCGGCATGGTCCTGGCGGGCGGGGCTGGCAAGAGGCTGGCGCCCCTGACGGCTGACCGGGCCAAGCCGGCTGTCCCATTCGGCGGCCTCTACCGGCTCGTGGACTTCGCTCTGTCCAACCTGGTCAACGCCGGCATGCGGCGGATTTGCGTGCTGACCCAGTACAAAAGCCACAGCCTGGACAGGCACATCACGACGACCTGGCGGCTCTCATCCCTGCTCGGCAACTACGTGACCCCGGTCCCCGCTCAGCAGCGTCTTGGCCCGCACTGGTACACCGGCTCGGCCGACGCCATCTACCAGTCCCTGAACTTGATCTTTGATGACGAGCCTGACCTGGTGGCCGTCTTCGGCGCCGACCACGTGTTCCGGATGGACCCGCGGCAGATGTACGCCCATCACGTCGAGCACGGCGCCGGGGTGACCGTGGCCGCCATCCCGGTGTCGAGGCAAGAGGCGAGCGCGTTTGGCGTAATCAGGGTTGCGGCCGACGGCCGCCGCATCGAGGCGTTCCTGGAAAAGCCTGACGACCCTCCGCCGATGCCCGGCCGGCCCGACATGGCGTACGCGTCGATGGGCATCTACGTGTTCAGCACCGATGTCCTCGTCGACGCCCTGCGCAAGGACGCGGCCGATGACGGGAGCCGGCACGACATGGGCGGCGACATCGTGCCGATGCTCGTCCGCGAGCGCGCCGCCCAGGTCTACGACTTCCTCGAGAACACGGTGCCGGGCGCAGAGCCGCGCGACGCCGGCTACTGGCGCGATGTCGGGACGCTGGACTCCTATTTCGAAGCGCAGATGGACCTGTGCGCCGTGCATCCCATCTTCAACCTCTACAACGACAAGTGGCCGATCCTCACGCACGTGCCCTCACAGCCCCCGGCCAAGTTCGTGCACGATAGCGGTGACCGGATCGGGCGCGCGGTCAACAGCGTGGTCAGCAACGGGGTGATCGTCTCCGGCGGACTGGTGCGCGATTCCGTGCTCTCACCGGGGGTGCGGGTGAACAGCTGGGCCAGGGTCGAGCGGGCCGTGGTGCTGCACAGCACCAGGATCGGGCGTCATGCCGTCGTCCAGGACGCGATCCTGGACAAGAACGTGGACGTGCCAGAGGGCGCGGTCGTCGGCGTCGACAAGGACGACGACCGGGCCCGCGGGTTCGTGGTGTCGGAGGGCGGCATAACGGTCGTCGGCAAGGGCCAGGCCGTACCGCTGTGAGCGGCGACCGGCAAGATCCGCGGCCGCGGATTGCGATGCTCACCCGCGAGTATCCGCCCGAGGTGTACGGGGGCGCCGGGGTCCACGTCGAATACCTCGCTGCGGCCCTCGCCCGCCTGGTCGACCTCACCGTCCACTGCCAGGGCGCCGACCGGCCGGGCGCGATAGCGCACCGGCCGTGGCCACGGCTGTCGGCGGCCAACCCGGCGCTGCAGACCATCTCCGCCGAGCTGACGATGGCCGCCGACACCGGCGGCGCGCAACTCGTGCACTCCCACACCTGGTA
>JASHUG010000353.1 GCA_030040155.1 Streptosporangiaceae bacterium | reverse complement strand
ACGATCGCGGACGCGCCGCGGGCCAAGGCGGACGGCTACGTGTTCGTGGGCGCGTCGAACCCGGCGAGCGCCCCGTTCCGCGCGCACGCCGCGCCCCGCATCCTGGCGATGGCAGCGGACGGCGACCTCGTCGTCCCGATCGCGGCCGAGTTCCCCTTCGAGGATGCCCCTGCCGCCTTCACGATGCTGACGAGCCCGCATCCGCCCGGCAAGATCGCGCTGATCCGCGGATAGCTTGGCCCCTCTGGACACCGCGGCGAGTAGGTCGGCCCGCGTCAGGCGGACTTCTCTGCCGTTTCTCCGGCACGCACCGATGCGCGCAGCCTGGTCAAGGTCTTGGTCAGCTGGACGAGTGACCGGTCAGGGACGCCGGCGCTCAGCCGGCTGCGCAGTTCGTCGTCGACTGCCGCAGTGAGCTTAGGCAGCAGCCGCTTCCCGGCCGGCGTCAGCGTGATGATCGAGGAACGCCGGTCGCCCGGATTGGCGCTGCGCACGCAGTACCCTGAGGCCTCGACCCGGTCGACGACCTTGCTCGTGCCGCCGACGGTGATGCTGAGCTCCGCGGCAATGTCGTGCACCCGGCACGCCGGGGTGCGAGAGATGACCTGCAGGAACTCGAACACGGGCAAGGTGACGCCGAAGTCCGCCCGTAGCCTGGCCTCGACCGCGTTCCACAGCTCCGTCTCGAGCCTGACGAGCTCGCTGAAGAGGAAGCGCAAGTTGATGTCGGGCTCGGCGGTGCGCTGACTCCTTGATGGCACGCCTCACGGTACCATGTGCTTTCCACGGAATGTAAAGCCGTCTGTGCGGCTGATCGCGCCGGCAGGATCAAGCAGCGGGGGCCAATTCGCCTAGTCTTGGCAGCGGCTGCGCCGATCTTCCCGCCTCTGATGATCGCGCCCGACGTTGGACCGCTGCCTTTACTGGGGCGTCTGCCTGCGCTCGCCTCTAATCGACGTCAGACGGTCGGCGTCGTTCCTGGCCGAAGCCGAATGTGCTTGAACTCGACGAAGTCGTCGATTACCGCAAACCCGCGCATCCGGCCGACACCGCTGGCCTTGAACCCACCCTCCTCGAACTGATCGTGGAGTCTGGCCCAGTCGTTGACCCACACCGAGCCTGCTTCGAGGGCGAGTGCGACGCGAAGCGGCAGGCTGACATCTTGCGAGAACACGCTCGCGCTGAGCCCGTATGGCGTGTCGTTGGCGAGCGCGATCGCCTCGGCTTCGGTCCTGAACGTCTGCATCGTGAGAACCGGACCGAATACCTCGTCCTGGACGATCGGCATTGAGTTGTCATGGACCTGGAGCAGGGTCGGGCGGTAGAAGGCACCGGCGGTCAGTAGCCCGTCGGTGACCGGGCCGCCGCGGACAATCACGGTTGCGCCCTGACTGATGGCGTCCTCGACGAGCTTGTCGATGCGCTCGACGTTCGGCTTGTCGATGATCGGGCCCATCTCGCTCGCGGGATCTGCCGCGGGACCCACCTTTACGGCGCGCAGCCGGGCGGCGAGATCAGTACGGACCCGATCGGCAATGCGCTCGTGCACTAGGAGCCGGCTGCCGGTCATGCAGAACTGGCCGGAGAAGACGATCAGCGCGCTGACGACGATCGGCAGCGCCTGCCCTAGGTCCGCGTCCTCGAACAGGATCAGCGGGGTCTTTCCGCCGAGTTCTAGCCCGACCCGCTTGAGGTTAGCCGAGGCTGCCGCGCTGATCTGCTTGCCGGTGGCGGTGCTGCCGGTGAAGCTGATGGTCGGCACGTCGGGGGAGCGGACCAGGACGTCACCGGTGACGTGACCTCCGGTGATCGTGTTCGCGACCCCCGGCGGGAGTTCTTCGGTTCCACCCACGAGCTCGCCGATCAGGGAGTTCGTCTGCGCAGTCTGCCGCGGCAGGTTCATCACCGCAGTGCAGCCGGCCGCGAGCGCGGGCGCCAGCGAGCGAATGCCGAGTGCCACTGGCGAATTCCACGGCGCGATGATCCCGGCAACACCGACGGGCTGGCGGACCACCAGGCTGAGCTCGCCCTCCGTCACCTGGCTGTTAGTTCCGGTATCGGTAAGCGCGAGTGCGGCGTTGAACCGCAGCGTCTCGGGCGCGAACCCTACCTCCAGCCGACCCTGGTCGTGGGTCTTGCCATTCTCGAGCCCGAGCAACTCGACGAGGTCATCGGCTCGCGCCTCGAACCTGTCGGCCATCCGGTTCAGCACGCGCGCACGCAGCAGCCGGTTCGTTCGCCACGCAGGGTTGGCGAACGCGCGCTTCGCGGCGTCGATCGCCGCCTGCGCTTCCTTGGGGCCGCCCATCGCATACGACCCGATGACCTGTCCGGTGGCCGGGTTGACCGACTCCCGGTGTTCGTCGGAGTCGGCCCACTCGCCGCCGATCCAGTGCCTCGCAACTGATGTCTGCGCTGTACTCACGAGTTCTCCGATGGAGCTAGTCATCCGAGTATTTTTATAGCATGTAATTAACTTCTATGGAAGGTAAAGTTTGGAGCGCGGCTCGCAGCTCGCGTCGTCAGGCGTCAGGAAAGGTGAGCACGAGGCGGCCGCGTCGGGTCCGTGCAGCGAATGCCTGGTAGGCGACGCGGGCGTCATCGATGCTGTACTCGGCTGCCACCGGGGTGTGCAACCTGCCGGAACTGACCATGTCGGCCAAGGCGCGCAGCGCGGGAGCGTCCATTCGGCCACCGGAGCGGAAGACGTCGATGCCGCGCGCAGCAGGAGGAAGCGCGGTGACTGTGACGTACTTCCCGCCATCCCGGACTGCGGCCAGGGCAGGGGCACCGATGGACGCCGTGTCCAGGAGTGCACTGGCGCCTCCTGGGACGATCTTCCTGACCGCCGCGCCCAGGTCGTTGTCCTTGGCGCTCAGTGCGGCTGCGGCGCCAAGTCCGAGGGCATCCTGCTCCTGGTTGTCCCGGACCACGCCGATGACGGTGAAACCGCGCGCCACAGCGAGTTCGACGGCGAACCCGCCCACGCTGCCGGAGGCGCCGGTAACGACAAGTGTCTCGCCTTCGGCCATTTTCAGGTCGGCAAGACCGCGCCAGGCGGTGAGCCCGTTCAGCCCGACAGTGGTGAGATGCGAGGCCGGCGGGCCCTCCGGGACGGGGACGACGTTGCCGACGGGCAGGACGACCAGGGCGGCGTGGGTGCCGCGGAGGCTCTCGAACCACAAGCTGAAACCCAGCACCCGCGATCCAACGACGGAGCGCTCGACGCCGTCGCCGACCGCCACGATGCGTCCGACGAGATCCCATCCGGGTGTGTAGGGCGGAGCGGATCCCCACGGCAAGCGCTTGGCCGCAGCGCCCGTGCTCACGGCGTAATCGGCGGGGTTAATGGTGGCCGCTTCGGTCGCAATCAGAACCTCGCCGGTGCCGGGGCGGGGATCTGTAACCTCGGTGACCTCCACGTGCTCGACGCCGAACTCTGCTACCCGTACGGCCTTCACGAACCAGCCCCTCCATGACCGCGGCCAACTTGATCCTCAGCGGCGAACGCTCGTGCTCGCAGGCGTGTCAGTTCTGTAGAATTATATTACTCGGAATATTTTCAGCTTACACCCCGACGCGAACTCAGGAGTCCCTATGCAGTACCGCACTCTTGGGCGGACCGGCATCAAGGTCAGCCCCTACGCGCTTGGCGCGCTGGCACTCGGTACGTCGATCGGCAACCCCGACCATGACGAATCGGTACGCATCATCCACAAAGCGCTAGCCGCGGGCATTAACTTCATCGACACCGCGGACGCGTACGGTGAGTCCGAAGACGTTGTGGGTAAGGCTCTCAAGGGGCGCCGCGACAGCGTCGTACTTGCGACCAAGTTCGGCCGCCCGACTGGTGAAGATCCCAATCAGCAGGGCACCTCGCGCCGCTGGATCATGACCGCGGTCGAGAACTCGCTGCGTCGCCTGGAGACCGACTACATCGACCTGTACCAGGTCCACCGGCCGGACGCCGCCACCGACATCGAGGAGACGCTATCCGCGCTCTCTGACCTGGTCCGCAGCGGCAAGGTCCGTGCCATCGGCGCGTCGCAAACGCCCGCGTCCGGCATCATCGAGGCGCAGTGGGCGGCCGAGCGGCGCGGGCTGGAACGGTTCCGTACCGAACAGCCGCCCTACTCGTTGCTCAGCCGCGGCATCGAACGGGAAGTGCTGCCGATCGCGCAGCGCTACGGGATGGGCATCCTCGTGTGGGGCCCGCTGGCGCAGGGAATGCTGACGGGCCGTATCCGCCGGGGCCAGCAGACAGACTTGCGCCGCGCCGGCCTGTTCAAGGCCTTCAGTGACGAGCGCCGGATCGACGCCGTTGAGATGCTCATCCCGCTCGCTGAGGAAGCAGGGCTGCCGATGACGCACCTCGCGATAGCCTTCGCGATTGTCCATCCCGGCGTGACCAGCGCAATCGTAGGGCCGCACACGATGGAGCAGCTCGATGACTTGCTGGCCGGCGCCGACATTACGCTTCCCGACGAGATCCTTGACCGGATAGACGAGATTGTCCCGCCTGGGACCGATGTCGGAACGCTCGACCAGGCGTACGTGCCGCCGGCCCTGCTGGACCCTGGCCTGCGTCGTCGGCCTTCCGGTGAGCGCGCTGCCGCATGACAGGAGCTCCTTTCGCTACGCCTGCAGCAGGCGGTTGAGGAACTGCTCGACGGCCTCGCGGCCCTCGGCGACCGCTGCCCTGGAGTCGGGAGAGCGGGCTACGACCATCGCGGCCTCATCAAGGGCTGCGAGGATCATGTGGGAGAACGGGTCGACGAGCTCTTGCGGCAGGCGGCCCGTGTCGCTCACCGCCTGCAGCATGGCCCGCATCGCGCGGACGGTGCGGCCTTCGTCCATGGCCCGCCATTGTTCCCAGCCGAGCACCGAGGGCGCGTCCACCAGCATGACGCGCTGGACAGCCGGGTCTCCGGCTAGGTCGATCCAGGCCAGGGCACCGGTGTGCATCGCTTCGACTGGATCGGCGCAGTCGCTGATGGCGTCGGTGACCTTCGCTGTTACCCGGTCGCTGACGGCTTCGAGGACGGCCGTGAACAGGGCTTCCTTGCCTGCGAAGTGGTGGTAGAGCGCGCCCCGGCTGACCCCGGCAGCGGCCAGCACCGCCTCGATCGAGGTTCCCTCGTAGCCGTGTTCGGTGAACAGGCTGGTGGCCACCTCAATGAGCTGGCCACGGGTGGCGCGGCCCTGGGCCGCCCGTTTGCCCGTGGCGGCCGGCTGCGGCGATGGGGACTGTTGTTCGGTCATGTAACTCCTTTGGCCCGGTGTCACGTCCCGGCAGAGCGCGCCATCGTCCTGGGCTGAGCCTGAAATCGAAGCCTTGACAGACCGTCCGTCGGTATGTATCTAATGGAACCGACAGTCGGTATGCCAAGAGTAGGAGGCCCTCTCATGGACGTCAACACGTTCCTCTCCCGCCGCCGGCCCCTGGCCACTCACTCCGGCGAGATCGCCTACGCCGAGTTCGGCGAAGGCCCCGCCGTGCTCTTCGTACACGGCCTGGGCACCAGCGGGCTGCTTTGGCGGCAGGTCATCGAGGAGCTGACCGGCACCAGCCGATGCATCGCGGCCGATCTGCCCGCGCATGGCGCCAGCCCGGCGCGCCCGGACATGTCCGTCACCGCTTTGGCCGATGCGCTTGCCGGACTGTGCGACAGCCTTGAGCTCGGCCAGATCGACCTGGTCGGCAACGACACCGGCGGCGCGATCGCGCAGGTCTTCGCCGCCCGCCATCCAGGCTGGCTCCGGTCACTCACCCTTACCAACTGCGACTGCGAGGGCAACTTCCCGCCACCGGACTTCGCGCCGTTCATCGGGCAGGCGCGAGAGGGCACGCTGGTACCGCAGCTGCTCGAGTTCGCCGCGAAGACCGGGGCGCAGCACCCGCTGGGCATGGGCTACCAGTACCCCGATCTGGTCCCGCAGGACGCGTGGCGGGACTACGTCGCTGGGTACGCCACGATCGAGCGCGCCCGTGAGCTCGAGCGGCTCGTCGCCTCGCTCGACGCCGCCGACATCGAGGCCGCGGGCACAGAGCTGCGCGCCCTGAACGTGCCGACCCTGCTGGTCTGGGGCACCGCGGACACGAACTTCCCCGTCAAATGGGCCTACCTCCTGCGCGACATGATCCCGGGGGCACGCGAGGTCATCGAGATCGACGGGGCGAAGATCTTCTTCCCCGAAGAGCGCCCTGAGGACCTAGTCCCGCACCTCCGCCGTCATTGGGGTCGGTAGCGGTCAGGCGGTCAGCGCCGTGATGCCCAGTCCGACAGTGCGGTCGTGCCCGTAATGACGGGGTCCCGGCCGCCGCGGTAACAGCCGTCCACGCTCCACATCAAGGAGATCTTCATGTCCACTGCACAGTTCGAGACCGGCCGCCTGCCAACGCCCGTCATCGGCGAAACCGCCGAAGGCCAAGGCCAGCGAGGGCGAGGCCTCGGCCTAGCCCTCGCCGTGATCGCCACCGCCCAGCTGATGGTGGTGCTGGACGCCACGATCGTGAACGTTGCACTACCGCGCATCCAGGGCGCGCTGGGGTTCTCCGGCTCGGGCCTGGAGTGGGTCGTGAACGCCTACGCCCTGACCTTCGGCGGGCTGCTGCTGCTCGGCGGCAGGGCCGGGGACATCCTGGGCCGCCGCCGGATGTTCCTGGCCGGGATCATCCTGTTCTCCGTAGCGTCGCTGCTCGGCGGACTGGCGACCAGCCAGGAGTGGCTGCTGGCGGCCCGCGCACTGCAGGGCGTCGGCGGGGCGATCGTCGCGCCGGCCGCACTGTCGCTCGTCACCACCAACTTCCCCGAGGGCCCGCCGCGCAACCGGGCGATGGGCGTGTACGCGGCGATGAGCATCGCCGGTGGTGCGGTCGGACTGCTGCTCGGCGGCGTGCTGACCACGTACGCGTCCTGGCGGTGGGTGCTGTTCGTCAACGTCCCGATCGGGATCGTCGTTGCCCTGCTGGCACCGCGCGTGCTGGACGCGGGTCAGCGCCACCCCGGCCGGCTCGACCTGCCGGGCGCTATTACCGGCACGGTCGGCCTGGCCGCGCTGGTCTACGGCTTGTCCAGCGCCGCGACGACTCCCGACGGCATCTCGCACTGGGGCGACGCCAAGGTGCTGGCATCCCTTGCGGCCGCAGTGGCGTTCCTGGCGGCGTTCTTCGTCATCGAGGCGCGCAGCCGGCAAGCGCTGATGCCGATACGGATCTTCAGCAACCGAGACCGGTCCGCCGCGAACCTGATCATGCTGTGCGTCGGCACCTCGATGTTCGGCCTCTTCTTTTTCCTGACCCTGTACGTCGAGCACGTATGGGGCTACAGCCCGTTCCGCGCCGGCGTTGGTTACCTGCCGATGGTCGCGATCATCATGGCCATGTCCGGCCTGTCCACCCAGCTCGTTCCCCGTATCGGCGCCAGGCCACTGCTGATCGCAGCCTCCGCGATCAGCGTCGGCGGAATGTTCTGGCTGTCGCGGATCAACGAGCACAGTACCTACGCTGACGGCCTGATCGGCCCCATGCTGGTCACCGGCGCCGGGCTGGGCCTGCTCTTCATGCCCGTCACCCTCGTGGCGATGGCCAAGGTCGAGGACAAGGACGCGGGCCTGGCCTCCAGCCTGCCCAACGTCGGGCAGCAGGTCGGCGGCGCGATCGGGCTTGGGATCCTCGGAACGGTGGCCTGGACTGTTGTCGCGGACACCGCCCGCAACTCGGCAGCCGCGGCGAAGGCAGCCGCGATTGCCGCCGC
>JASHUG010000352.1 GCA_030040155.1 Streptosporangiaceae bacterium | reverse complement strand
CTGCCGGCCGTTGACCTTGGCGAGCTGCACGAGCCGGTGGGCATCCCTGGTGTTGCCGCTGCGCAAGTTCTCCATGCGGAAGGTCAGCCCGTCGCCGGCCGCGCGCTGCTCCATCTGCTGCTGGGCGCTCTCGGCCTGCTCCTCAGTCATGCCGTACTTGCTCGCCAGCAACTGGATCGTCGGCACGGTCGCGTCAGCGGGCGCCGATGGATCGAGCTCGAATGACCGATATGTGACGTCCACGTCGTCGCGGTGGGCGAACCCGGCCAAGGCCTGCTCAAACCGCCTCTTGCCCAGGTAGCGCCAGGGGCAGACGACATCAGACCAGATTTCTACTTGCATGCCGATGGCTAACAAGCGGTCTCGCTTCAGCCTTCCCGCGCGGCCCTCATCCGGTGTTCTGCAGGCCAGCGGCCACGCCGTTCATGGTCAGCAGCAAGAACCGCTCCAAGTTTGCGCGCTCATCCGGGTCATCGCTGGCCCGCACCGCCGCCAGGGCGCGGAGCTGCAGGTGCGAAAGCGCGTCCACGTACGGATCCCGGAGCGCCACAGCCCTGGCTAGCACGAGCCGCTCCGCCAGCAGGCGGTCGTGTCCGGTGACGCGCAGCACAAGGTCCCTGGTGAGGTCATATTCCCGCAAGACCTGCTCCGTCAGGTCCGCATTGCCCCCGAGCGCGAGATACCGCGACGCGATCCTCCGGTTGGTCTTGGCCAGGCTCATCTCCGCGTTATCCAGCAGCACGGCCAGCAACGGCCACTTCCGGTAGGCCGCCTGGACGCCCGCCAGGCCGGCCCCGCCGTCGATCGCGGCCCGCAGTCCGCTGCCGAGACCGTACCAGCCAGGCAGGTTCACTCTTGTCTGCGCCCACGCGAACACCCACGGGATCGCCCGCAGGTCGGCCAGGTCGGCGGGAGCGGCCAGGCCTCGTCGCGCCGGGCGGGACCCGAGCTGCATGCTGCCGATCTCCGCCAGCGGGCTGAGCCGAGCAAACCAGTCGGCGAATCCGTCGGCCGTCACCAGTTCGCGGTACGCCTGCCGGGACCCGGCCTCCAGTGCGAGCGTGACCTGGCCGAACGCGGTCCTTCCGGTCGGCTCACCCGGCCTGTCGGCCGCGTCGCCGGGCCGGCCCTCGGCGGCAGGGCGTCCGCTCGCCGTGTCGTCAGCCGCGCTCGCCGAGGCGAGCAGCACGGCCGACGTGACCTGCTCGATGTGCCGCTGGGCGATATCCGGGTGCCCGTACCGGGCGAAGATCACTTCGCCCTGCTCGGTGACTTTAAACCGGCCGTCCACCGAGCCCGGAGCCTGCGCAAGCACCGCCCGTCCGGCCGGGCCGCCGCCTCGCCCGAGCGCGCCGCCGCGGCCGTGGAAGAGCACCAGCGTTATGTCCCGTTCTGCCGCCCAGCGCGCGAGGCGGAGCTGGGCGTCGAACAGACGCAGGGTGGCGCTCACCATGCCGAGTTCCTTGGCCGAGTCGGAGTAGCCCAGCATGACCTCGACCCGCCGGCCCGTCTCGGCCAGGCGCTGCCTGACCGGGGCGAGAGCGAGCATCTCGTCCAGAACCGGGACTGCGTTGTCGAGATCATCGCCGCTCTCGAACAGCGGAACCACGTCCAGGACTGGAGGCCCGGCGGGGTCGGCTAGCTCGGCCAGTTCGTACACGGCCGCGATGTCCGCGGCCGACGTGGTGAAACTGACGACGTAGCGTCGGCATGCCTCAATCCCGTGCCGGTGCTGGATCGAGGCGACCGCGCGGAATGTCGCGAGTACCTCCGCCGTAGCGGCCGACAGCTCGTGTCCCGAATGTTCGCGTAGCTCGCGGAGCGCGGCGGCGTGCACGGCGCTGTGCTGGCGCACCTCAAGCTCCGCCAGGTGGAATCCGAATGTCTCGGCCTGCCAGATGAGGTGCTGCAGCTCGCCGTAGGCCTGCCGCGGCGCACCGGAGTTGGCGAGGGCGCGCTGAACCAGCCGCAGGTCGGCGAGGAACTCGGCCACCGACACGTATGCCAGGTCGTCCCTGCCCGATCCGTCCAGCCTGGTGGCCTGGAGCCGACGGCCGGCATACAGCAAGAAGGTGCGGAACGGCTCGCCCGGCGAGCGCGAGCTCAGCTCACCGAGGACGTCCGGATGAGACACCGCCGCCGCACTCAGCGCCGCAGCCAGCTCGGCCTCGGACGCCGCGACTTCCGCGCCCGTGACCATCGCGGCTACCGTCAGCGACCGGCCGATCCGTGTTGTGGCGTTCTCCAGCGCTCGCAGCGCGTGGTCAGAAAGGATCTGCGCCGTCTGCTCGGTGACCGCCGCCGTCACGTACGGGTTGCCGTCGCGATCGGCCCCGATCCAGCTGCCAAACCGGAGGAACGCGGGCGCCTGGGGCGCGGCGTGGCCGGACCCTTCACCCTGAAGTGCCTCATCGAGAACCCGGTACACGGTGGGTGCGAGCCGGAATAGCGTCTCGTCGAAGATGGCCGTCCCGGACCTGACCTCATCCAGGGGCTGCATCGCCTGGATCCGCAGCGCCGACGTCCGCCACAGCAGGTCGATCTCTTCGCGCAGGCGCCGGATGGCTTCGGCCCTCACGGCGGCGCCAAGTTGCCGGTTGTCCAGCCGGTCGAGCTGAGCGCCAATCCGCCGCAGCGCTTCGGTCACCGCGCGCCGCCTGGCCTCGGTTGGGTGCGCGGTCAACACGGGGTGCACCTCGAGACGGCGGAGCAAAGCGGTCAGCTGTTCGGCGCTGAGTGAATCCCGCAGGCTCGTTATCGCCGCCGCCAGCGACTCGCGTACCGGGCCGGATCCGTCGTCGCGTTCGCGCAAGGCGCGGATTCGCTGATGCTCCTCGGCCAGGTTGGCCAGGTGAAAGTACACGGTGAAGGCGCGCGCGACAGCCTCGGCCCTGACCAGCGGCCAGCTCGCTACGAGCGCGGCGATCTCGTCGTCAGCGTCGGAGTCGGCGAAGTGATCGGTCGCCTCGCCTTCGGCAGCGTCCTGGCCCCGGGCGGTGATCACGCGGCGCCTCAGAGCCTCGACGTCATCCAGCAGATCCTGCCCGTCGGACTCGCGGATAACCTGGCCGAGAATCTCGCCAAGAACGCGGACGTCACGTCGCATGGGCGCCGGAACTTGCCGCCTGTCGGCAGCCCGGCTCGGGGCGCCGCGGGCCCGGGCGTCCCGGCTCGCGGCGTCGCCGGTCTTGGCGTCCCGGCTGGCGGCATTCCTGGCCATTGGGCCAGGGTATGGGAGAGCGCTTGGCCGGCTGCCTGCGTGGTAGCCTTTCCGATGATCATCTGTGCCGAGCGGGTGCGCTCGCGGCGGCCGTGGCGCGCCCGGCGTCCTGGCGCCTTCCAGAGCAGCCCATCGTGACCAGACAGGTAATCAAGCTTGGCTCCAGTTCCATCGCCACTCACGACGGCCTGGCCCTGGACGTGATCGCCGGGCTGGTCAATCAGATCGCTTCCGCGCAGCGGGCAGGCAACGAGATCATCCTGGTAACGTCGGGTGCCGCCCGGCTCGGCCGACGCCTGCTGGCGTTCGAGGGTCCGGCCGCCGGAGCCGCCCCCGCGCTGCGCGCCCTGGTGGAGTCGGTCCGCGCATCGGTCGGCGAGGCAGCTGGAGACAGTGCGGGTGAGTATCGCCGCCTGGCCGCTGAC
>JASHUG010000351.1 GCA_030040155.1 Streptosporangiaceae bacterium | reverse complement strand
GGCACCGAGATCACCTTTGACGTCGATGCCGTCTGCGTCGGCCTCGGGTTCATGCCGGGCAATGAGCTAGCCCGGTTGCTCGGCGTCCGCCACTGCGTCGATCCCCGCAGTGGCGGCTACGCAGTCGAGCGGTCTCCATCGGGGCGCAGCAGCCTCGAGGGTGTGTGGGTCGTCGGCGACGGTGCGCAGGTGCGCGGAGCGAAGGTGGCGCAGAGCGCGGGGATGCTGGCCGGCGCAGAAGCGGCAGCCTCGCTCGGGGCCGGCCGAGGCTCAGGCCGCGATCTGCGCGCGATCCGCCGCCACCGTGACCGTCAAGAGCGATTCCAGCGAGCCCTGTGGCGGGCCTACAGCGCGCCCGCGCTGTTCAGTCAGCTAGCCGGCCCGGAGACGATCATCTGCCGCTGCGAGAACGTGACCCTGGCGACGATCGACTGGGCCGCGCGCGAGGTTCACGCCACCGGCGCGCTCAAGCGGCTGACGCGCGCCGGGATGGGACTCTGCCAGGGCCGTTTCTGCGGCTTCGTGGTAACCGAGCTGATGAGGCACGCGACCGGCGTCCCGGTGGACGCACTCTCAGGCTTCGCGCCGCAGCCGCCCATGCGTCCAACCCCGCTGTGGGTGCTGGCAGCTCCCGATTCAGCCGAGCGCAGCCAGGCTGAACCGGTCGAGCGCGAATGAGTGCAGGTCACGGCCGGGGTCGCGGCCTTCTACCAGGGCGGCGAGCACCTGCCCCATGAGCGGTCCGGCCGTGAGTCCCATATGAGGGAACATGCCGACGAACGCTCCGGGAGCCGCGGGGATCTCGCCGATCAGAGGCCGCAGGTCCGGTGTCGCGTTGCCGATCCCGGCCCAGGCCCGGATCACCCGGACCGAGCTCATCCACGGCGCCACGTGCGCCGCGACGCGAAGGTTGTCTCGCATCGATGCGGTGCTGACCGTGGGGTAACCGGTCGCGGCACCGACGGATGCGGGCCAGCCGCCGCCGATCAGCAAGGTGCCGGACCGGGCCTGCTTCAGGGTCAGCCGACCGCCGGCGTAATACACCAGGTGCGGGATCACCGGGGCCATCGGCTCAGTGGCATGAACCTGGACGGGCTCGTCAGTGATCGGCACGGTGATGCCGAGCTGGGCGGCCAGGACAGGAGTGCGCCCGCCCGCGGCGAGCACGACCTTCTGGCAGCGGATTACCGGGCCGGATGTGGTGACCTCGAACCCGCCATCGCACTGGCCGACGGTCAGCACCCGGGTCCGGATCAGGATCCTGGCCCCGTGCCGCCGGGCTGCCCGCGCGAACGCCGGCGCGGCCAGCAGGGGGTTGGTCTTACCCTCGCTCGCGCAGTACTCGGCGGCGACCATCGCGTGGGACAAGTAGGGAGCCAGCGATCGCAGCGCGCTCCCCGTAACCAGTTCGGCGGGAAAGCCGTGCGCAGCTTCAAGGCTCGCCTTCTCCTCCACCTGGGCCGCATCCTCATCGGTGTCGGCAACGAGCAGCCCGCCCTTGGTCGACACCTCCAGGTCCGTGCCCAGTTCCTCGCCCACCTGGTGCCAGATGGTGAGGGAGTCGTTGAGGAAGCGCAGGGCGGGCAGGAAGTCCAGGGACCACCGCAGGTCACGGGCGCGATATGGCTCAAACTGCAGCTGGCCGTGCAGGCTGCCGGCGTTGCGACCCGAGGCGGCCGTGTTCAGATCGTGCTCCTCGGCCAGCACGACACAGTGACCGGCACGGGCGAGGTAGTAGCTCGTTGCGCAGCCGCTGATCCCGCCGCCGATGACGAGGACATCACAGCCCACCTGAGCTGGCGCAGCCTTGCTCATGGCTCAGAAGGCCCCTTAGACTCAAAGCGGCTACTGCCCGCATAGTGAGCATTCGTCCGCATGGAGGATAGCCGATGGTTGCGACGTTCCGCGGAAGCTATTCGGTGACCGTGACTCCTTTCACCGCTGACCGCAGGGCCATCGACGTCGACGCCCTTCGGCGGTTCATGGAGTGGCAGGTTGAGTCGGGCGTCCCCGGCGTCATCGTTCTCGGTTCCACCGGCGAGTACCTGGCCGTCAGCGATGAGGAGCGGGCGGAGATCGTCGAGACGACCGTCAAGCAGGTGGCCGGTCGCGCCCGCGTCATCGTGGGGACCATGAACGCCCACACTCCCAACGCGGTTCGCTATAGCAAGCAGGCGCAGGAACTGGGCGCCGACGGTCTCATGGTGTTGCCGCCGTATTACTACACGCCCACCGACGACGAGATCTGGCGCTATTACAGGGCGGTCTCCGAGGCGGTCAGTGTCCCGATCATGCTCTACAACAACCCGGTGACCTCGAATGTCGACATGTCTGCCGCACTGGTCGCCCGCCTCACCCGCGACTTCGAGAACATCAGGTACATCAAGGAATCTAGCCAGGACCTCGCCAGGGTCCGTGACGTCATCGAGGCCACCGACGGCGTGATGAACGTCTACGCCGGCGAGCGCCAGGTTGACTCGTACGTGCTCGGAGCGATCGGATACGTGAACCCGTACGGCAACTACATCATCAACAGCCATCGGGTCTGGGACCTGTTCACGGCGGGCCGCCTCGATGACGCGCGGCGGCTGCAGCGGATCATCGATCAGATTGATCACATCATCGCGGCCGGGCACCCGACCTACGGGCACCAGTGCTATTCGAAGGCGCTGGCGGCGGCGGCCGGCTACCCGGTCGGTGACGTCCGCGAGCCGCTGACCACGTTTGCCGAGCTTGGCGACGAAGGACGCGAGCGACTGGAGCGCATACTGCCCCTGATCGCGGAATTCGACACCGTGCTCGCGTCCGTAACCAGCACGCCGTCGGCGGCCTGAACTGCAGCCGCCGCACTCCTTACCTGAGGTACGTGGCGCCGTTCACGTCGAACGTTGCCCCGCTGAGGTGCCGGCGCGTGCCCGTGGCCAGGAAGACAACCAGGTCGGCAATCTCGGTCGGGGGCACCCAGCTCCCCATCGCCAGCTCGCCCCTGGTTCCCGGCTCACCGCCGCGACGGGCAGTGGCGATCTCCGACATCCGGGTCCGCACCATGCCCGGCGCGATCATGTAACAGAGCAGGCCCTGCGCCGCGTAGGCGCGCGCGAGCGTCTGCGTGGCTGCCTTGATCGCCGCCTTGGACGCTGAGTACGCCACGAGATCGGGGTCAGCCGAACCGCGCTGCGCCACCCAGCTGGACATCGTGATCAGCACGCCGCCGCCGCGCGACCGGAAATGCCGCACGGCCTCGCGGGTCAGCGCCATCGGGCCGGCCACATTGGTTGCGTAGGTCAGGGCCCACACGGCGTCCCAGTCCTCGTCGCTGCCGTCCAGTCGCGCCTGCGTCAGCACAGCGGCGTTATTGACCAGGACGTCGACCTGCCCCTGCCAGCGGATGGCGTCTTGCCACAGCCGGCGCGCGGCACCCGGTTCGGCGAGGTCGGCCTGGGCCAGGTGCACCCGTTCGGCCGGCAGCCCCGCGACCGCTTCCCGTGCACCATCCGGATCCCGGTTGTAGTGGGCGATGACATGCGCGCCGGCCGCACCCAGAGCGCCGGCGGTCTGGGCGCCGATGCCCTTGGAGGCGCCGGTCACCAGTACCGTCCGTCCGGCGAGTTCGGTCACGGGAGGTCCCGCGTGAGCTCGCCGATGCGGCGCAGGTCGCCATCGTCGTCGAGCAACTCCCAGCGCTGCAGCGAGAGCGGGAGGTTGCCTTCCAGCCAGAGCCGGTCGTGGAAGCGCTGCAGGTCGAACTCGGTCCCCTTCGCGGTCGCGCAGTGGGCCAGCAACCGCAGGATCTGTGACTTGCCGACCTGATAGGTGAACGCGTGCCCCGGCGCTGCGGCGAAGAAGGCTGCCTCCTCCCGCGCCGTCTCCTCGTCCATGGGCACGACGCGCTGCAGGTAGGCGCCGGCCGCGTCGATATCCAGCTCACCGAGCGCCAGCTGGACGTCGACCACGACCCGCAGCGCCCGCAGCCGCATGAAGTTGTACATGATCTCGCGCGTGCGCGGCGCGTCGTCGAACAGTCCGGAGGCGAGCATCAGCTCCTCGTTGTAGAAGGCGATGCCTTCATTCACCGTCGAGTCGTAGTAGTGCCGCCGCAGCGGTCGCGGATGCCGCCAGGACATGGCGAGCTGCTGATAGTGGGCCCCCTCGTGCACGATGCCGGCGCGGGGATCCTGGGCATTCGCCGCGTAGAAATACGGCATCTCGCCGGGAAACCTCGGCACGTAGCTGACGCCGTCCTGGCCCAGCCGGTCCGGGTCGGTCAGGTCATCGGTGACGCCGAGCCAGCGCAGCGGGGCCAGGTAGTCGGGCAACGGCAGGTTGCGGTAGTGACCCAGCGTGGCGGGCTGCCCGAGGATGCCGCGCTCAACGTAGAACCGCCGCACGGCGAGCTCGGCCACCCTCTCGGCCTCGCACTGCTCTTCTGGATCACGCCGTTCTTCCGGATCGCGGCGCGGGGTTGGCTTCGCGGGTCCGTTATGCCGGTTTCGGTTCCGTTCGAGGAGTTCGAGGGTGACGGCCCGGTCCAGCTCGGCCCGTCCGCCAGCCAGGATCTCCTCCGGCGTTAGCGGCAGCAAGGCGACCTCGGCCAGGAACCACTGCAGCACGTCGCGCCCGACCGGCTCCGCCGGCCGCCAGCTTGCCACCGATCCGGCCACCCAGTCACGGAACTCGCC
>JASHUG010000350.1 GCA_030040155.1 Streptosporangiaceae bacterium | reverse complement strand
TGCGCGCCAGGGACAGCATCGGCGACCTGCCGGGTCGCGTCGGCCAGCCACGGGAAGGTGTCCGACCCGGCTATGGCCAGCGTCGGCACCGCGATGAGCGCCAGCCGCCTGGTCGGCACTTCCCAGCTTGGCTCGAAGAGCGCAGTGTCGTAAGGGAGCGAGTGGGCAAGGCCGGTGAGGTAGCCCCACATGTCGCTGTGCCGCATGCCCTCGACTACCTGGGCCGGCAGGCCGATCCCCTCGACCTGAAACAACGCCACTGCGCTGTCCCTGTCGCCCGCCCGCACGAGTTCCACGAGGCGCTCGGAGAAATCGTCTGCCGGGCGAGGCCGCGATCCCTCGGGGATGAAGGGCGTCTCGTACGCCGCCACCTTCTCGACGGGCAGACCACGGCTCGCCGCCTCGAGCGCAAGCACCGCGCCCGACGAGTGTCCGAAGAGCGAGCCCCTCCCGCCAACGTGGTCAATCACGGCCCGGAGGTCCTCGATTTCGCGGTCGGCCGAGTAATCGCCGCTTTCATCCCCGCTGTCCCCGCGGCTGCGCCGGTCGTAGGCGACCGCCGTGTAGTGGGGCGAAAGCACCTGCGCCAGCCCGGCCATCGTCGTGCGGTCGTTGAACGCACCGCCGATCAGGATGACTGGCCGGCCCTCGCCCACCCTCTGGACGGCGATCCGGGTGCCGTCAGCAGACGTGACCAGCTCGGGATTCGGCGTCATGTCGCATGCTCCCTTCGATTCGCGGCGGGTGTCGCCTCGCATCGGGTAGTCGGAGCCAGGCCCCTGCCCCTCGACATCCGCGGGAAAATTCCTGCTCGGCAACCGGCTGATGGCACCCGCGAGAGCGGCCCGGATGCCTGGTCTTCGGTCAGTTTGACGCATTGTCAGCTATGTGGCACCCTTCGTAACTGAACTTGCACACGGATTCACCCGCTTAGGCATGTTTAGTCTGGTATGAGAAGCGCCCTGGCGGGGCAGCTGATTCCACGTCTCCCCGCGAGGGCCACCACATGAGGTTGCGTCACACGTCCATCCGCCTGCGAATGATCCTGCTCGTCCTGGTCCCGCTGACGGCACTGATCCTGGTCTACGGGTACGCGGTCGCGGGGCAGATCAGCACGGCGCGCGGCCTCGCCACCGCCGGACGGATCAGCGGTACGACGATCACGCCGGTCACGGACACGATGATGGCGCTCAACGCGGAGCGTGCCGCCGCCACCGACTACCTGGCCTCACACTCAAGCACCGCACTGGCTGCCTACCAGCATGACCAGGCCGCCACCGACCAGCAGTTCCGGCTGGTCAAGACCGTCACGAAGTCCGGTCCGGTCACGGCGAACGCGACCGCGCTTGACAAGGCGGATGCCGCGACGTTCGTGCACGACGACAACGGCGCGCTGCAGGCCCTGCGCGCGGAGGTCAGCAGCGGCACGATCGGGCGGACGGCCGCAATTAATGCCTATAGCGCCATCATGTCGGACGGCCTCCGGGTCGCCGAGCAGTCGCTCCAGCAGACCTACGTGAGTCAGTCGCTGGCCATCACGGCACGCGCGGAGGCGAGCCTCTACGGCGCCGAGATGATCGCGCTCGAGGAGAACGACATCTACTCGGGCGACGTCATGACCGGGCAGGTGCCGGCCGCAGATCAAAAGGAGTTCGCCCAGCTGGCGGGCCTTCGACAGTACCTAGTCGCGGATGCCGTCCCGCAACTCGACGCCGAGGCCACCGGGCTGCTGCACCAGGAAGTCCCGGCCGGGTTGTCAGCGAACCTGACCAGCGAAGAAGACGCGATCATTGCCGCCCCGGCTGGCTCCGCCAAGCCGGCAGTGCCGCTGAATGTCTGGCAGGGCACGCTCGAGACCTACGCAACCCACCTCGAGGTCGTGCTGACCAAGAGCCCGGCCTGGATTCAGTCCCAGGTAACGTCCTCGGCCCGCAGGGCCCTGACGACGCTGATTGTGGCAGCGAGCCTGGGCCTACTCGCGGTCATCGCCTCGATCGTCTTCTCGCTGCTCATGGGCCGCCGCCTGATCCGCAGGCTGAACGGCCTGCGGCAGGCGGCCCTGGAGCTCGCGCACGACCGCCTGCCGACGGTCATGGCCAGGCTCCGGGACGGCGAGACCATCGACGTCGACGCGGAAGCCCCTGTCGTCGAGGCCGGCGTGGACGAGATCGACCAGGTGCATGAGGCTTTCAACACCGTCCATCGCGCCGCCGTCGCCGCCGCGGTCGACGAGACCAACCTGCGCCGCAGCATTAACCAGGTCTTCCGGAACCTGGCCAGGCGGAGCCAGGCGCTGTTGCACCGTCAGCTCGGCCTGCTCGACGGCATGGAACGGAGAGCCGAGGAGCCGGAGCAGCTCGAGGACCTGTTCCGGATCGACCACCTGACCACTCGCATGCGACGGCACGCGGAGGGCCTGATCGTGCTGGCCGGAGACACCCCGGGTCGCAGCTGGCGGCAGCCCGTCGCCTTCATCGACGTACTCCGCGCAGCTGTCGCGGAGGTCGAGGACTACCCGAGGGTCCGGGTTGAGGTTCGCTCTAAGGCGGCGCTGGCCGGCCCTGCAGTCGCCGACGTTGTCCACCTGCTGGCCGAGCTGATCGAGAACGCAGCCGTCTACTCCCCGCCGAAAACGGTGGTCAGGGTGCAGGGTGAGCTCGTCGGCCGCGGGTTCTGCGTCGAGGTCGAGGACCGCGGTCTCGGCATGGCCGGCGAGCAGCTGGAGGAAATCAACCAAAAGCTCGCCAGCACGCCCGTCTTCGACCCTTCAGGCAGCGAGCGACTTGGGCTGTTCGTCGCCGGGCGGCTGGCACACCGCCATGGCATCAGCATCGCGCTTCGCTCATCGATCTATGGCGGAACCACCGCCGTAGTGATCATCCCCGCGAGCCTGGTGATCACCAACGAGGACGCGGTCCCGGCGCTCGCGGCGACTCGTCACGCCCTCCCGCACGAGGCTCAGGTACCCGCGCTGAACGGCGCCAACGGACACGGCGCCAACGGGAACGGCGCCAACGGGAACGGCAGCGAGGCTCGCTCCTCGGCAGCCAGCGAACCATCTCCCGCGGCTGATGACTCGGGGTGGTGGGCGAAGCCGACCCTGGCGAGCAACCTGACGGCCGAGTCAATCCAGGCTGGGCAGGCGATTGGCACCGCGACGGAGATGATGCCTGACTCCGAGGCAAGCGCGGCACCTGCAATGAGCGAGAACGGCGGCCTGCCGGTGCGCGTCCGCCAGGCCAGCCTCGCGCCAGAGCTCCGCGAGCCAGACGAGACGGGCAGTCCGGCCCCCGGCGTGGCTGCTGGTGGCCTGGGGGAACTGCCACCTGGAGCCCCCGAAGCTGGAACCCCGGAAGGGGGCCGAGAGGGGCAGCCCGATGAAACCCTCGCCTCGCCCGAGGCGGTCCGGAGCACGATGTCGGCGATGCAACGCGGCTGGGCCCTCGGCAGGTCCGCAGCCACCGGGTCGCCGGGCGAGCCCGTACGCCGCGACTCGGCTACTCCCAAGCACCGCGCCCGGCACGAGGAGGATTGAGGTGCCGCAATCTGGCCAGCTCGACTGGCTACTTGATGACCTGGTGGCACGTGTAGCCAAGATCACCAGGGCAGTGATCCTGTCCCGCGACGGCCTGGCAGTTGGGTCTTCCGACGGCATGACCCGCGAGGACTCGGAGTACCTGTGCGCCGCGGCCGCCGCCTTCCAGAGCCTCGCCAAGGGAACTAGCCAGCACTTCGGCGGAGGGGCTGTCCGGCAGACCGTCATCGAGATGGAGTCGGCCTTCTTGTTCGTGATGGCCGCGGGCGAGGGCAGTTGCCTGGCGGTGGTCGCAGCCCAGGGCGCGGACGTGGGCCTGGTCGCATACGAGATGGCCCTGCTGGTCACGCGGGTCGGCCAGCACCTGGCCGTCGGCCGGCGGGCACCAGCCGAGGTGCGGTGACAGCGGTGCAGCCATCCGACCGGGAGTGGCTGGACGAGGACGCCGGTCCGATCGTCCGGCCGTACGCGCTCACCGGCGGCTTGACCCGGCCGTCCGGCCAGCGATTCGACCTGCTCGACATGGTGGGCGTGATTCGGGGGCCGGCGGAGGACACTCTGCACCTCGCTCCCGAGCAGGCCGAGGTGCTGGAGCGCTGCCAGATACCGGCCCCCCTGGTCGATCTCGCGGCCGGCATGAACCTGCCCGTCGGAGTTATCCGAATCCTCGTCTCCGACCTGCGCGAGCGCGGTCTGGTCACGATTCACCGGGCCCAGCCAGCCGGTGTTGGCGATCTCAAGATCCTCCAGGAGGTGGCCGATGGCCTACGACGCATCTAATGAGGCCGCCGCCGGCTCCCTGATGACGATCAAGATCTTGGTTGCCGGCGGATTCGGCGCGGGCAAGACGACACTGGTCGGCTCGGTCAGCGAGATCTTGCCGCTGCGGACCGAGGAGACGCTGACCGAGCGCAGCGAGATGGTCGACTCGCTCTACGGGGTGGAGCAGAAGTCGACGACCACGGTGGCGATGGACTTCGGCCGCATCACCATCCGCAAGGATCTCGTCGTCTACCTGTTCGGCACGCCAGGGCAGCAGCGATTCTGGTTCATATGGGATGACCTGTCCTACGGCGCCCTCGGTGCCGTAGTCATGGCCGACGAGCGGCGGCTGGCGGACTGCTTCCCATCCGTGGACTACTTCGAGGCCAAGAGCCTTCCCTTCGTCGTGGCCGTGAACTGCTTCGAAGGCATGCGGCATCATTCGCTCGAGTCGATCACCCAGGCGCTGAACCTCGCCCCGGACGTGCCGGTCATCGCCTGTGACGCGCGCCGTCGCGACTCGAGCCGTGACGTCCTGGTCGCACTGGCCGAGCACGCCATCGCGCGGCACCAAGGCCGCCGCGCCGCCTGATCTAGTGGCTGGCGAAGGCCGGCGCTCAGTCGCCTGAGAGCACTGCGGCCGCGATCCTACTGTCGATCGATCACCTGCGTGATCACGGTCAGGTCCTGATCACCGAGCCCTCGGTCAACGCCGCGCTGCCACTCGTCAGCCAGGCAGGCAAGGACATCCAGCCGGCCGTCCCCGGCCGCCTGAAGGGCGAGGCGCACGTCCTTCAGCGCGAGCGACAGGCCGAACTGGGCAGAGAAGTCGCCCTCGGCGATGCGCCGCAGCTTCGCCACCTGCCAGGGCGACACCAGCGGCGCCCCGCCGAGTGCATCGACCACCGTGCTGGTCGGCAGACCCAGCCTGTGCGCCAGTGCAACCGATGCGGCTACCGCTTCGTTCGCGAACGCAAGCCAGGTGTTATTGACCAGCTTCAGTCGCGTTCCTGCTCCGGTCTCGCCGACCCAGACCGTGCGCTGGCCGAGCGCGTCGAACAGCGGGGTGACGCGCGAGCGGGCCCGGCCGGGCCCGGACGCGAAGATCGTCAGCTGGCCTCGTTCGGCGGGCTCCCTGCTCCCCGACACGGGCGCGTCGAGCAGCATCACATCAGGACGCTGGGCGCTGGCGAGGGCCGCGACGCGGTCGATCCCGGCCACGCCGATCGTGCTCATCTGGGCCCAGATCGCATCCGGAGCCAGCGCAGCCAGCATGCCCTGGTCCCCGGCGATCGAGATAACCGCGTCGGCGTCGGTCACCATCGTCACGACGATCGAGGCCCGGTGGGCGGCATCGGCCGGTGTCGCGGCGACTTGGGCACCGCGCTCGGCCAAGTCGCTTGTGGCCCTCGCCGTGCGGTCCCAGACAATCACGGGGATGCCCGCGCGCAGCGCGCTGGCCGCCATCCCGCGACCCATTGCCCCGATGCCGAGCACCGCAACGGGCTCGTTTGCCGCTGCCATCGGTCCGGCCCTCGCCGGCTACTTCCCGGCGGTAAGCGCCGCCACCTGAGCGCGCGCGTACCTGACGGACCGGACGGGATCAGGTAGCACGAAGCGCACGCCGGAGCCCGGTTCGGTGATGAAGTACTTCGGGTGCGCCGGGTCGGGCTCAAGCTTGCGGCGGATCGTCACCATGAACACCCGCACGTAGTTGTTGTTGATCCCCTTGAGACCCCAGACGTCGGCGAGCAGTTGAGAGTGCGTGATCAGGCGGCCCGGATTGCGCGCGAGCAACTGGACGATGTGCCACTCGGTGCGGGTCAGCGGGACAGTCCGGCCGCCCCGCAAGACGCGCTGGGCCGCGAGGTCGATGGTGAAGTCCTCGGTCTCGACAACCGGCTCCTCGCTGCCTCGCCGCACGTCGCGGAGCACCACTCGTAGCCGGGCCATGAACTCGTCCATGCCGAATGGCTTGGTGACATAGTCATTGGCGCCGCTATCGAGTGCGGCCACCTTCTGCACCTCGGCGGTCCGCGCGGACAAAACGATGACTGGAACGGTGCTCCAGCCGCGGACGCGGTTGAGCACCTCCATGCCGCTGATGTCCGGCAGCCCGAGATCAAGGATCATCGCGTCGGCCGGGACGCGAGTGGTCCAGGCCAGGGCCTCACCGCCGGTCGTGGCGTACTGGACCTCATAGCCCGACCGGCTCAGGTACTCGCCGAGAGTACGCAAGAGCGGAACTTCGTCATCAACGACGAGAACTGTGCTCACGACTTATCCGTTTCGCCTGCTCAGCCCGCGCCACCGCCGCCCCGGACCGCCCAACCGCGTGCCGACGGGTACACGCCAGGCACCGGCGATGTGGCCGGAACGGCAGGCCTTTCTCTCGCTAGTCAACTGCCTCTTGATACCCGCTGTCATCGGCCCTAACGCGATCCAAGCAGCCGCATGCTGATCGCTTACGCGCTGCTCGCGGGACCGCAACAGATCCTCGCAGCAGCGCTGCGGTGGCCTCGGTTTAGCCGGACTGGCGCGCGGCCGAGGCGAAGACAGGCAGGGAGAACACAAAGGTGGCGCCGCCGCCTGGCGTGTCCTCGACCGTGAGGTCGCCGTGCATCGCCTCGGTGAACCCCCTGGCGATGGCCAGGCCGAGGCCCAGTCCGCCGGGCGCGTCACCGCGCCGCTGGAACGGCAGGAAGATCTGCTCGCGCTGCTGCTGTCCGACGCCGGGACCCTGATCGATGACGCGGACCTCGACGCGGTCACCGGCGACACCGGCATGGACGCGGACCGCCAGGCCCGGCGGAGACACGGCCTGGGCATTGGCCATGACGTTGGCGATCGCGCGTTCCAGCAGGCCAGGGTCGGCCCGCACGGGCGGAAGCTTGGCGTCCAGGTCGATCGCGACGGCGGAACCGGCACTGGACAGGCTGTTGACAGCGCTGTACAAGACCTGTTCAAGATCGGTCTCGCGCTCGACAACGGGCATCTCCCCGGCCCTGAGCCTGCCCATGTCCAGCAGGTTGGCGACCAGCGTCGTGAGCCGGTCGGCCTCGGACTCGATGATCTTGTAAAGGCGCGCGACGTCGTCGGGCGTCCACCCGGCCTCGCGGGACTGCAGGCTCGTGACCGCCGCCTTGATCGACGTCAGCGGAGCCCGCAGATCGTGGGAGACGGCGTCGAGCAAGGCCGTACGGACGGAGTCCGCCTCGGCGAGTTCCGCGGCGGCGGATGCCTCGGTGCGCAGCCGGGCGCGCTCCTGTGCTATCCGCATCTGGGTGACGAACGGGCCGAGCAGCCAGATGTCCTGCCCGCTGAGCAGGCGGCCGCTCAGCGCCAGCACCGCGCCCTGGTCGAGTTCGGCGGCGAACTGCGCATCCTCCGGGCGCTTCGGGGTCGGACCGCCGGCCTGCGCTACCGGAAACCAGTTCGCGCCATCAGGGACCAGGATCGCCGCGCTGTCCAGGTCGAAGGTCCGCCTCAGCTCTGCGACCAGGCCGGGCAGGGTCTGCGGCTCGGTGACGACCGAGCCGCCAGCCAGCCGGGCGAGGGCCTCGGCCTCGCCGCGCGCCCTGGCCACCTGCAGGCCGCGGCGAGTCAGCCGGTCGATCAGGTGGCTCAAGATCCCTGCGACCGCGAAGAAGACCACGAGCGCCACGACGTTGACCGGATCCGCGACGGCCAGGCTGTAGATGGGCGGCACGAAGAAGAAGTCGGCAGCGAGCGCGGCCACGACGCTCGCGGCCGCGGCCGGGCGTAGCCCGCCAGCGAAAGCGACCGCGACGACCGCCAGGAGGAGGCAAAGCAGCGCGCCCGGCAGACCGAGGCCAGTGCGCAGCGGCGACAGCGCCCAGGCGAGCAACCCCACGCCGATGGTCCCCATCAGCCAGCCGAGCTGGCGCCTGCGCTGGGGTACCGGCACGGGCCTGCGGATCGGCAGCGACGTGGGCAGGACCCGTTCCGGCTCTCCGGCTGTGGAAATGACGTGCACGTCAATCGGCCCCGCTCGCCTGATCACCGCCGTGGTCACCGATCCGTGCGTGAGGTGATACAGCGAGCTGTGCCTGCTGCTGGCCAGCAGCAGTTGGGTCGCGTCCTCGGCGACGGCGAAGCTGAGCAGGGCGCTGGGCACGTCCGCGCCGGTGACCTCGGAATAGCTGCCGCCCACCTCGGCCAGCAACCCCCGCTGCCCGTCCAGAGCCTTGGTGTTCGGCTGGACGGTACCGTCGGGGGTCCGGACGTGGACGGCGAGCAATTCGCCGTGCATCCGGGCCGCCATCCGCGCCCCCCGCCGGATCAGCGCATCGCCCTCGGCTCCGCCGCTCAGCGCGACCACGACGCGTTCTTTGGTCTCCCACTGTTGCCTGATGCCATGGCGCGCGCGGTAGTCGGCGAGGTCCTCGTCGACCCGGTCGGCCATCCACAGCAATGCCAGTTCGCGCAGGGCGCCGAGGTTCCCGGGGCGGAAATAGTTGGCGAGCGCGGTGTCGATCGCCGCTGGCGGGTAAATGTTGCCGTGCGCCATGCGCCGCCTGAGCGCCTCTGGCGTCATGTCGACCAGTTCGATCTGGTCCGCCTCGCGCGCCAGCGCGTCGGGAATCGTCTCCTGCTGCCTGACCCCGGTGATCTGCTCGACGACGTCGTTGAGGCTGGCCAGGTGCTGGATATTGACCGTGGAGATGACGCCGATCCCCGCCTGCAGTAGTTCCTCGACGTCCTGCCAGCGCTTGGCGTTGCGGCTGCCGGGGACGTTGGTGTGCGCGAGTTCGTCGACCAGGGCTACGGCCGGGTGTCGGCTGAGGAGGGCGTCGACATCCATTTCCTCAAGCGCGCCCTGCCGATAGGAGACCGCCCGGCGAGCGATGATCGGCAGATCCCGGATCTGCGCGGCGGTATCCGGCCGCCCGTGCGTCTCGACGAGCCCGATGACTACGTCAGTCCCACGGCTACGCCGGCGGTAGCCCTCCTCGAGCATCTTGTAGGTCTTGCCGACCCCGGCAGCTGCGCCGAGATAAATGCGCAGCTTGCCGGGGGCGGAAGCGGGCGAGGCCATGCCATCTAGCTTGAGATACGGTCCAGGGCCAGGTTCAGCTCGAGGACGTTGACACCCGGGTCGCCCATGAAGCCCCAGACGTAGCCGGTTGTGTATTCATGGATCATCTTCATGACAGTGGCCAGCGGCAGGTGGCGGAGCCGGGCGACCCGCGGGGCTTGCAGGTCTGCGTTGGCCACCGATATGTCTGCGTCCAGGCCAGAGCCGGATGCCGTGACGGCGTCGACAGGGACCTGAACCGACGGCGCGAGCCCGTTGAACGCGCGATAGGCGATCGTGCGCTCGGGGACCGTATTCGGGTCGCAAACGTACTGGCCGTGGGACATCTCATACTTGTCCCCCGGCGCCGGATCGTTTACCGGGTCGCCCGCAGTACTCATCGGCACGCAGTACGGGTCGGCCGGCGTAGCGAACGGGTTGGTCTTGGAGGCCTTCCCGTTGAGGCCGACGGTGTTGAAGCCGGGAATGAAGCCCACCAGCCGCGGGTCGCTTGGCCCGAGGTTGGAGGCACCGCTGTCAGTGGCCTCGTAGCCGGTGCCGGCGTCCGACGGGCGGGGCTGGAAATACTGCGGCAACGGGTCGCCGGCCGCGTTGCTGAACCCCTGCGCGACCAGCGAGGAGCCGACGGCCTTGCCGTCACGGTAGATCAGCGACCCGTCGGCCTGGTCTTTGAAGGCGGCCTGGCCGATCAGCCACACCACTGCCGGGTAGATGAGGCCAACGACCACGGCGACGACGATGGTCAGCAGGATTGAGCTGCCGAATTGCCGGTACAGGCTCTGCAGGTTGAGACGAGACCACATCAGTGCACTCCAAGCGGTCCGACAATGCACAAGTCGATGAGCTTGATGAGGACGAACGGGGTGATCAGGCCACCGATCCCGAAGATCCACAGGTTGCGGCGGAATTGCGCGGTCGCGTTGGTGGCCTTGACTCGGACGCCGCGCAGCGCCAGCGGGATCATGATCATGATGATGATCGCGTTGAAGATCACCGCGGACAAGATCGCCGTCTCCGGGTTGTGCAGGTGGAGGATGTCGATCGAGCTCAGCGACGGGTACACGCTGTAGAGCATCGCCGGGATGGCGACGAAGTACTTGGCGACGTCGTTGGTGATGGAGAACGTGGTCAGTGCTCCGCGGGTGATGAGGAGTTCCTTGCCGACCTCCACGATGTCCATCAGCTTGGTCGGGTCGCTGTCCAGGTCAACCAGGTTCCCGGCCTCCTTGGCGGCCTGGGTCCCGGTGTTCATGGCGACCCC
>JASHUG010000349.1 GCA_030040155.1 Streptosporangiaceae bacterium | reverse complement strand
CGGCCGGGCGTGCCGTGGTCCGTCGCCAAGCACACGGTCATGGACCTGGACTCCTGGCAGTATCCGGCCAAGCCGCTGGTGCCGCTGGCCGAGACGGTGCACGAGCGATTCAGCGTGGAGATCTTCCGCGGCTGCACGAGGGGCTGCCGGTTCTGTCAGGCTGGCATGATCACCCGGCCTGTCCGCGAGCGGTCGATCACGACCATTGGGTCGATGGTCGAGGCTGGGCTGGCTGCGAGCGGCTTTACCGAGGTCGGGCTGCTGTCGCTGTCGAGCGCCGACCACAGCGAGATCAACGAGATCGCCGTGGATCTCGCCGACCGGTATGAGGGGACCAACACCGGGCTATCGCTCCCATCGACCAGGGTCGACGCGTTCAACGTGACGCTGGCAGACGAGCTCAGCCGCAACGGCAGGCGTTCGGGCCTGACGTTCGCTCCCGAAGGCGGCACCGACCGGATCCGCAAGGTGATCAACAAGATGGTCACCGAAGACGACCTGATCAAGACCGTAAGCACGGCCTATTCAAGCGGCTGGCGGCAGGTGAAGCTCTACTTCATGTGCGGCCTGCCGACCGAGACCGACGACGACGTCGTCGCGATCGCCCGCGTCGCCCGCCGGGTCATCGAGGCGGGACGAACCGCAACCGGCAGGCGGGACATCCGCTGCACGGTCTCGATCGGCGGCTTCGTGCCCAAGCCGCATACCCCGTTCCAGTGGGCGGGCCAGTGCGACTACGAGACCGTGGACGCGCGCCTCCGTGCGCTCGGGGCGGCCATCAGGTCGGACCGCGCCTACGCCAAGGCCATCGGCTTCCGCTACCACGACGGCAAGCCGTCGATCGTTGAAGGCCTGCTGTCGAGGGGCGACCGCCGGGTCGCCAAGGTCATCCGTGCGGCGTGGCTGGACGGTGCCCGGTTCGACGGCTGGAGCGAGAGCTTCTCCTACGAACGCTGGGAGCGCTGTGCCGCCTCGGCCCTGGCCGACGACGGGGTGGACCTCGCCTGGTACACCACCAGGGAGCGGCCATACGGCGAGGTGCTTCCGTGGGACCACCTGGACGCCGGCCTCGAGCGGGACTGGCTGTGGCAGGACTGGCTGGCCGCCATAGACCCTGAGGGTGGCGCCGAGGTCGAGGACTGCCGGTGGACGCCGTGCTTCGAGTGCGGAGTCTGCCCGGCCATGGGGACCGAGACGCAGGTTGGCCCGACCGGACGGCGGCTGCTGCCGCTGACCATCGCCGGCGCCGACTCGATCAATGACGCCGCGACCACGGGCGGGCGCCAGTGACGTCCCGCCATATGCCGACTTCGCCGCCACCGCCGGCGGCGGTACAACGCCTGGTCATCAGGTACGCTAAACGCGGCAGGATGCGTTTCGCGAGCCATAGGGACATCGCGCGTGCAGTGGAACGAGGAGTACGGCGGGCTGGCCTGCCAGTGGCATTCTCAGCCGGCTTCTCACCGCATCCGAAGATCTCCTACTGCGGGGGCGCGCCGACTGGTGCGGCGAGCGAGGCCGAGTTCTTGGAGATCGCGCTCACCGAGAGCGTGCACCCTGACGATGTCAGGGCCCGGCTCGACGCATCGCTGCCGGAAGGAATTGACGTGATCGAGGCCGCTGACCTGGCTGTCGCTTCGGCGGCGCCGCAGCTAGAGGCCTCGGTTTGGCAGGTGGTACTGCCAGGTGTGCAGCCGCAGGATGCCGCACTCGCGGTGCGGGCGTTCCTGGCCTCCGAGCATGCGGAGGTGGACCGCCGCACCAGCGGCGGGATCCGGCGACTGGACACCAGGGCCGGAGTCGTGTCGCTGGAACTTGACCAGCGCGCCGACGCCGGTGAGTACGCGGGATGTGCGATACTTCGAATGGTTGTTCGGCACTTGACACCTGCCGTGCGACCCGACGACATCCTGGTAGCGCTCCGCCACGTGTCGGCTCTCGAGCCGTCGTCGCCAGCACAGGTGACGCGCCTGGCTCAAGGGCCACTTGGCGGTGCTGCTGCCGCCGCAGGCGCCAGCGCGCCGGGCCAGGGAGTGGCGGCCGGCGTGGCCGGCCTCTCCGGGTCATCGGCGCCGGCGGGCCCTGCGGCTGCGGTGCCCCGGCCTGGCCGGCGGGACACCGCACCGAGACAGGTAATGGCAACGTGCCTGGACGCGGCGGACGCCACCTCGGCGTATGCCGCTCCGGAGAGCGCGTATGAACAACAGCTCCCGCGCGGCGCGGAGCGGCCCGACGAGGCCGGCTGCGCCCGGGAGCCTGACGGGAGACGCCCGAATGCTCGACAGCGAGCTAGAGAACAGCGAGTCAGTTGATGGCCGGAATGAGGCAACTGACCAGAATGAGAGTTCCGGACGCGGCTTGCTGCGCCGGGCCCGCCGCGCGGTAACGCGTCCGGCCGGTCCGCCGGCCGCTGACCCGGATCCAGCCGGGGCAACTGCCCAGCCCTCCCACGCAGCGGCCGAGTCAGACGCGCCCCGTGCGCCGGCAGGTGGCGCGGGCGAAGGTGCTGGAACCGCTGGCGATTCCCGGCCCGCCTCCCGGCGGCGCACCTCGAGATCCGGGGCCTCCAAGGCCAACACCGGGGAGTCGGCAGGCACACAGGACTCCGCCGCGGGGACGCCCGCCACCGAGCCCGGCAAAGGAGCTGCGCCGGCGCGCGCCACCCGTTCGGGCCGGCAGTCCAACACACGCGAGTCCAAGCAGGCAAAGGACGAGGCGCGGCCCAGCCACGCCGGCGATGAGGAGCAGGCCGGCCGGGATGCGGCGCCTGATCAGGCTGGCCCGGCGATCTGGGTTCACCCGGTAACGACCGAGGAGCCTGCCAGCACAGCACAGCCCGCCGTCCCGGCGGCGTCATTCCAGCCGCCGCTGGTGATCTTCCAGGCCCCCGAGCTGACCGAGCCCAGGCCGGCAACCGCGCCCAAGGCCGTCCGCCAGCCCGCTCCCGCCGAGGATGGACCTGAGGACGACGCGCAGGAGGAGGCGACCGGATCGGGCAGCAGGCGCCGCCGCCGTGGCGGCCGCGGCCGCGGCAAGAGTCGTGAAGGTGCCGCGGAGACGGCCGAGTCGGATGCCGACAGCACAGCGGACCAGGAGTCGGCGGACACCGCGGCACCCGAGCAGGCCGAGCCGGCCGACGAGGGCGGCGATGAGACCGCCTCGGGCCGGCGTCGGCGTCGCCGCCGGCGCAGTGGCCCGGCCGGCGAGGCCGATGGCCAGGCTGCCGACGGGTCGGCCGATGACCCCCCGAACACAGTCGTGCATGTCCGCTCGCCGCGCGCGGCCACCGAGACCGATGTGCGCGCGATCAAGGGCTCAACCAGGCTGGAGGCTAAGCGTCAGCGGCGGCGCGAGGGCCGCGAGTCGGGCCGGCGCCGCCCGCCGATCATCACCGAATCGGAGTTCCTGGCCAGGCGCGAGGCCGTCGAACGGGTCATGGTCGTGCGCCAGCACGCTGACCGGACCCAGATCGCCGTGCTTGAGGACGGCGTCCTGGTCGAGCACTACGTGGACAAGGCCAGCCATCAGTCCTACGTCGGCAACGTGTACCTGGGCAAGGTACAGAACGTGCTGCCGTCCATGGAGGCTGCGTTCGTTGATATCGGCAAGGGGCGGAACGCGGTCCTGTACGCGGGCGAGGTCAACTTCGACGCCAGCGGGCTCGAGGGCGAGTCCA
>JASHUG010000348.1 GCA_030040155.1 Streptosporangiaceae bacterium | reverse complement strand
GAGCTGCAGGTCCACGGACTGCCGGTTGAGGCTGGCGAACGCGGTCACGCGGATCAGCGCGCCCTCAAGCTCGCGGATGTTGGTTGAGATCCGGCTGGCGATGTACTCGAGGGCCTCGGGCGGCGCGTTGAGCCGGTCCTGCACCGCCTTCTTGCGCAAAATCGCGATCCGGGTTTCGAGCTCGGGGGGCTGCACGTCGGTCTGAAGGCCCCACTCAAACCGGCTGCGCAGCCGGTCTTCAAGAGTGACCAGCCGCTTGGGCGCACGGTCACTGGAGATCACGATCTGCTTCTCGGCATTGTGCAGCGTGTTAAACGTGTGGAAGAACTCTTCCTGGGTGCCTTCCTTGTTCTCCAGGAACTGGATGTCGTCCACCAGCAGCACGTCGACGTCGCGGTAGCGGCGGCGGAAGCCGTCCTGCTTGCCGTCGCGGATCATGTTGATGAAGTCGTTGGTGAACTCTTCCGAGCTGACGTACCTGACCTTGAGAGCCGGATCGAGTATCTGTGCGTAGTGGCCGATCGCGTGCAGCAGGTGAGTCTTGCCCAGGCCGGAGTCGCCATAGACGAACAGCGGGTTGTAGGCCTTCGCGGGCGCCTCGGCGACCGCGACGGCGGCGGCGTGGGCGAACCGGTTGCTGGAGCCGATGACGAAAGTGTCGAACGTGTACTTCGGGTTCAGCCTGGCCTGGCCCGGACGCGGGACCTGCGGACCCACGATGTGGGTGGCCGCCGAGTCGTGCGGCGTGGGCAGGCTCGCAGGACGCGCGGCCGCGGGATGGCTGGCTCCGTTTACCTGGCTTGCCCGCTGGGCGATCAGGTCCCGGCCGTCATGCTCCATGCCAGGGAACGAGGTGTGACCCCCGCGGCCGTCGGCTGTCGGCCGGCCAGGTCCTGGCTGGACGGGGATGCCGTAAACATTGGCGGCGGACCCAGCATCCGGCCGCAGGTCGGGCGGGCCGTCGGGAACGGGCGGAATCGGGCTGGTGACCGCGTCGTCGGTGTCGTCGACCCGGCTGGGCGGATGGCCGATGTCAGCGGTCGCCGCCGGATCGACCGTGACGGCGAGCTGGATGTTGCGGGCCAGTTCCCTGGACAGCGCGTTCGTGATGAGAGCGCGGAGCCTGGTCTCGAGCTGTTCCTTGACAAAGTCGTTGGGCGCGGCGATGAGGGCCGTGTTCTCGACTAGGCCAAGCGGCCGGGTGAGCTGCAGCCAGGCGCGCTGGTGCGGCTCAATCTGCATGCCGGCTAGGTCTGCAAGTGAGCGGGCCCATACGTCCGCGAGGTCGTCTTCGCTCATTGGCCGGTCACCCCGGGCCCCCCACATGTGATCAACAGGTTTTTCCACAGCATGTGCACGTTGCAAGTCAGGGCTGCGGTGAGCCCACCCGTCCGCTCAACCGGAAGGGAAGCGCGCCAGCAGGGTGGCTGACCCGGCAAGGCCCCGGCGCGCGCCGCTTGTCCACAGCCTAGGACTGGACTTCGCGGTGCGTTCGGGAAACGGGGTACTCCTGCCGACCGCGAGCTCCTAACTTGGTTAGCCAGTGGCCGAGCATGCTATCGGCACTCGACCCGGTCGCGCGAGCCTGCGGTATTTCCCGCTCAGCTGTCGCGCCCCGCTGGCTCGCTTCCAGCTTCTGGCCGGAGTTTGACCGCCTGGCTGGGCTGCGCGTACCGTGTATTGGTCCGGCAACCCCGGTGCCGCTTAAGCACGGCCTGACGCAGGTCAGGACCGACTGCTGAGTCCGCTGTGAAGAGATCACAGACCTGCCGTTATCTGGAGTCCCAGTGAGCAAGCGTACGTTTCAGCCGAATAACCGCCATCGGGCGAAGACGCATGGATTCCGGCTGCGCATGCGCACTCGCGCGGGGCGGGCCATCCTCTCGGCCAGGCGCCGGAAGGGCCGCTCGCGCGTCAGCGTCTGACGGCGCGCGGCGGCGGTCGGCAGATGCTTCCTGCGGGAGCGCGAATGCGGCGCCGGGGCGATTTCGTCTCGGCGACGACTCGCGGGAGCGGGGCGGGCCGGCCGCTTATGTCAGGTCATCTGCTGATTGAGCGGGACAGTGATCGACCCGCGTTGGTGGGCTTCGTGGTAAGCAAGGCAGTGGGATCGGCAGTTGTGCGGAACAAGGTGAAACGTCGTCTTCGGCACCTAGCCCGCGGGCACCTTGGCTCCCTTCCTGGAGGTAGCCTGCTTGTATTGCGCGCGAGCCCGCGCGCAGCGACCGCTTGCCAGGCGGATCTTGCCGCCGAGCTCGACCTGGTAATCGGAGCGTTGCTTCGGCGGCAGGGTTGGGTGGCGAGCCAATGACCCAGGGTCCAGGTCAGGGCCAGCGCCAGTTGTCAGCCGCTGGTTGGGTACTGGTTGGGCTGCTAACCGTTTATCGCCGATTTGTCAGTCCGCTGCTCGGCCCTCGGTGCAGGTTTTACCCATCGTGCAGCGCGTACGCGCTTGAGGCGGTTCAACTGCACGGTGCTGTCCGAGGCGGATGGCTGGCGGTCCGCCGGCTGAGCCGCTGCCAGCCGTTCCACCGGGGCGGTCTGGACTTCGTGCCTGGATCGGCTGGCGCGAAGAAGTACGCGGAAGAGAGCCGGGATGGAAGCACGGCGAGCTCACCGAACGTTGCTGATTGTGTTGATGCTGCTGGACTAAGGGCGAGGAGCTAGCTGGTGAACCCACTCGACGCGCTGTACTCGGCTGTGGGCTGGGTGTTTGCGCACATCTACGATGTGCTGAAGCCAGCCTTTGGCGCGTCCAGCGGATGGACCTGGGCCCTCAGCATTGTGATCCTGGTCATGCTGATGCGCCTGCTCATGGTGCCCCTGTTCATCAAGCAGATGCACACCACGCGGGCGATGTCGTCCTTGCAGCCTCAGATGGCGGCGCTGCGCAAGAAGTACAAGAACGATAAGCAGACGCTCAACCAGGAAACGATGAAGCTGTACCAGGAGGCGGGCGTCAACCCGCTGATGGGGTGCTTGCCGTTCGTTCTGCAGCTGCCGCTGTTCTTCTCGCTGTTCAGCGTGCTCCGGGCGATCGCTGACTGGAAGCCGCACACCAAGCCGGCCTACGGCCTGCCGCTGTCGATGGTGCAGAGCGCGCAGAACGCGAAGATTCTCGGCGCTCACCTGTACGACAAGGTGCTGTTCACCGACACGCTGCATGTGCCGCTGCACGCAAAGCTCGTCATCCTGTGCGCCGTCGCGATCAGCGCGGGGACGACGTACCTGACGATCCGGCAGAGCATGAAGCGCGGCATGATGCCCGCGGCGACGCCGGATAACCCGATGGCGAACTCGCAGAAGTACATGACCTACATCATGCCGTTCTTCGCGCTGACGGGTCTGTACTGGCCGTTCGGGCTGGTCCTGTACTGGTGCACGACGAACATCTGGACGCTGGGCCAGCAGTACATTTTGGGTCGGAAGTACCCGTATACGCCGCCAGCGGCTGCCGACGAAGCTGCCGCGACGCCGGGGCGGGTCCTCGGCCGGGGTGCCGCTACCGCGAACGCGCTGACATCCGGCCAGAGCCGTCGGCAGCAGCGGGACGGGAGCGGGACCGGAGCGAGCCGCGCCACCTCGGGTGCAAAGAGCACATCTGCCGCAAAGGGCACGACGACTTCAAAGGGTGCGTCTGCCGCAAAGCCGACCGGAGGCGCGAGAGCGCCGGCGGCACGGGCGTCCGCCAACGGAGCAGCGGGGAGCAGCCCGAGCGCAAACGGGAGTGTGCTGAAGCGGCTGTCGAGAACGCGTTCCGAGCCGGAGCCTCAGCCGGCCGAGCCCGACGTTAAGCTCGTGAGGCATCAGACGCAGCGGCAGTCGCGCGCGAAGCGATCGGGGAAGCGCTGACCCGGCCAGCAGGGACCGTTCGGCGCGCAAGCGGAAGACAGATCCGAGGAGGCCTGGCGTGAGCCAGCAGGATGACATGGTGGCGCATGAGGCCGGGCACAGCGAGGACGAGCTGGTCGGCGGCGCTACGGCGATCGCGGTGAACGAGGACGCGGATGACGTCGATGAGGTTGGCGAAGAGGATGACGTCGATGACGTCGATGAGGTTGGCGAAGAGGAGTCCGAAGGCGACCGCAGGCCCAAGCCGACGACGGCTGACCTGGAGCTCGAGGGCGAGATAGCTGCGGACTACATCGAGGGCCTCCTCGATGTCGCGGACCTCGACGGGGACATCGACATGGACGTCGAGGGCGACCGCGCCGTGGTCTCCGTCGTCGGCGCAACGCTGGAGGAACTGGTCGGCCGGCGCGGCGAGGTTCTCGAGGCGCTTCAGGAGCTGACGCGGCTGGCAGTGCATCAGCACACGGGGGCGCGCACGCGGATGATGCTGGACGTCGGCGGATACCGGCAGCGGCGGCGAGTGGAGCTCGCGGCCGCGGGCCAGGATGCGGCCGAAGAAGTCCGCCGCACGGGCGTGCCGAAGCGGCTGTGGCCAATGAATCCGTTTGAGCGCAAGGTCGTGCATGACGCAGTTGCGGCGGCCGGGCTGCGGAGCGAATCGGAAGGCGAGGAGCCGGAGCGCCGCGTGGTCGTACTCCCGGCGTGAGCGCGGGACCGGGCGGACTATGGCAAACGTTGGCAAGCCTGGCGAGGCTGAGGACGGCGAGAGCGTAACCGGCCGGGCGGATTGCGGACGGCCGAGTGCCGCCGCCGCCGTCTTCGGATCGTCTCTGCCCGCCGCGGAGAGATACGCAGAACTGCTCGCGGGTCGTGGGGTAGAGCTGGGCGTGGTGGGCCCGGCCGAGGCCGACCGGGTGTGGGATCGGCATCTGCTGAACTGCGCGGCCGTTGCGAGACTGGTACCCGCGCGGTGCTCTCTGGCGGACATCGGCTCCGGAGCTGGACTGCCCGGCATCGTGCTTGCGCTTTTGGTTCCTGGCGCGCGGGTGACGCTGGTCGAGGCAATGGCTCGCCGGGTGAGCTTTCTTGAGCAGTGCGTAGCGGAACTGGAGCTCGGCAACACCGAGGTTGTGCGCGGCCGGGCGGAGGACCTGGCCGGACGGCTGGTCGTGGATGTCGTGACGTCGCGGGCGGTTGCACCACTAGAGAAGCTCGCTGGGCTATGCGTGGGGCTGCTGCGGCCGGGCGGCAAGGCACTGGCGATGAAGGGAGCATCCGCCGAGACGGAGCTGAGGCGGGCGAGACCGGTTCTGGCTCGGCTGGGGGTAACGGATGCGCGAGTCGTTGAGGTAGGTAGCGCGGACGGTGCCGCTGCTGCAACAGTGGTGGTATTCAGCGCGGCCGCGAGGCACGGTTCCCAGCGCCGGGACGCGGTGGTTCAGCGCCCCGGCGGTGGCCAGAGTGAGTACGCGGTCGGGCGGCAGCGCGGGGCGGGCCCGCCCGGCAGGCGGGCTCGGCCGAATAGCAGGCGCGGCGGCGGCTGAGCGGCGGGCGTTCCCGGCTCGACAGGGAGTGGCAGATGCGAATGGGCTCCGAGCCGGGGCTTGGCTGGCCGGAGGAGATTGCGTCGGCCGGCCGAGGGCGTGCGACGGAAGGACAGGCCGGACGGGCGAGCGACCCGGAGCACGGTCTGGGTTGGCCCGGCGCAATAGCGCACGGCTCGGGCAGGTTTGGCGGAGCTGGCGGGCCGGCGGATGCGGCGAGGACTCGCGAGTCGTGGCCGGAGTACGTCGCGAGGTCATCTGTGCGGGGCGAGATCGTGGCGGATGCGCATCCAGGCGAGGGATCGACAGGGGCCGGCGACGAAGCGGCCACCGGCCACGGGAAGGGCACAGCCGGAGCGGGCGAGGCTGCTCCCGAGGAGCCGGCCGGGGTCGCTGGACCGGACGAGTTGGATGCCCCGCGGGAGCCGGCGCCGGAGCGGGTGCGCCGGGCGCTGGCGTCGGTTTCACGTGAAACTGTGGCAGGCGGGCGGGCTGACGCGGAGGATGCAGTCGCGGACGCGGCGGCCGCCCCGTCGCCGGAAGGCGGTCGGCGAGCGGTGGACGAAGAGGTCCCGAAGCCGGCAGCCGAGGTGCAGGCGGAAGCTAGCCCGGATAGCGTAGGCGGCGCCGAGGACGCGAATGCGGGCGAGAGTGAGGTTCAGGTGGCTATTCCAGCCGTCCCGGACGCGGTTGCGGACACCCCTATCGCACGGGCCGCACAGGCGGCGGTGGTGGCCCGTTCGGGCGGTAGCCCGTGGCCGAGGCCGTCGTCGTGCCGGGTCATTACGATCGCTAACCAGAAGGGTGGCGTGGGCAAGACCACGACCGCGGTGAACATGGCCGCGAGCTTGGCGATGCACGGCGCGCGAGTGCTGGTCGTGGACCTGGACCCGCAAGGAAACGCGTCCACAGCGCTCGATGTGGATCATCACTCCGGCATTGCCTCGGTCTACAACGTGCTGGTCGACGGACAGCCGCTCGGCTCCGTGATCAAGCAGGTGTCGGGCTTCCCGCAGCTGTATTGCGCGCCGGCGGCCATCGACCTGGCCGGCGCAGAGATCGAACTGGTGCCACTGGTGGCCAGGGAGTCGCGACTGGCGAGAGCGCTTTCGGCGTATGACGCATCGAAGCTGGACTACATCTTCATCGACTGCCCGCCGTCCCTCGGCTTGCTGACCGTCAACGCCCTGGTGGCTGCGCCCGAGGTGCTCATCCCGATCCAGTGCGAGTACTACGCTCTGGAGGGGCTGGAGCAATTGCTGCGCACGGTAGAACTAGTGCGCAGTCACCTCAATCCGGGCCTATCGGTAACGACAATCCTGCTGACTATGTATGACGGGCGTACCCGGCTGGCGTCGCAGGTGGCCGACGAGGTCCGGGAGCATTTTGGGGCGGTGGTCCTCGCCTCAGTGATCCCGCGCAGCGTCCGAGTGTCGGAGGCGCCCAGCTACGGCCAGTCGGTCATGACCTACGATCCCGGCTCGACCGGCGCGGTGGCTTACCTGGAGGCCGCACGGGAGCTGGCGCACCGGAATGCTGCGCCGGCTGTGAGCTAGGCCGGGGCGAGAGGGGCAACGATGCCGCAGCAGAAGCGAGGTCTCGGAAAGGGCCTAGGTGCGCTAATCCCGTCGGGCCCGATGCCTGGGGGCATAGCGGGCGTTCACGGGGCAGTGGCAACCGCGCAGTACAGCGGCGACGAGGCGGACCTGCCGATCGAGGGCGCGTATCTCGAGGAAGTGCCGGTCGGGGCTATCCGCCCGAATCCCCGGCAACCCCGGCAGATCTTCGATGAGGACTCGCTGGCCGAGCTGGCCGCGTCGATCACGGTCGTCGGCCTGCTGCAGCCGGTGGTCGTGAGAAAGCTCGGACCAGGCAGCTTCGAGCTAGTCATGGGTGAGCGGCGCTGGCGGGCGAGCCAGCTGGCCGGCATCGACGTCATTCCGGCGATCGTGCGTGAGACCTCCGACGATGACCTACTCCGCAACGCGCTGATGGAGAATCTGCATCGTGAGCAGCTCAACCCGCTCGAGGAGGCTGCGGCTTATCAGCAGCTGCTGGACGATTTTGCGGTCACCCACGATGAGCTTGCCCGGCGTGTCGGCCGGTCGCGCCCGCATATCTCGAACACCATCCGGCTGCTGAACCTCCCGCCTGCGGTTCAGAAGCGGGTGGCCGCGGGCGTGCTGAGCGCGGGTCACGCCCGAGCGCTGCTGGCGATCGATGACCCCGCCCTGCAGGAGCAACTCGCGCTGCGGATCGTGGCCGAAGGGCTGTCGGTCCGTGCGGTCGAAGAGATCGTTGCGATGGGTGTGCACCCGGCCAAGACTCCCCGCGCGCCAGGAGGGCGGCAGCCGGTAACACCGGGCCTCAAGGACCTTGCGGACCGGCTTTCCGATCTGTTCGATACGCGTGTGAAGGTCGAGCTTGGCCAGCGCAAGGGAAAGATCGTCGTCGAGTTCGCCTCGCTGGAGGACCTGGAGCGAATAGTCCGCAGCATGTCCCCTGGGCTCGGGCCGTCGAGGCGCGGCTAGCCAACGCCCCACAGGCCGGCATCGTCCTCCGGGAGAGGACGACACGGCGGGAACGGAGCCGCCGATGGGTGCGAAGCCTGTCCCGTTATGCTCGGCGACGTGACGAACCCTACTGGCAAGAGTTTCGGCAGCGACAATCACGCGGGCGCCCACCCGGCGGTCTTGGCGGCACTGGCAGCGGCAAACACGGGCGATGTGATCGCGTACGGCGACGATGACCTGTCGCGGCGTGCGGAGGCGATGCTGTGCTCCGCATCCGGCGCGGCCCAGGCGCTGCTTGTCTTCAACGGCACGGCCGCGAACGTGACGGGTCTGAGCCTGTTGCTGCGGCCGTTCGAGGCGGTCATCTGCGCGGAGACATCGCACCTGAATGTGGACGAGTGCGGGGCCGCCGAGCGAATCCTCGGTAGCAAGCTCCTCGCCGTCCCGACGCCGGACGGGAAGCTGACCCCCGACCTCATCGCGCGCCGGCTCGGCGGTCGCGGCGACGAGCACCGGGCGCAAGCGCGGGTCGTGCAACTGGCGCAACTGACCGAGGTCGGCACCTGTTACTCACTGCCCGAACTGCGCGCGATCCGTGACTTCTGCCGTGAAAACGGGCTACTGATCTATATCGATGGCGCCCGGCTGGCGAACGCGCTGGCTCAGCTCGGATGTCCGCTCACCGACCTAGCCGCGTGTGCCGACGTGCTCAGCTTCGGGGGCACGAAGAACGGAGCGCTTGGCGTAGAGGCGATCCTGATAATGACCGGCAGCCTGGCTGCCACTGCCCTATTCCAGCGCAAGCAACTCATGCAACTGAGCTCGAAGATGCGCTTCCTCTCCGCGCAGATCGTCGGCCTGCTTGAGGACGACGTCTGGCTCAAGAACGCTGAGCAGGCCAACGCCATGGCGCGTCGGCTGGCAACCGCAATCAGCGGACTGCCCGGCGTCCGCCTTGCCTTCCCCATGGAGGGCAACGGCGTCTTCGCCGAGATGGACCAGGAACTGGCAAGAGCGCTCCAGCCTCACTGGCGTTTCCATGTGTGGTCAGCGAGCGGCAACGGCCGGTGCGTCGTCCGGCTGATGACGGCGTTTGACACCACCGAGGCGGACGTCGACGCCCTCGTTGGCGCGATACGTGAGCGCGTGATTCACGTGAAACAACCGGCCAGCTGACCGGTCCGCGACAGACCGGCGGCAAACGGCCCGGCACGGGGGTTGGAAACAGTCCCCAGTGACGGTCGCGACGGATGTCGTATGGGTACGATATCCCTGTGGCTCTGGGCTTCTACGACGATAGGAAGCCTGGGCTGCGGGCCATTTCTGGAATAGGCCCACTGACTGGATGCCAACCGAACGCAGGGGTATCACCGTGTCGCGCCGTCTAGCGAGCATCACGCTGGACAATCTGCATGACTTGCCACCGCGCTGCCGCAGGTGCGTCTTCTGGGAACTGGACCCAGTTAGCCAGGCGCGTGCCCTGGAGGTTGGGGACCCGGCACTGGAAAAAGAGGCGTGGATCTCCTCGGTTCTCCTCGAATGGGGAAGCTGCGGAAAGATCGTCTACGTCGATGGCGTCCCCGCGGGTTACATGACATATGCCCCGCCGAGTTACGCGCCGAGATCTGTAGCTTTTCCGACAAGTCCGGTCAGTGCCGATGCAGTGTTGCTGATGACCGCTCACGTGCTGTCGGAGTTCGCCGGCGGCGGCCTTGGCCGCATGCTCGTCCAAGGGCTGGCGAAGGACCTGACCCGCCGCGGAATCAAGGCCATCGAGGCCTTTGGCGACGTCAAGTGGGCCGGGCCGTCCTGCGTCGTGCCAGCCGACTATCTGCTCGCGGTCGGCTTCAAGACGGTCCGGCCGCACTCGCGCTACCCGCGACTCCGGCTGGAGCTCAAGACGGCGCTGTCCTGGCGTGAGGACGTCGAGGTGGCGCTGGAGCGGCTACTCGGGTCAATGTCGCCGGAGCGAGCTCTCAGGCTCGCCTAGGCCTATCACCGGCCGCAAAGCTTCAACAGCCCATCAAAGTGCGCCCGCGGCCCTGACGCAGCGGCTCCAGTCAGCTCGGGCGTGGAGATAGCACGGGAGCTGGGTGGCGGGCGGGTTTGTGCCGGGCTGGGGCGTTCTGGATGATCCGGCCTGGATGGCCGCGTTACACAAGTTGCAGCTGAAGCGATGGCCGGGTATGCCCGGCCTGACCTGCCCCGCACGCCCCAGATGGGCGTGCTCGTGATCTTCGATGCGCCGGGCCTTAGCCGGGCGATCAGTCCCGAAGAAGAGGATGTCCGCATACAGATCGGCTCATCCGGGATACCGCAGCCGCCTGGGTCGACCGAGGGAACGGCATTGTCTTTTGCGACAACTTTCCGCACGCGGACCGTGGCCGTGGGAGGCGCCGTCGTCCTCCTGCTGGTCGCCGGAATATGGATTGCACTCGCCAACAGCACCGGTGGGGCAACCTACTCGACGGCCCGGCTCGACGAGCTGCTCGCACAACTCGGCTACCTGCCGCTGACCTGGACACCGTCAGCCGGGCAGACGGTCCCTGCCGACAATGACGCGGCCGGCCAACTAGCTGCGGCCGGCAAGGCGCCACGGGGTCACTTCACCTGGAAGTCCGGTTACCCGAGCCAACTGCGTCGCTTCTGGCGGGACGGCACAACCGACGGCCTGATCCTCCAGGGCGCGGTCATGGCGTTCGAGCAGCAGCACGGCCTGAACGTCGATGGCATCGCCGGGCCCAGGGTCTGGGATGACCTGCTCACGGCGGTGGCCGCTCATGACATGAACAAGAGCGGCTATACCTACGCGATCGCCAGCGAGGGCGACCCAGAGATGCTAACGATCTGGCACAACGGCAGGCAGGTGCTGCAGACGGACGCCGACACCGGAATCCCGGCCTCGCCGACCACGCTCGGCACGTCGCCGGTATACCTGAAGCACTACTACCAGGACATGAAGGGGATGAATCCGAACGGAACCCCGTACTCCAGTCCGGTCTACTACATCTCCTACTTCCGCGGCAATCTGGCTGTGCACTGGTACCCGCGGGCGTCGTATGGTTTCCCGCAGAGCCTGGGCTGCGTCGAGGTGCCCTGGAGCGCGGCCAGGACCGCCTGGCAGTACCTGTCCTACGGCAGTCTCGTGACGGTACAGCCGGGCTCTCAGACGCCCAGCACCAGCCCGGTCGACCCGACCACCTAGCGGTTATCGGTTCCGGACCTGAGCCAGTCCCTGGGCCGACACCGCTGAGGCCGCGCCGCGCCGGGCGGGTGGCCAAGGATTCGCTGTCCCGGAACGGAAGCAAATAACCGGGCGATAAGCGCGCGTTATCAGCTATATCTGAGCGTTATGCACGATCGGGCGTGTTGCTGATGTCACGGTCCCTGCAGCGTGCTTACCATCTGTGCAGGCGGGCGAAGGGGCGACCAATGACGGCGGCCGATGAGGAACTGATCGCTTTCCCAGACAGCAAGGCGGCACGGTTGGCGCATGTGTCAGTCGGCCGTCTCCGCTACTGGGAGGAAACCGAGCTGGTTGCCCCCTCAATTCACCGGCAGATTAGCCCTCGGAACACGGTGCGCCTCTATAGCTTCCAGGACATGCTGGCGCTGCTGGTGGTGGCGCTGCTACGGACCGAGCGGGGCATGTCGTTGCAGCACATCAGGCGCGTCGTTGCTCACCTACGGTCCCGCGGTTACAGCGAGCCTCTGCGCGAGCTGACGTGGGCAACTCTAGGCCACGAGATCTATTTCCAGGACCCAGACGGCTCTTGGGAGGGGGACCTTCGCCCTGATCAGATCGTCTTGCGGGAGACGATCAAGCTAGACCCACTGGTTGCACGCATTAACCGGGCGGCCCACGAGCGTGGCGGCCGGGCCGGCGAGATTGTCAAGCGCCGGAGCGTCATGGGTAACAAGCCGATATTCGCCGGCACACGTATCCCCGTTGAGACAGTGCAACGTTACCTAGAGGCCGGTTACGAGCCGGATCAGATCATTAAGGAATACCCGGAGCTGACTCTGGCTGACATTGACGCCGCACGCGACCACGCAGCCTAGGCCTGGGTTGGGGAGCCCTCCGTGCGGTTCTTCCTCGACCACAATGTTCCAGTCAGTGTCCGCGGCATGCTTACTTCACAAGCCCACCAATGCTGGACCGCGGATCAGGATGACATGTCGGATCTATCAGTAACGATCAGGTGCCTCGAGTACGGACCAGCAGCCGACTGCGCAGCTCTCGACTCCTACTAGCAGCGGCACGTGACGGGGCAAAGGCGGTGTCGATCTAGTCCAGTCTGACATAGGTTAAGCTGGATGAGATGTCCTACATTGAAATCTTGATCCTGCGTAACCTGTCCAGGCGCCCAGCTCACGGCTACGAATTGCGCAAACGGGTCGAGGCCGTGACCGGCGTGGTCTTGAACAACAACTCGCTCTACCCGGCGCTGCGCAGGTTTGAGGAAGCCGGCGCGGTGACCAGGACAGCTCATCCCCAGCAGGGCCGTCCGGCCAAGCTCGTCTACGAGCTGACCGA
>JASHUG010000042.1 GCA_030040155.1 Streptosporangiaceae bacterium | reverse complement strand
GTCCAGGTCCGCCTGCAGCAGTTCCCAGATGCGGTAGCCGTACGGTCGGATCACCATGGTGCCGCGGACCGGGCCCCGGTCAACCAGGCCGGCCTTGGTGACCAGCTCGTTGTACCAGGCCGAGAAGTCTTCGCGTTGCGGCGTAATGCCGCGGTGACCGTCTGCCATGTCCGCAGGCTAGTGCCGCCCGCCCGGCTGTGGCCAACCGACCTGGCTGTAGGGAAACCGCAGGGAAACCCAGATAACGTAGCGGTCACGGTCAGCTGTGCCGCATGATGTAGTGACCCCACAACGGGAAGAGACGCCGCATCTGTCTCAGGAGTAACACGCCGCATGACAACGGGATGGCCGCAAGATCAGCAAGATCTGCGGCGGCCCTACGCCGAAGACGGCGGGGATTGGCCTGGTGACACTGCGTTCGGCCGGGACCATCCAAGCGGGCCGCTGCCAGTCGGCCGGGGCCGTCCGGCGAAGCCGCGCGGTCGGCGCGGACGGGAGCCCGAGCTGCCACCCGAGGGAGCCGGGGACGCCGATTACGACTGGATCCGCTATCTCGGCGGGGCTGGGCCGGCGCAAGAGCACCCCGCCGGGCGCGACAACCCTCAGCCTGCGCCTCCGGCAAGCGGCGGGCGGCGCGGCCGACGAGGGCAGGCGGTCAATCCGTCCGGATGGGGCAGTGACCCGGAGCCCGACCCGCGCCAGGTTGAGTCGCGGCGCGACTCCCGGCGTGGGGCACCGCCGCGCGACGGTGATCCTTCCGCCCCACGTGGTCGACGTATGCCTGAGGCGCCGCCGTCGTTTGGCGCATCGCCGCGGTCTGGCCGGCCAGAAACGGGCAGTCACGGTCGCCCGCTGGCTGACCCGCGACCGCTGGCTGACCCGCGACCGCAGGCTGGCCCTCGGCCGCTGGCTGACCCGCGACCGCAGGCCGGCGCTCGCCCGCTGACGGATCCTCGTGCGCCTGTCCGGCGGCATCGGCGGCCCGAGTCCCTCGACCCTCAGGCGCCCGATCTGCGGAGTTCGGGCCCGCATGCCTCGGTACCGCCTGCTGAGGCGGCCGGGCGTTCCCGATCCGGTCTGCTTCCGCGCGGCCGCCAGGCTCCAAGACCCGACCAGTCAGGACCGCTGCAGCGCACTGCGCCGGCATCCGGCCCGCAAAGGCCACCCGCGACCGACCGGTCGCCGGTGGCCGACCGCTCGTCCGCGACCGGCTGGTCGCCCCTGACCGGTCGGCCGCCGGTGTCCGACCGGCCATCCGCTCCGCCGCGGTCCTGGCCTTCGGACACGGATCCGCGCTCATGGCCTGCCGATAACGGATGGCCTACCGATAACGGGTGGCCTACGGGCGACGATCGGGCAGGAGCATGGCCATCCGCGCCGTCCCGGCCAACCGCGCCCCGCCCGGCCACATCCGGACCCGAGTCGCGGTCGACGAACGTGCTGCACCGGTCATCGCGCCCGGACCTCACCCGGCCGGTGCGGCCAGGCGCAGAACGCCCCGGCTTCCCCGCCGACACCGGTCCACAGCCGGTGGCCGATCCACCGAGCCAGCCACTGCGGGCGTTGCGTCCGAGTTCGGGAGCCGGGCCGGCAAGCGATACCCAGGCGAGGCCGCTCGCCTCCCCGGTCCGCCGTCGCCCGCTTAGGGACACGCGCTCAGCGGATCCGACTGCGCGGAGGGCGGCAAGGTTCGCGGACCCCGAGGCTGACCTAGCCCTGGCCCCGCCGGCGCGGCGGGGAGGGCGCCGGGGCGCGAGGGCTGACGGGCCCAGCCGGGGTCGCTCAGCCAAGCGCGGCGCTGGTGTGGACGCGGCCGGGGCGGCTGCGGCGGCGTCGGCGGCTGCCCTGCCCGATGCCTCCGCCCCGCAGACTGCGCCCGCGGACCGCCCGGCTAAGTCCCGCCAGACCGGATCCGGCCAGAAGACCCAGGCCGTTCGCCAGAAGGCGCGCCGCCGCAAGACCACCCGCCGGGCGGCGCTGGCAGCCGGCGGCGTTGGCTGCGTCGCCGCCGCTGGCGTGGTGGCAGTAACCGTCATGTCCGGCGGCGGCCCGTCACACGCGATCAGCACGCCGCTGCGCCTCGGTAGTTATGTCGAGGAACCGTCGCTGGCCAACGGGATGGGGGCCAACGCGCTGCGGGACAAGATCGTAGCCGCGGGCGGCGGGGAGGCCACCCATGTGGTCGACGCCGTTTACGAGGACAGCACGGGCGCGGCGAAGTCGGGCCCGCTGATCATCCTGTTCGTTGGCGGGAACCTGTCGGGTTCGGCGAGCTCGTTCATCACGAGCCTGACGACTGCGGTGCCTGGCGCGTTCGTGATCAACCCTGGCTCGCTGGCGGGGCAGGCGGCGTGCGTGCCGGGTACGCACCTGAACGAGTGCGCCTGGGCCGACAACGACACGTTCGGTGTCATCGCCTCACCCGTGCTCAGCGCAACCGAGCTCGGCGAAGAGCTCCGGACCATGCGGCCCATGGTCGAGCACGTGGTGAAGTAAGCACCGCCGGTTCTGCGTGGCAGCCTCGGGCTAAGGTGCGGACCGCGCGTATCCCGCCGGCCCGCCGCGGCGGCCTTACTGCTGCGGTCGCCGGTCGCCCGTGTCCTCCTGCGGCTTCGGCGTGCGCAAGGACAGCCGCGCGACCGCGATCGCGATGCCTCCCGCGAGTACCGCCAGGCCGGCCAGCTGGCCGCCGATGAGCCGGGGGTCGAGTGGCACCGTGTCCGCGGCGTCGGTAACGCCGACGTCGGTCCGCTTCGGCTTGACCTGTGGCAGTCCAAGCGAGGACGGGCTAGAAGACGGCGCTGGCGTAACAGTTGGGAATAGGTTCGAGGCATTGCCCTGGGACGAGCCCGTTCCCGATATGGGCGGCAAGGTCGTGGGCGGCAGTGTCGGCGGAGGGGTCGGCTGCTGGGTGGTGGGCGGAGGCGAGACAACTACGACGTCGGTAGCCGACTGGCTGAAGGACTTCGAGCCCTTCGCGGTCGCCTTCGCGGTCAGCTGAACCTGCTCACCGAGCGCGGCCTTGGCCTTTACCGGTACCCCCGCTTCGAGCTCGTCGGCCTGCCCGGTCGGCATGGTTCCGAGTTTGCAGGTCTTGCCGTCGGCGACGGGGCAGACGCTGAACGAAGGCTTTCCGAGGTCCAGCGCGGAGGCGACAGAAGCCGTCACCGTGACTCCGCGACTGGCCGCCTTCGAGCTCCAGACCCAGATGACGAAGTCCGCGGTGTGCCCGGCCTTGACCTCGGAGGAGCTGGAGAACGACTGGATGCGCAAGCACAGCTGAGCGACGACAGGCTTCTTCTTGGGCTTCGTCGACTTCGATGCGGTAGGGGTGGGCGTCGGCTTCGCTGTCTTTGTGGGCGACGGGCTAGTCGTCGGGCTCGGGCTCGAGGTGGTCTTCTTGGTCGATGTGGTGGGCGTCGGGCTGGGGCTCGGTGACGTGCTCGACGACGTGCCACCGGTCGCTGTGCTAGTCGAGGCGCTCGGCGACGGAGAGGCGCTGGCCGAGCTACTCGGAGACGTCGATGTGCTCGCGGACGCGCCACTGCCGGCTGGGACCGTCAGGTCGGTGTCCGCCGCGATGACGGCCGAGTTCTTGGGGACCGACGAGCAGACCGTGTTGACGATCGGCTGCGTCGCAGAGTTTGTTGCCAGAGCCTCGCCCGACATGCTGGCAGTCAAGAAGGCGAACCCGGTAAGAGCCCCGATCACGACGGGCTTCGCGAGCTGCGCTCTCACCCGAGAACCTCACTTCAGTGCTTCTTCTGGCCAGAACGTGTTTCGCCCTCACATTATGCACTGCCAACCTGAAGGGAACTAGCTACCCGAATTAGCAGCATAAAGTTAACGGCTACGTCACCTGGCGACGCCTTACCGGCGCATGACCATACGCTCCTGCGCTGCCAGCTAACTCCTGCCCTACCATGCGGTAGTTATGCAGCCTGCGGACATCCTCTCCAGGCCGTCGCGGCCGCCGGACCTTGCGTTGTCCTACGGGCCGCTCACCGACAACATTGCCGATCTGTGGCTGCCGCCCGTTAACGGTCCGCGGCGCGGCGGTCAATGGCCACTCATCATCTTCCTCCACGGTGGTTTCTGGCGGGCCGCCTTCGACCGCAAGCACGTCGGCCCGCTGGCCGAGGCACTGGCAGCCGACGGGTTCGCCGTGTGCTGCCCCGAATACCGGCGCGTTGGCCAGGAGGGCGGCGCCTGGCCAGGCACTTTCGACGACATCAGGTCGGCGGTGACCGCTCTGCCGGACGCGGCGGCAGCGGCCACGGACCGGCGCGTCGACGGGGCGCGGGTCGCGCTGACCGGTCATTCGGCGGGCGGGCACCTTGCCCTGTGGGCCGCGAGCCGCCTGGCGTCCGTTCCGCGGCCCGTTGCCGGCGCGGTCGTGAGCCTGGCGGGCGTCTGCGACCTGGCCGACTGCTATCGGATGCGCCTGGGCAACAACGCCGCTCGCGACCTGATGGGCGGCGGTCCCGGCCAGTTCCCCGCTAGGTACGCGGCCGCCGACCCGAGCCTTGCCCTGCCGCTCGGCCTGCCGATCCGCCTGGTGCACGGGACCGCGGATGACCGGGTGCCCTGGGAGCAGAGTCGCGATTTTGGGGAACGGGCTCGGGTGGCGGGCGATCAGGTCGGTTGCCTACTGCTGCCCGAGGTCGGGCATTTTGAGTTGATCGACCCGCTGTCGACGGCGTGGCCGGCCGTGGAGGCCGAGTTCCGCTCCGTCCTCGACGGGCTCGCGCAGGACTGAGAGCCCGCTGTCGTGTATGCTCGCCTGGCGCGCTGATGCCCCGGCGGCGCAGGTCAAGCCGAGGCAAGCAGGCCGGCCCCCTTAGCTCAGTCGGCAGAGCGTCTCCATGGTAAGGAGAAGGTCTACGGTTCGATTCCGTAAGGGGGCTCCGCGAGGTATTCACACTTGACCAGGCTTCATGTTCACATTTGGGTCTGACAGTTTGGCCGAGACCGCTGATGTGGTCGCGGCCGTTGTGTTTTCCGGGTCTGGGCGGTGTCTGGGGGCGTGCTGGGCTCCTGGTTTGCGGCGGCGGACTGTGTGAGGGGTCGCTGATGCCGGCTCGGCTGGCGTGATGACGGCTGGTGTCGTGAGCTGGGTTGCCGGGGCCGGGTTAGGGCGGGGCGGGCGCGGCGCCGGGGAGTTGGCGGCGACGCTTGCTGCGCGTTTTCGCCGGCTGGCCGGCAGCGCGGCGCGTGCTGTCGCTGTGGTGGTTGTCGAATGCGTTCAGGATGCGCTGGTTGCGCATGGCGGTCAGGCAGGCTAGTGACAGCATGAGCGGGGTGAGGCCCATCAGGCGGATCCAGCCGCGGCCGATGCTGGTGGTGGCGGTGTCCTTGATGGTCGCGTT
>JASHUG010000347.1 GCA_030040155.1 Streptosporangiaceae bacterium | reverse complement strand
GCAGCGCCGCCACCCGCAGCCCCGGCAGCCCCGCCACCCGGAGCCCCGGCACCCGCAGCGCTTGGTCCGCGGCCGGTACCTTTAGGCAGCTTCTCCGACCGGGCCGGATCCTTGCTCGTGCACTCCCGGCGAGCCAGCGCGTACAGCCAGGCCTCAAGGCGGTGGGGATGTTCCAGGTGGCCGAGCAGCGCCTGTGCCGTGATGAACGTGACGGTGGTCGCGCCCGCGGCCTCGCCCTCGTCGCTCAGCAGGCTGATGCAGTACTGGAAGACGTATTCCCCGTACTCCCGGAAAATGTCCGTGAACGTCGACCAGTCTGCCGGCGCCGGTTCCTGAACCTCCTCGCCCGGCGCAGCGCTACGCCCGAACTGAACCGCCATGATCCCCCTCCTCCACCTGCAGTCTTGGGCATGACCGCATGCCGTGTCCAGATTCCGGGCAAGCCCGCCAATGTCTCGTTGAGTTGACCGGCCGGAATCCGGCGGACCCGGGCGGCCTGGCGGGCGTGGCCAGGAGCCCGGCAGCGGGCCTGACCCGGACTTTCTTCCAGATGACCTTGAGAACTCCGGGCGATTTGCATGCCGGCACGCCAAGATGGTCGGATGGCAGGGAAGTTGTCGACGGGAGGCTACGTGAGCACAACGCCCGGACGGCAACTCCGGCCGAATGGCGGAGGCAGATTACGCGTGCCACCGACTCAGGTCTCCTAGGGCAGCCAGACGGAAAACCGCGCTGGCCGCCGGTCGCCACCCTCGGGGCCAGGCCCGGAGGCCGAGATCGGGGCACCTGCCGACGGCCGCTAACTGCAATGACAGCGCTAGGAGAAGCATGCCCTTCGATGTAGCCCGCGCGTTCGCGGAACGTTCCGGAGAGAACTTCGCCCTGCACGAGCAGTACATGAACCGTCAGCTCGCCAGGACGCTGAAGACTCTGGGGTTCGATCGCACCTACGTCAAGGGGGAGGGCTGCTACCTCTACGACGACGCGGGCAACCGGTACCTCGACTTCCTCTCCGGGTTCGGGGTCTATGCGCTGGGCCGCAGCCACCCGGGTATCAAGGCCGCCCTGCACCAGGCGCTCGACCTAGATCTGCCGAACATGATTCAGCTCGACTGCGCCTTGCTGCCGGGGATGCTCGCCGAGCAGCTGGTCGCCAGGTCGCACGCCGGTATCAACCGCGTCTTCTTCTGCAACTCGGGGGCAGAGTCGATCGAGGCGGCGATCAAGTTCGCCCGGCACTCCACGAAACGGCCAAAAGTCCTCTACGCCGAGCACGCTTTCCACGGGCTCACGACCGGCAGCCTGTCACTGAACGGAGGCAAGGAGTTCCGGTCGGGGTTCGGGGCGCTGCTACCCGAGACCGTCCCGGTTCCGTTCGGTGACCTAGGCGCCCTTGAGCACCAGCTGGCCGGAAAGGACGCGGCGGCCTTCATCGTCGAGCCGATCCAGGGCAAGGGCGTGTACTGCGCGACCCCTGAGTACTGGCGGGCCGCCCAGGAATTGTGCCGCCGGCACGGGACGCTGCTGGTCATCGATGAGGTGCAGACCGGACTCGGGCGGACAGGACGGTTCTTCTGTCACGAGCACTGGGGTCTCGAGCCCGACATCATCACAATCTCCAAGGCGCTGTCCGGTGGCTACGTACCGGTCGGCGCCATGCTGACGACCGAGAAGATCTTCGCGAGCGTCTACGACTCGATGGAAGACGCGCTCAAGCACTCGACTACCTTCGGCCGCAATCAGCTGGCGATGGTGGCCGGTCTCGCGACGCTGGCGGCCTTCGACGATGAGGACATCGTCGCCCGAGCCCAGGCTACCGGCCTCGCCCTCCAGGCCGGGCTTCGCGGCCTGGCCGAGCAGTATGAACTTATCCATGACGTCCGCGGGCTCGGGCTGATGGTCGGCATTGAGTTCGGCGAGCCGGAATCGAAGGCGGCCGGCCGCCGGTTCCGGGCCGTCGAGCGGCTGCGGACCGCGTTGTTCTCGCAGATGGTCGTCGTGCCCCTGTTCCACCGGCACCGGATCTTGACCCAGGTGGCAGCGGACAACGTCAACATCGTGAAGCTGCTGCCGCCGCTGGTCAGCGGGCAGGAGGAGGTCGACTACTTCATCGCCGCGCTGGACGACGTGATGGCCGACGCGCAGCGCGGCTCGGGGCTTGCGATCGAGTTCGGCCGGACCATGGCTCGCGGCGCGCTGGGCCGCAAGTCACAACACCGGCCGGCGGGCTCTGGCGTCGTCACCGGCGCGGCGGACGCCGAGGAGGAGGAGGCGGCGATCAGCGCGCTGCGCGAGATCGCCGCGAGTCAGCCTGCCCCTGGGCTCTCGGTCCGCGGGCAGCTGGCGGGGTCGAGGACTGGCAGTGCGCCCGCCGAGGCCCGGACAGCCACCGACGCCGCCGCAGCCACCGGGGCCACCGCGGCCACCGGGGCCACCGCGGCTGCCGGGATCAGCTCAGCCGGCCTGGCTAGCGGGGCCAGCACCGTGCCGGAGGCGGCCTCGATCGATCCCGGCGACCGCGTCGTGATCACCGGCGGGTCCGGTTTCATCGGGTCGGCGGTCGTGCGCGCCGTGCTGGCCAAGGGCGCGAAGGTCGTCGCCGTGATCGAACCGGGCGCGGACACCGCCAACCTGGCCGGCCTCGACGTCGAGCAGGTAACTGCTGACATCCGCGACGCGACCGCGCTGCGGTCGATCTGCGTAGGTGCCAGGTACGTCTTCCATCTGGCGGCGGTTTACCGCTTCTGGGCCAAGGACCCGCGAATCTTCAGCGACGTCAACGTCGGCGGCACGCTGAACGTCATGGAGGCCGTCAGGGCCGCAGGCTGCCAGCGGATGGTCTACACCTCCACCGTTGGCGTGCTCGGGCTGCACGGCACGCGCGAGGGCCGGCCCGCGGACGAGAACGCATACGCCGACGTCGCGCACCTGTTCGGCCACTACAAGCGGACGAAGTTCGCTGCCGAGCATGAGGTGCTGCGGGCGGCAGCGCAAGGGCTGGATGTCAGCCTCGCGCTGCCGACTTTCCCGCTCGGCCCTGGCGACCGCGCGCCGACGCCGTCGGGCAAGCTCGTGCTGGACTTCCTCAACGGGCGGATGCCTGCCTACGTCGATACCGCGCTGAACGTCTGCCATGTGGACGACTTGGCGCTCGGCCACGTCGCGGCGCTCGAGCACGGCCGGACGGGCCGCAGCTACATCCTCGGCGGCGAGAACCTGTCTATGCGCGAGATCTTGCGGACCCTGGCCGACTGCTCGGGCCTGCCGGTGCCCCGGCTTGAAGTTCCCCGCGCCGTGGTGCTGCCGACCGCCGTGGCATCGGCGATCGTGGAGGGCCGGCTGCTGCGCCGGGAGCCACGGGTGCCGCTCGAGGGCGCGCGGATGTCCACCACGAAGATGATCTTCAATGACAACCGGGCGCGAGCGGAGATCGGGCACAAGTCCCGGCCGGCCCGGCTGGCCATCGAGGACTCCGCCCGCTGGTTCGCGGACAATGGCTACGTAACTCGCAGGCGCCTGGCGGCGATCCGCTGGCAGAAGTAAGCCGCCGGTCAGCCGTCGTCACCGGGTGAAGGCGCAGAACTCGTTGCCCTCCGGGTCGGCGAGCACGTGCCACCCGATGTCGCCTCCCGGCTCGCGCAGGACCGCCGCCCCCGCCTGGACCAGCGGCGTCACGCTGTCCGCGGTGACGTCCCAGTGCACGCGGTTCTTCACGGTCTTGGGCTCGGGTACCCGCACGAAGTCCATGGTGGCGATCGGCATGCCGGGGACCCCGTCGATCGTGAACCAGCCGTCGTTCTTGGTGACGCCGACCCCGTAGACGCTGCCCCACCACTGAGCCTGCGCCTCGGCGTCAGCGCTGTCCACCACGAGTCCATGCAGCCTCTCGGCCGGCAGTTCGGGACGCAGGAACGCGCAGAACTCGTCGCCTTCGGGGTCGGCCATGACCGTCCAGCGGAGCGTGTCCTGTTGCGTGTGCACGATGGTCGCGCCGAGCGCCTCCAGGTCCGCGAGGTCCGTGGCGTAGATGTCCAGGTGCACGCGGTTCTTGACCACCCTGGACTCCGGAACTTTGTTGACCCAGATCGTGTGCTGGGGCGTCGGCCCGGTCAGCAGGCCGTCACCGTCATCCTTGGCTGCGAAGACGCGCCCGAGCGCGGCACCCCAGAAGGGCCCGAGTCGGGCCGGGTCGCTCGCATCGATGCAGAGGTCCTTGAATTGCGCGATTGGCATGGGAACGAAGGCTACACTCGGCCGGTCGGCCGCCGACGTGCAGCCGTTGCCCGCAAGCGCCGCCGGGACCGGGAACCCGCGCTCCTGCGGCGCTCATTGTCCCTGGGCGAGCGATGCCCCTTGCTGGTCCTGCGACAGCGAAGCCGGCGTCTCCTTCGTGGTCGGCTCCCGGTAGTGGTACTTGCCGCCGCGCAGCCACGACATCGCGGCCGCGGCGAGGCAGGCCGCGATCGCGAAGTCGAAGGCCTCGTGCAGCCCGCTGGCGAACGGGCCGGAGATCAGTGCCGGGAAAAAGCCGCGCCCGGTCAGCGTGGCGGCCTGGTGCGCGGGCAGCCTGGCCAGCACGGCCGGGCCCACCAGGTGCTGCACGGGGCTGTAGCCGAGGAACGCGGCGAACAGCGTCGAGACTGGCGGCAGGTGTGCCGCCGACGACGCGACCGAGGCCGGGACGCCATGCCCGACGAGACCGTGGTAGAGCGTGCTCGGCAGGGTGGCCGACAGCCCGAGGATCATCAGCGTGAAGAACACGCCGATCGACAGGACCTGCGCGCTGTTCTGGAACGTGGAGTTCATCCCCGAGCCCACGCCGCGGTGCTGGGGCGGGAGGCTGTTCATGACGCCGGCCCGGTTCGGCGCGGCGAACGCTCCCATGGCCAGGCCGTTCAGCAGCAGGATGAGCCCGAACGCCCAGTAGGAGAAGTTGATCGGCAGCAGCTCCAGCAGCAGGAATGATCCGGCCGCGACGACCATGCCGCCGGAGGCGAACGGGCGGGACCCGAACTTGTCCGACAGGAAGCCCGAGACGGGACCCGCGATCAGGAAGCCGGCCGTAAGCGGCAGCATGTAGATGCCGGCCCACAGCGGCGTCTGGCTGAAGCTGAAGCCGTGCCGGGGAAGCCAGATCCCCTGCAGCCAGATAATGAGGATGAACATGAGCCCTCCCCGCCCGATGGAAGCGAGGAGGGAAGACAGGCTGCCTGCCGTGAAGGCCCTGATCTTGAACAGCGGCAGCCGGAACATCGGGTCGGCGACCTTCGTCTCGATCACGGCGAAGGCGGTGAGCAGGCCGACGCCTCCGGCCAGGCAGCCGAGCACGAACGGGCTCGTCCAGCCCATGGTCGAGTGGCCGTACGGCTGGATGCCGTAGGTGATGCCGATCATGACCCCGATCAGGCCGAGCGCGAAGGTGATGTTGCCCGGCCAGTCGACCTTGGCGGTGCCGTGCCGCGGCACCTCTTCGAGCTTGCGGTAAGCCCACACCGTGCCGAACAGCCCGATCGGCACGGAGACAAGGAAGATCAGCCGCCACTGGATCGGCGCTAGCACGCCGCCGAGCACCAGGCCAAGGAACGATCCGCTGATCGCAGCTACCTGGTTGATGCCGATCGCCATGCCCCGCTGGTCCTCGGGGAACGCGTCGGTCAGGATCGCCGCCGAGTTGGCGAGCAGCAGCGCAGCTCCGACGCCCTGGAAGATGCGCATGACCACCAGGTAGATCGCGGCCGCAGTACCGCTGAACCAGGTGATGGTGAGCAGCAGCGAGAACAGCGTGTACACGACAAAGCCAAGGTTGTACATGCGGACCCGGCCGTACATGTCGCCCAGCCGGCCCAGGCTGACCACCAGCACGCTGGTGACGACCATGAAGCTGAGGATCAGCCAGAGCAGGTAGAAGCTGTTGCCGGGGGCCAGCGGGTCGATGTGGATGCCGCGGAAAATGTCCGGCAGCGCGATCAGCATGATCGAGATGTCGATCGTCGCCATCGTCACGCCAAGCGTGGTGTTGGACAGGACTATCCACTTGTAGCGATCGGGGCGGGCCGCTGGGTCGGCCAGGAGGCCGTCTGAACGGTTGTTCGAGATGGGCTCCGGCACAATCCCCAGGGTACAGCCGGGCGCGGAAGACGATCTTCGCCGTGGTGGCCTCGGCTGGCGCCGGCCCACCCAAGACGCGAGGATTGTGCCGTGAGCGACGCCGTGCAACTGCCGGGCGTTGCCGGGCTCGGCACCGCCCCGCTGGGCTCGGGGCCTGGCTGGTACCTCGACTGGGGTCGCACCGAACGGGCCGGCGCGGTGGCCACGGTCGAGGCTGCCATCAGGGCCGGCGTGGGCTGGCTCGACACAGCTCCGTTCTACGGCTGGGGTCGCGCGGAAACGATCGTCGGCGCGGCGCTGGCAAGCCAGGAAACCAGGCCGATGCTGCTGACCAAGTGCGGCACATTCAGGCGGCCGGACGGCAGCGCGTACGAAGACCACAGCGCCGATGCCATCCGCGCGGACGTCGCGGCCAGTCTCGGCCGCCTCGGTGTCTCGTCCGTTGACGTGCTGCAGCTGCATGACCCCGACCCGCGCACGCCAGTGGAACGGGCCTGGGAGGTGGTCTGCGGCCTGGTCGGGGAGGGCAAGACCCGAGCGGGCGGCCTGTCCAACCATCCGGTCGATCTGATGGACCGGGCCGCGGCGATCGGCCACGTCAGCGTCGTCCAGCATCAGTTCTCGCTGCTGCACCGCGAGGCCGAGACGGCCGGGGTGCTTGACTGGTGCGCTCGTCACGGCGCCACGTTCCTGGCCTGGTCACCGCTGGCATCGGGCTTCCTCGCCGACGGCTTCGAGATGGAGTCGCTCGGGGCCGCCGACTTCCGCCGGAACCTGCCCTGGGCCGATCCGGCCCGGCTGGACCTGGCCCGGCTTCGCCGCGAGTTGGCCGAGCTAGCCGCAGGCGCACGGATGGCGATGGCGGGCCTCGCCGTCGGCTGGGTGCTCGCCAAGGGAGCGCGGGCCATCGTCGGCGCCCGGTCGCCCGCCGAGGCCAGGGCCATCACTGATTTCCGGCCGCTGCCGCCCGATTTGGCTGTCGCGGTCGAGGACGTTGTGCGCCGGGCCAGCTGCCCAGGCTGAGCCCGGTGCCCCGGCACCGGCGGATCACCAGCACAATGGTCGTATGCCGACGCCCCAGTTCGTTCTCGACCTGCGCCAGAAGGTTGGTCATGATCAGCTCTGGCTGTCCACAGCCATGGGCGTCGTAGTAGACGAAAAACGCAGAGTGCTGCTCGGGCGGCGCAACGACACCGGCAACTGGACGCTGCCGGGCGGGATCATCGACCCGGGCGAGCAGCCGGCGGACGCGGCCTGCCGCGAGATCTACGAGGAAACTGGCGTGGTCGCCATCCCCGAGGTGCTCACGACCATCAGCGTCTCGCCGCCGATCACCTACCCCAACGGAGACGAGGTCCAGTACCTGGAGTACTGCTTCCGGTGCCGGGTCGGCGGCGGCGGGGCCAGGGTGCATGACGGTGAACTGGTCGAGGTCGCCTGGCATGATCTCGACGTACTGCCGGTGCTCGGCCCGGCCACGACGCGACTGATGATGACCGCGCTGACGGCGGATGCTGCCGCGTTCACTTTCTCCGGCCTGGGCGCGGTCCTCGGGCAAGGCGTGGCGGTGACGGGGCTGACAGGCGACAGCTGACCGGGCGGGCTCAGAGACGCTGCTCGGTGGCGGGGTCAGGAACGCCGTCGAAAAACTGGTCGATGACCTGCCGGAACACCGGCTCCTCGGGAGCGGCATGCATGAAAAGCGTCATCGACGACCGGAGTTTCATCGCGTCTATTCCGCCGAAGACCTGCTCGGCGGTGGGGCCCTGGTGGCTGGCGAGTACCTCCGCGCACTGCCTGAGGCGCGCGCCGAGCCGCGGGTGGCCGAGGTAGGCTCGCGCCTCCGCGAGCGAGCGGATCGCGTACACCTTCGACGTCGGGCTCTGTCCAAGACCCGCGATCTGCGGGAACACGAACCACATCCAGTGGCTGGTCTTGCGCCCACGGCGCAGCTCCTCGACCGCCCGCTGGTACGTGCCGCCGGCATCCTGCGCCGTCACGAACCGCTCGAGCTCGTAGGGATCATCCATCGCCCCAGGTTACGGTGACTACGTGAGCGAGACTGATGAGATCGTCGAGCACATCCTGACCACCTACGGCACGATCACGGTGGTCGGCGCGAGTTCCGTGCCGGCCAAGGCCGCGCATTCGGTGCCCGCGCACATGCAGCGGCACGGATGGCGCATCATCCCGGTGAACCCGCACGCCGATGAGATCCTCGGCGAGCGTGCTTTCCGGAAGCTGGCCGACGTGCCGGAGCAGGTGGGGCTGGTCGACGTCTTCCGGCCATCGGCGCAGACCGCGGAAATCGCGCGCCAGGCCGTCGCGGCGGGAGCCACGGCGCTGTGGCTGCAGCTCGGCATCGCCTCGGCCGAGGCGCGATCCATCGCCGACGGCGCAGGCCTGCTCTACGTCGAAGACCGCTGCCTCGTGATCGAGCAGCGACGCCTCGGGCTCGATGCGCCCAGGGGAGCCTGACCTGGCTCCTCAGTGCTCTGTAACACTCCCTGGACGGCGTTCGCGGCGGTGCGGATCACGTCGGTCACCATCGCGGGATTCGACAGCATGACGACGTGGCTGGTGTCCGCCTCGTAGGTAGTGGCGTCCATGCGCTGCGCGACGAAGCGTTCGAGCTCCGGCTGGACTGTGCGGTCGTGCTTGGCCACGATGTACCAGCTTGGCTTCGACTTCCAGGCGGCGTGTTCGGTCTTGCTGGCAAACAGGTCCGCCGCTGGTACGCCCTGGGTCGCCCAGACCTCCTTCTGCTCCTTCTCGGGCAGATCTCCGGCGAAGTACTCGATGCCGTCCGGGCGCATCCAGATCCGCCCGTCGGCGATCTCGATGTGACCGAAGATCTCCGTCGGCGGGAACTGGGCCTGCAAGCTCTGCGCCGTCTCGCCCAAGTCCGGGGCGAGCGCGGCGATATACACCAGCCCGGCCACGCGGTCGTCGTCTCCAGCGCCGCTGATGATGGTCCCGCCTTGCGAATGGCCTACCAGGATGGCCGGGCTGCTGACGCGGCCTAGCGCACGAGTGACCGCGGCAACGTCGCCTTCGAGCGTGTCGAGGCTGTTCTGGGTGGATACCACCTCGTGCCCCTCCGCCTGGAGGGTGGGGATCACCTTGCTGAAGCAAGAACCGTCAGCCCACAGCCCGTGGGCGAATACGATGCTCGGCTTGGTCGGCATGGACATATGCTCCGCTCCTTCGCTCGTGGCCCTGTGCGGACTGCGCCTCCGTGCGCGCCACTGGGTGTTATAGCCGCCGCGCGCCCACCCAAGCACCGGGCGCGTATTACGACGATCTGATCGTTGATGCGAAGTCTGGTGCGAGATGGCCGCCGGTAGCGTTGGCCTGTGCTGGTGGTGCTACTGGTCGCCCTCTCCCTGGGCCTGTCTAACCTGGCGGCCTCGGTCGGCATCGGGATCGCCGGGGTAGACGCTCGCACCCGGCTGCGCGTCGGAGTGATCTTCGGGCTGTTCGAGACCGGCATGCCGATCCTGGGCCTGCTGCTTGGCCACAGCCTCGCCGCGACTCTCGGCCATGCGGCGCACTGGATCGGCGCAGTCCTGCTCATCGGCACAGGGGCCTACGCCCTCATCCAGGCGACCCGCAGTCAGGACGGCAACGGCGCCGAGCACCGGGGGGCTCCCGATGGCCGGCACGCCGGGCGGCTGCTGATCACCGGGCTCGCACTTAGCATCGACAACCTGGCCGTAGGCTTCGCCCTCGGGACCTACCACGCCAACGTTCTCGCGGCCGCCATCGTGATCGGCGCCGTCAGCGTGAGCATGTCCCTCGCAGGGCTGGAACTCGGCACGCGGCTGGGCGCCAGGACCGGAGGCCGCGGCGAGCTTATCGGGGGAATCGTCCTGATCGGTGTCGGCATCGCCATCGCGGCCGGCGCGCTGTAGGCGTGCCGGTGCCGGGCGACGGCGCGAAGAACGCGTGAAGACCGGCGGCTCCGGCGTTAAGAAGACATCAAGATCATCTCAATTCGACTGGTCGCAATGTCAACTGGCATCGATGGACGAGTTCGAGCGCAAGCTGGATCCGGCCGGCGCTGCCGCGCCCGGCCAGCCTGGGTATGCCCACCGGGTGGGGGCAGACCTGGGGGATCTCGACTGGCCGGCCCGCGGCCAGCTGCGGCGCAGGCGCGGGCTCGCGGCTCCGCTGGCGCTGCCAGCCGGCTTCGGGGCCCTGCTTGTAGTCGGGGCAGCTGCGGCAGCAAGTCACGGCGGACTTTCCGCGGGCTGGGTGCTTGTCCTGGCCGCAGTGATCGTGATGGCCGGGTCGGCGGTGGCCGAGCCGACCGTGGCGCCGGTACTCGGCGTCATCGGGTGGCTGACCGTGGCCGGGTTCTCCCGCGCGCCCTACGCGCAGCTGCACCTGACCGGCCCGGGAACCGCCCTGGCCGCGCTGGTCATCGCGCTCTGCACCGCCGCGGGTGCCGTCGCGGGCGTCATGCTGCGGCACCTTGCGTCATCGTTCACACTGTGGATTGTGGATGTTTCGGCAAGCCCCGCAGACCACCAGCCTGGGAGCGATGAGCTCGCAGGCCAGGCGGCGCGGCGCCAGCGCCGGATCACCGACCTGGCCGGCGGCATCGGGGTCCGTCGCGTCCTGACCGGCGTGCTGCTGGCAGTCGGCGGGCTGCCGCTGCTGACGCTGGGGCTTTCGGCTCACTGGCTACGCCTGGATCTCGGCGATGACCTCCTCATTTACCTGGTCGCCGTCGTCGCCGTAGCCGTCGTGGGCGGGTTCTGGCCCGCGGTGCTGGCCGCGGTTATCGCCAGCCTGCTGGTCAACTGGTACTTCACCCCGCCCGTGCACACGCTGACGATCGCCGACGGCAAGAGCCTCCTCGCCCTGCTCCTGTTCGTGACCGTGGCGGTGACGGTCAGCAGCGTCGTTCACCTGGCCGCGTTGCGGGCCCGGCAGGCGGCCCGGAGCAGCGAGGAGGCTGAAGACCTACTGGCGCTGGCGCAGACTGTCCTCGGCGGCGAGGACACCCCGGCGGCGCTGCTCGACCATCTGACCGGCAGCCGTGGCGGGCGGGCTGGTCTGCTGGAGCGCGCCGGCGAACAGTGGGTCCCCGTCGCGGCAAGCGGCATTGCCGGACCCGATGACCCGATCATGCACGCGGTCGCACGAGAAGACCTGGTCCTGGAGCTGTCCGGGCAGCACCGGCCGCTGACACCGCGACTGCTCGATGGCGTGGCCGCGCAGCTGGCCGCAGCGCTCGACCGGGACCGGCTGCGGACCCAGGCCGCGCAGGCCGAGGCGCTCGCCGAGGGCAACCGGATGCGGACGGCACTGCTGGCCGCGGTGAGTCATGACCTGCGCACGCCGCTGGCCTCGATTAAGGCGAGTGTCAGCACGCTGCGGCAGACCGACGTCGAGTGGACCGAGGCCGACGAGGCGGCGCTGCTGGCGACTATCGAGAAGTCCGCGGACCGGCTCGACGCGCTCATCGGCAACCTGCTCGATATGAGTCGCCTGACGACTGGCTCTCTTCAGCCGTTCCTGCGGGCAACGGCCATAGACGAGGTCGCGCCCGTAGCATTGCGCGGGCTGGATGGCGGCAGCGCTCTGCAAATGGCGGTGCCGGACGGGCTGCCGCTGGTGCTGACCGACCCTGGCCTGCTGGAGCGCGTGCTGGCGAACCTGTTCGCCAACGCGCTTGCCTATTCGCCGCCGGGCCGGCACCCGCAGCTACGCGCCTGCCAGTCGGACGGCAGCGTTCTGCTCGAGATCGTCGATCACGGGCGCGGCGTTGCCGACGAGCTGAAGGAGCGCATGTTCGAGCCGTTCCAGCGGCTGGACGAACGCGGGGCCGATCCGTCGGGCGGTACCGGTGTCGGCCTCGGTCTGGCCGTGGTCAAGGGCTTCCTCGACACCATGGGCGGTACGGTCCAGGCGGCAGACACGCCGGGCGGCGGTCTCACGATGCGGGTGCTGCTGCCGTGCGCCGCGTCCGCGGCGAGTTCTGCCAGCGCGCGCGCCGGTTCATGATCAAGGTTCTGGTCATCGACGATGAGGCCCCGATACTGCGCGCGCTGAAGATCAACCTGACCGCGCGCAAATACGAGGTCAGCACCGCGGCCGACGGCGCCTCGGGGCTCGCCGCGATGGCCCGCGAGCGCCCGGATGTGCTGATCCTCGATCTCGGCCTGCCGGATATGGACGGCACCGACGTGATCAGGGGCGTGCGCGGGTGGAGCTCGACTCCGATCATCGTGTTGTCGGCCTGGGGCCAGGAGAGCCAGAAGGTGGCTGCCCTCGACGCCGGAGCAGACGACTACGTCACCAAGCCCTTCGGCATGGATGAGCTGCTCGCCCGGCTGCGGGCGGCAGTCCGCCGGGCTTCGCCGGCCCCGGACGAGCCAGTCATCACCACGGCGGACTTCACCGTTGACCTCGCGGGCAAGCGAGTCACGAGGGCGGGAGCTGATGTCCGGCTGACGCCAACGGAGTGGCAGATGCTTGAGGTGCTGGCCCGCAACGCCGACAAGCTCGTCACCCAGCGCCAGCTGCTGCAGGAGGTATGGGGACCCGGCTATCAGAACGAGGCGGGCTATCTGCGCGTCTACATGGCCAACCTGCGCCGCAAGCTGGAACCTGACCCGTCCGCGCCGCGTTACCTGCTCACCGAGCCGGGCCGGGGCTACCGCTTCCGGCCCTAGCCGCGGCCAGATCGCGCGCTAATGCTTGCCGCCCGCGGGCTGAAGTTCGTAGGTCGGGTTGAAGATCGTCGGCTCGCCCTTGCGGCTGGTCAGCCGGCCACGGACGACGATCCGCCGGCCCGGTTGGATGCCCGGGATGTTGCGCCGGCCCAGCCACACCAGGGTGACCTGGCCGGTACCGTCCCACAGCTCGGCTTCCATGCTCAGGCTCCCGCCGCTCGGCCGCATCGTGACGGCCCGCAGCGTCCCGGCCAGCTCAACCCGCTCGCGCTGCTGGCTGTCGGCGATGCGGGTCGGCGCTCGGCCGCTGGACCCGGTTAGCGAGCTGACCTCCTCTCGGATCTCGGCGGCGTGCTGCCTTTCGCGGTCGGCTGCGGGCCGGTCACCGAGCCGCCCCGGCATGAGGCGGCCGCCCATGAGCGGATCCGGGGTCCTCGCCGCGCGCGCGGCCGAGTGCAGCTGATAGGGAACGCTCGCCACGACGACGCCTCGTTCCAGCAAGAGCCGGGCCTTAAGCCGGAGCGCGCTCTGGTTGTGCAGGGCCTGCTCCCACCAGTGGCCGAGCACGTACTCGGGGACATAGACGGTGACGATGTCGCGCGGGCTTTCCCGCCGCAGCCGCCGCACGTAGGCAATGACCGGCCGGGTGATCTCCCGGTACGGCGAGGACAGCACGGTCAGCGGGATCGGCATCGCGCTGCGCTCCCATTCAGCTTTCAGCCGCTCGGTCTCCGCGTCATCGACATCCACAGTCAGGGCCTCGATCCGGGCCGGCCTGGCGGCCTTGGCGTAGGCGACCGCTCGCAACGTCGGCAGATGCAGCTTGGAGACCAGGACAATCGCGATGTTGCTGGCCGGAAGCGTGAGCGCTACTTCCTCGTCGGGCGTCAGCTCCAGCGCGACGCTCTGATAGTGCTGGCGGACTCCGCGCATCGTGAACCAGAGCACCACCATGGCGGCCACGGCGATCCATGCGCCGTCGAGGAATTTGCTGATCACGACGATCACGAGGACCGCCCCGGTGACGCAAGCGCCGATCGTGTTGATCGTCCGCGACCTGATCATGCGCAGCCGTTCGGATGACTCCGCGGTCCTGCGCAGCAGCCGGTTCCAGTGCCGGATCATTCCGGTCTGGCTGCAGGTGAACGAGACGAAAACGCCAACAATGTAGAGCTGGATCAGCCGGGTAGGCGAGGCGTTGAACGCCACGATCAGCACGATCGCGAAACCTGACAGCAGCAAGATGCCGTTGCTGAAGGCTAGCCGGTCACCGCGCGTGTGCAGCTGGCGCGGCAGGTACCCGTCCCTGGCCAGGATCGAGGCAAGCACCGGGAACCCGTTAAACGCGGTGTTCGCGGCAAGCACCAGAATCAGCGCCGTGAACAGCTGCAGGAAGTAGAACAGCGGCGAGGAATTCCCGAAAACCGCCTTGCCGACCTGGGCGATCACCGTGGGCTGCACATATCCCTTGGGCGCGCCGACCAGGTTGCCGATATGCACGTGGCTGACCAGTGCCAGCGCGGTGACGCCGCCGAACATCGTGACCGCGATAGCGCCGAGCAGCGCCAGCGTCGTGGCGGCGTTCTTGCTCTTGGGCGGCTTGAAGGCCGGCACGCCGTTGCTGATTGCCTCCACGCCGGTGAGAGCGGTGCAGCCAGAAGAAAACGCGCGCAGGATCAGGAACATCAGCGCCAGGCCGGCGAACGTCCCGGTGGACTTGATCGCATACCCGGCCGTCTCCGCGTGCAGGTGCTGGCCCGTAGCGAGCCGGATCCCGCCCCAGACGATCATCAGCATGACGATGCCGATGAAGCAGTAGGTCGGGATCGCGAAGCCGGTACCGGACTCGCGCACCCCGCGCAGGTTCATCACGGCGATAGACGCGACCGTCAGGGCCGCGATGATCGTGACGTGGGAATTGAGCTCCGGGAACGCCGACGCCAGGTTGGCGACACCGGAGGATACCGACACCGCGACCGTCAGCGTGTAGTCGACCATCAGCGCGCTGGCCACCGTCATTCCCACGCGCGCACTGAAGTTCGTGGTCGTGACCTCGTAGTCACCGCCGCCCGAGGGATAAGCGTGCACGTTCTGCCGGTAGGAGGCGACCACTACGAGCATCAGCAGGGCGACGGCCAGCGCGATCCACGGCGTGTAAGCCAGGAGCGCGAGGCCGCCCGCGGCAAGAACGAGCAGGATCTCCTGCGTTGCGTACGCAACTGATGACAGTGCGTCACTAGCGAACACGGGTAGTGCGATCTTCTTCGGCAAGAGGGTGTGGCCAAGGCGCTCGCTTTGCATCGGCCTGCCGACAAGAAGTCGCTTGACCGTCATGAAACCCTGGGCCACGAGCGCATGGTAGGCCGGGCTCGCTCTGCGCTGCCATCCCTTGCGGCCAATCGCTTTGGCTTGTGATCTCGCTTTTGCATCAGCGGATCCACTGCCACGACGCGCGCGAGCACGGCAAGCTTGCCGAGCCGGACTGATCCGGCCGTCCCGCTCCGGACATTTCGGGCGTACAGGGCAGCGATGAAGCAGGCGCTACGTGTCCGTCGCTAGGGGTCAGTCGGCTTGCCGCTATCTTGGCAAGCAAGTGCTGCCGAGCGATCTGATCGTTTCCGGCCGATAACAGTGGAGCGAATGGTGGAGACCACGCCGAATCGGCTGCTGCCTAACCTCCGGCTGGACGAGCTTCTGGCGGAGTTGCAGGTCAGGCTGCAGGCGGTGCTTGCCACCAGGGACAGGGTGAACGCGCTCTTCGAAGCCGTCATTGCCGTTGGCACGAACCTGGACATTGAGGTCGTACTGCGGGAGATCGTCGAAGCGGCCGTGAATCTGGTCGATGCCAGCTACGGGGCGATCGGTGTCATCGGGGAGGGTGGCCGGCTCGCGGAGTTCATTCCCGTCGGCCTGACCGAGGAACAGATCGCCGGCATCGACCACTGGCCTGAGGGCCGGGGTTTGCTTGGCGCCCTGATCACCGATCCGAAGCCGCTGCGTCTTCCGGATCTCGGCAAGCATGCCCTGTCGTCAGGTTTCCCCGCCGGGCACCCGGCGATGCGGTCGTTCCTCGGTGTGCCGATACGCCTGCGGGACGAGGTGTACGGCAACTTGTACCTGACCGAAAAACGGGGCGGCGGCGAGTTCGATGAGGAGGACGAGGCTCTGCTTATGGCGCTGGCCGCCGCGGCGGGCGTCGCCATCGAGAACGCCCGGCTCTACGATGAGGCCAGGCGCCAGCAGCGATGGATGACCGCGAGCGCCGAGGTCACCAGGATGCTGCTGTCCGGGGCCGCCCTCAGCGAAGCCCTCGAACTGATCACCTCCATGTCGCTGGAGATGTCGGGCGCGGACCTGGTCGCGCTGGCGCTGCCAACTCAAGACCGCACGGCGCTGCAGATCGAGCATGCGGCGGGACCGGGTGCCGCCGAAGCGCTCGGCCTGGTGCTGCCCGCTCAGCAGTCTGCCTCTGGCCAGGTGCTCACCAGCGGAGACCTGCTGAGCTTCGACGACTTCAAGCACGACCAGCGGGTGGCCGGCGCCGCGCGGGCGCACATGAATCTCGGCCCTGCGGTGGTGCTGCCGCTGGGTGCTGCCGGTAACGTCCGCGGCGTGCTGACGGCCGGGCGCGTCCCTGGCTCCATGCCGCTGCCCGCAAGCGGCGTGGACATGCTGTCCACGTTTGCCACGCAGGCCGCGATCGCCCTGGAGCTGGCCGAGCATCGGCAGCAGGCCGAGCGTTTCGCTGTTTTCGAGGACCGGGACCGCATCGCCCGCGACTTGCATGACCTGGTCATACAGCGGCTGTACGCCACCGGCATGTCCCTGCAGGGCACGCTCTCGCTGATCGCAACGCCCGACGTCGCCGACCGGGTGACCAGGGCGGTGGACGCGCTTGACGAGACCATTGGTGAGATCCGGTCGTCCATTTTCGCACTGCAGTCGCGTCCCGAGGTCGCGATGCCCGGGCTGCGGGCGCGCGTACTGGCCCTGGCCGACGAGATGACCCCGATGCTGGGCTTCCCGCCCATGCTGCAGCTTGTCGGGCAGCTGGACGATGTCGTGCCCGATGACGTCGCCGGTCACCTCCTGGGAGCCTTGCGCGAGGCGCTGTCGAACGTGGCCAGGCATGCCGGTGCCAGCAAGGTGGACGTATCGCTGCGCGCCGGCGACGACGTTTCACTGACAGTGGCCGACAACGGGTCGGGCCTGAAGGATGTAAGCCGCCGCAGCGGACTGGCCAACCTGGAAGACCGCGCGATCCAACTCGGCGGCTCCATGCGGGTGGAGTCCGCTCCCGGTGCAGGCACGAGCCTGAGCTGGCGGGTTCCGCTCAGGCCCGCGGCAGCTTCAGCGGACGGCTAGCCGCGCCTCGGCTCGCCCCGCCTCGTCTCCCCGCGCCTCGGCTCGCCGTTACCGCCGCGATGATCGTGATCTTCCTGGCCGAACATTCGCGACGCGAGGGCGGCGGCCTGGGTGCGGCGCTCCATGCCGAGCTTGGCGAACAGCGCGGAGACGTAATTCTTGACCGTCTTTTCGGCCAGGTACATCCGCTCGCCTATCTGCCTGTTGGTCAGTCCCTCGCCGATCAGCTCCAGAATCTTCCGCTCCTGCG
>JASHUG010000041.1 GCA_030040155.1 Streptosporangiaceae bacterium | reverse complement strand
GGCAGCGCGGCGGGCGCCCGGCTCACCAGACTCCGTCCTGCGGCGGGTGGGCGGGGCGGGGCACGACCGGCAGGCCCCGCAGCCGTAGCCGGATCGCCTGGACGCGGATCCGGGCGGCCGCTATCAGGGCTGGGCACGGCTGGCTGGCCCAGGCCCGCAGCAGGCCGCCGGCGGTACCCGGCCGGCGCTCGCCCCGGAGGGTGGCGACGAACGGGCGCCCGCCGGGCGGATGCAGGCAGATGGTGAGTGCGAGCCGCGCGGCGGGCTCGGGCAGCCGCATCCGGTAGCGTCCCGCCACTCCGTAGAACGGCGAGACGTACATGTCCTTCGCGACGCTGCCGTGCGCGACGACGTCGGCACCTTTGGCCCCGGCTGACGCCGTGGCCGACGCCTCGTGCCAGCCGGAGTCGGCGCCTTCGGCCCCGGCTGACGCCGTGGCCGGCGCCTCGTGCCAGCCAGATGGCGAGGGCTGCAGGAGATAGCAGTGCCTGCCGCCGTAGGTGTTGTGGATCTCGGCCAGCACGCAGGCGAGGGTTCCGGCCGCGTCGTAACACCAGTACACCGACAGCGAGTTGAAGACGTAGCCAAAAGACCTGGCGTGGGCCAGCATGACGACCCGGCCGCCGGCCAGGTCGACGCCGTGCCCCGCCGCGAACCGCTCGACGTTCACCTTGATCGGCAGCGTGGCGAGCCCGAGGTGGTCGCGGGCGGAGAAGCTGGCCAGCGGCCGCAGCGGCCGCGGCAGCTCGGGCAGGTCATCGAGGTCGACCAGCCAGAGCCAGGTGCGGTAGCTGAAGGAGTGCCGCAGCGGCTCGCCCCGCACATGGCGTACCCGGCAGGCGTAGATGGCCGGGGCGGCTGGCATCACCATGAGCCCCCGAGCGACAGGGCCGCGGCGACACCCGACCGGCAGCCGTCCTCGTGGAACCCCCAGCCGTGATAGGCGCCCGCGAACGCCAGCCGCCCGTCGTTGAGCGCGGGCAGCGATCGCTGAGCCGCCATCACGGCCGGCGTGTACATCGGGTGCTCGTAGGTCATGGTCGCCCGGACGGTGCCGGGCCGGATGGCGGCCGCCGGGTTGAGGGTGACGACGTACCGCTCGCGCGCCGGCAGGCGCTGCAGCCGGGTCAGGTCATAGCTGACGCGCGCCGGCCCGGCCGGGTCGCACCGGTCCTGCCGGTAGTTCCACGATGCGCGGGCCGCGGTCCGCTCCGGTAGCAGGCCGGTGCCGGTGTCGGTGTGCAGGATCGCCGTGTTGGCCGCATAACTGAAGGCGCTGAGGGCGCAGCGCTGCGCCGGTGTCGGCTCGGCCAGCAGGGCGAGCGCCTGATCAGGATGCGTCGCGATAACGGCGGCGTCGAACTCATGGCAACGGTTGGCGTGGTCACGGATCTCGACGCTGCCGGCCCGCCTGCGCACGCACCGGACGGGCGTACCGGGCCGGACCGCGGCGAGCCTGGCCGCGACCTGAGCCACGTACGCAGCCGAGCCGCCGGTCACGGTGCGCCAGGCAAACGACCTGCGGGGCGAGAGGAAGCCGTGATTGGCCAGGAACGCGCACAGGTAGGCCACTGGGTACTCGAGCACCGCCGTCGGCGGGGCCGACCAGACGGCCGAGACGATGGGCCGGGCGAAATGGCGCTCGAAGTACGCCGAGTAGCTGCCGGCCGTCAGGAACTCTCCGAATGTCTGGGGCGGGTTCGCCCAGGCGGGCCCGTCCTCACCCTGGGCGGCGAGCCTCCGGGCCGCGCGGTAGAACCGGAGGATCTCGGCGAGCATGCGCCCGAACGCCCCGCGGCTGCGCGCGGGCACGCGGGCGACCAGGCCGCGCGGCCCGCAGCCGCCCGCGTACTCAAGGCCGCACCCGCCGCAGCTCACTGACATGCTCATGTCGGCGCGCTGGGTAGCGATTCCCAGCTCGGCAAAGAGCCGGCACAGCAGCGGATAGGCGCGGACGTTGTGCACGATGAACCCGCTGTCGACGGCGTAGGTGCGGCCGTCGGTGCCGGTCAGAAAGTGCGTGTGCGCGTGCCCGCCAAGCCGTGCGTCCGCCTCGAACAGGGTGACCTGGCACGACCGGCTCAGCAGGTAGGCGGCGGTCAAGCCGGCGACGCCGCTGCCCACCACCGCTATGCGGCGCGGCGCCTGTGCTTCGCTCATGCCCGCCATTTCTGCGACAGATTAGGCGTACATCGCCGTATAGTCCCGGTAATCATAACGTTGCCGCCTTATCGGCAGTCAATCCGTTAGCATCGAGAATGGCGCGCTGAGCTGCGCGTTTCTATGCCGCGGAGGACTTCGCAGTGCAGCTGCTCGACTTGTTCGCCGACCGGAGCCGGTCCGGCGATACCACCACGCTGACGATCCCCGCCGACTGGAACTCCTGGCAGGGCAGGCACGGCGGGCTGGTGGCCGGGCTGGCCGCGGACGTGGCCGCCGCAACCTGGCCGGGAGCGGCGGTGAAGGCAGTGTCCGCGCACTTCGGCCGGCAGTCCGACGAGGGCAGGTTCGAGTTCACCGCGGTCACCAGGCGGGCCGGCCGGGTCGTGCGGCTGGTCGATGTCGCCGTCGAGCAGGCCGGCACCGAGGTGCTGACCGCGACGGTCACGCTCGCGGCCGAGCCACCGGATGAAGCCGCCCAGTGGTTCGCCGCCAGCGCGCCGGCCAGCCTGCCCCCGGATCGCTGCCAGAACTTCGAGTTCGACCGGAGGTTCCTGCCGGTGGGCGCGCACCTGGACATCCGGCCGTGCGGCGGCGCCTTCCCGCTGACCGAGGCGGCTCACCCGTGGATGCTGGCCTGGGTTGGCGTGGTCCCGGCAGTCGACATCGGGCCGGGCGCGGCGGTGCTCATGAGCGACCTGGCCCCCGGCGTGTACCCGATGCTGGCCGCGCCCGTCGCCGGGCCAACGGTGGAGATGACGGTGCACCTGTGTGCCGAGCTAGGCTCGGCACCCGGCGCCGGCCCGGCCCTGGCCTCCCAGCGCAACTCGGCCACGTCGACGAACTGGAGCGTCGACGACACGTCGCTGTGGGACTCGGCCGGCCGCTTGATCGCGCAGGCCCGGCAGGTGCGGCGGATCGTGGGCGGGATCGCCAGCGGCGTCGGCGGGAATTCGGCTGCCTGATGGTCAGGGCCGCACTCCGGCATCTGGTGGTTGTGGTTCCCGGGTTTGGCGGGAGCATCCTGCTCGACGCCGACGGCACGCCGCGCTGGGGCCCTGCGTTCGGCGACATCGCCCGCGGCATGGTCTGGGCCGAGCCGCTCAGCGTGACAGACGGACCCGCCCTGACCGTCGCCGGTGTGCTCCGCACCGTCACGGTGTTCCCGCCGTTCGTGCTGCCCGGCTATGACCGCCTGGTGGCGCAGATCCGCGCGGAGTTCCCGGCCGCGCGCGTCGATGAGGTACTGCCCGGCCGGCCCAGGGACCCGAGGGCCGACGTCGTGCTGTTCCCCTATGACTTCCGACTCGGTGTCCTGCCCGCCGCGCTGCGGCTGCAGGCGGAGATCGAGGCCAGGCTGACAGGCATGTCCCGGCCCGAGCGGGCGCGGCGAGTGATCGTGATCGGGCACTCCATGGGCGGTCTGGTCGCCAGGTACTGGCTCGGCCCGCTCGGCGGCTGGCGGGACTGCCGGGCGCTGATCACCCTGGCCACCCCGCACCGCGGGGTGCCGAAGGCGCTGGACTGGCTGGTCAACGGGGTGCACCTGGGCCGGGTGCAGCTGCGCCGGATGAGTCAGGTAGCCAGGACCTGGCCCGGCGTTTACGACTTGCTCCCGCAATACCAGGCGATCCTGCAGGCAACCGGGTGCGATGCAGACGGCGTGCGCCCGGCGATCGGCCCGCTGCAGCTGGGTAGCGTGGCTGCGGCTGGTTTCCTGGCCCGTGCCGCCGCGGCTGCGCGGATGCACGCCGAGATCGACACCGCGTGGCGGGCACTGTCTGGCCGGGACGACACGCCAGCACAGACCGCCGTGTTCGCCCGCGGTCACCCGACGCCCAGCCGGATGGAGCTCGCCGGCGGCAGGCTCACGATCACCAAGACCGACCCGGAATGGCTGCCCAACGCGGGCTGGCGTGGTGACGGCACCGTGCCGGCAATCTCGGCTGTGCCGCCAGAGCTCTCTGTCGACGCCTCCGCGCACCGGCTGGTGCCGGAGCGGCACCTGCCCATGGCGGCCACGCCGGCCGTAGTGGAGCTGCTCCGGGCGTGCGACACCGCCGAGACTGTGCCGGCTGCCGGCGGGCCGGCCGCCGCGCGCCTAGCCATCACGGGCTCGGCCGCGCCCGCGCTCCGCTCACGCCAGCCGCAGCCCTGGCTCGGCGTGGCCATGGACAACGCGGTCCCGGCCGGAGAGCCGATCCCGGTCAGGGCCGAGGTCCTCGGCGAGCCGGGCGTCCGGGTGACCGACGTCGGCGTAAGGGTCGACGGCGCGGCAGGCTCGCAGACGTTCCGCTGTGAGCGCGCGGGCAGCCAGTGGCAGGCCGAGCTTCCCGGCCAGCGGCCCGGCCGCTACGCGATCACCGTGTCCGCAGCGCGCGCCGCCGACGGCAGGCTGACCTGCGGTGACGTGCTCGAAGCGGTCGCGATCTAGCCCTCAGGTCAGGCCACCGTCACCAGAACTGGCTCGGTGTACCTGGCGCGGCCGAAGTACATGATCTTTACGATCGCCCACCATTGCTCGCCCCGGCGCGCAGTGGCGGCAGCAGCAACCTCGAACCTGGCGGTGGTGGATGCGCCCGGTGCCGCGCTGAAGCCGGCCGTCCACGGTCCGGCCTGGTGCCAGCTGCCGTACGGCGACACGAGCTGGGCCTCCCCCCGGATCTCCGACGCGCACCGGTTCGTGAGCAGCACCTCGATCGGCCCGGTCTCGCCCGGCCGGACGGTGACCCGGCTGGCGGCGAGCGTCATCTCCAGCTCGCCCGCCTGCGCCGCCGCGACCGCCTGCTGCTGGTCGGCGACCTCCAACAGCGGCAGGTCCGTGCGCAGTGGGCCCGGCTGGCCCACGGTCAGCAGCACGCTGTCCTCGATCACCTGGCCGCACGTATCGGTGATGCTCGCGGTCAGGAAGCTGCGGGCCGGGCCGGCATCGGGTGCGGCGGCCACGGTCAGGTCGAAGCCCTGATAGCCGCGCGGCGGCAGGTCATAGCGGAGCAGCCCGGCCGGGGTGACGCGGAAGCCGGCCGGGACCGTGAGCTCGACGTGGCCAGCCGCTGCCTGCGG
>JASHUG010000346.1 GCA_030040155.1 Streptosporangiaceae bacterium | reverse complement strand
GAGCGGCTCGAGCAACTCGTCCGCGGCAGCGTGCACGTCCTGGCCGACCGGCTTGCGTACGTCACGCTGCTGCTGCGCGCCCGCGGCAACACCGCGACCGAGCGAAAGGCGCTAGCCAGAAGGCGCGAGTTCGACCAGATCGTGGCGGACCTGGTTAAGCAGGCCGAGCAGGATGGCGATATCCGGCCCGACGTTGACCCCGCGATCACTGCCAGGCTGCTGTTCGGCATGGTCAACTCGCTGATCGAGTGGTATCGGCCAGGCGCGCGGTCCGCGCATGCCGGGCCCGACGCGCTCGCCGATGCCGTCTGCGCGGTGGCCTTCGACGGCCTGCGCATCCGCCGCTCGCCGAAGACCGTGCGGCAGCCCTAGCCGGCCGCCCCGGCCGCCCCGTCCGCCCCGTCCGCCCCGACCCCTCGCAGGCGCTCGATCTCGGCCGCGGTCAGTGAATCGGCCACAGCCAGCGCGCCCGCGTTGGACGCCACCTGCTCTGGCGTCGTCGCGCCGAACAGCAGAACGCTGACCGACGGGTTGACCAGCGCGAACGCCATGGCCAGCTGGGCTGGGTCACGGCCCAGCTCGGCGGCCAGTTCCGACAGCATGGCGCCTGCTGCTGCCGCGCGCTCATATCGCGGCTGGCCAAGCTGACCGCTTGCCCGTCCCGCATCCGGGTTCCGCGCGTACTTCCCGGTCAGCACGCCGCCCGCCAGCGCGTAAGAGGCGACGATCGCGATTCCGCGCTCCGCAGTAACCCTCGCCATCTCCGGATCCTCCACCACGTCCCGCTTGACCAGGCTGTAAGGCGGCTGGGTCGCGACCGGACCAGGCACCCCGGCTCGCTCGGCGTGCTGCCAGGCCTGCTCCATCAGCGCCGGCGGCCAGTTGAGCGTGCCCCACGACCGCGCCGCTCCCGCGCTGATGAGATCGGTGATCATGCCGACCGCCTCGTCCAGCGGTACGCCGTCGGGCGGCACCTCCGAGTAGATGAGGTCGACGTAGTCAAGGCCCATCCGGCTCAGTGAGCCCGCCAGCTCCTGGGCCGGCGACTCGTCGGGCCAGAATTCCCACCACAGCTTGTTGGAAATAACCGTCTCGGGCCGGCGCCAGCCGGCCGCGCGGTACAGCTCGCCAAACACGATCTCCGAGTAGCCGGACGGGATCGGCGCCTGGCCAGTCTCGTCGTTATAACGTGCGTCGTCGAGGAACGAGATGCCCGCCTCGCGAGCGGCCTTCATCACGGACACTCCTCGTTCCCTGCTAATGCGCTCATACGTGCGCCAGGAACCAAGCGCGAGGCGGCTCACCTGCAGGCCGCTATCGCCCAACGGGACGGGGTCAGTCATCGTCTCCTCCATCGGGCGCCCGGCGGGGCGGCCGGGCCGCAGGCATATCGTGCCAGGAGAAAGGAGTCACTTGTGATACTTGAGCGGCTCAGCGTCCCGATCGTCCTGGCGCCGCTGGCGGGCGGTCCGACCACGCCGCGCCTGGCGGCCGCGGTCAGCAACGCGGGCGGCCTCGGCTTCCTGGCGGCGGGCTATCTGACCGCCGACGCGCTGGCCGACCAGATCGCGCGAGCCGCAGCGATGACCGAGGGGCCCCTTGGGGTGAACGTGTTCGTGCCTGGCCGCCCGCCGGTCTCCGCGGATCCGGTGGCCGCGTACGCTGCCACGCTGGAGGCGGAGGCGGACCGGGCCGGGATCGGGCTCGGCGCGCCGAGATTCGACGACGACCAGTGGGAGGCCAAGCTGGCCTTGCTGGCCGTCGACCCGCTTCCCGTCACGTCATTCACATTCGGCTGCCCGGACCAGGCAGTGATCACGGCGCTGCAGGCCGCCGGGAGCGAGGTCTGGGTGACGGTGACCACGCCCGCTGATGCCCAGCAGGCGGCAGCAGCCGGTGCCGACGTGCTGGTCCTGCAGGGCAGCGAGGCCGGCGGGCACCGCGGCAGCTTCCGCGATGACCCGGCCGACAACGCGGGCGGAGGGTTCGGACTGCTATCGCTGTTGCAACTGGTGCGCGCTCGCACCGACCTGCCGCTGGTTGCGGCGGGCGGCATCAGCACCGGCGCTGGCATCGCGGCCGTGCTGGCCGCCGGGGCGGCCGCAGCGCAACTCGGCACCGCGTTCCTGCTCACCCCGGAGGCGGGGACAGCGCCGGTGCACCAGGCCGCGATCGCCGCCAGCGGCGACACCGCTATGACGCGCGCGTTCACCGGCCGGCTCGCTCGCGGCATCCGCAACCGGTTCATGATCGAGCACGACGCGGATGCTCCGGTCGCCTACCCGGAGGTGCACTACCTGACGGCGCCGCTACGGGCCGCCGGCCGCGCGGCTGACGACCCCGACCTCGTCAACCTGTGGGCCGGGGAGACGCACGAGCTGAGCCGCGAGCTTCCAGCTGCCGACCTGGTCACGCTGCTGGCCGCCGAGGCGCGCGCGGCACTGCAGGCCGCCGCGAGCGCTTACGGTCGTTGAAGTCAGGAAGAAGGGAACGAGGGGTGACCGAAGAAGCCAGCAACGCGGGTGCGCAGTCGTCCGGCGATCTGTTCTCGGTTGACGGCAAGGTCGCGGTGGTGACCGGCGGTTCGCGTGGCATCGGTGCGATGATCGCGTCCGGACTGGTGCGCGCCGGCTGCCGCGTCTACATCACCGCGCGCAAGGCCGAGGCGTGCGACGCAAAGGCGGCGGAGCTGTCGGCCTTCGGCGAGTGCATCTCGCTCCCGCTGGACCTGGCCGACCCGGCCGCGCCTGGTGATCTTGTGCGCCAGGTATCGGCGCGGGAGGAACGCCTGCACATCCTCGTCAACAACGCGGGCGCCACCTGGGGCGCGCCGCTGGAGACTTATCCGCTGGACGCGTTCGACAAGCTGTGGAACATCAACGTCAAGGCGCTGTTCCACCTGAC
>JASHUG010000040.1 GCA_030040155.1 Streptosporangiaceae bacterium | reverse complement strand
AAAGCCAGCAGGGCGGGAACGAGCTCAGGTCCTCATTACCCGGAGTCCGCAGGATCGCAGTCGTCCATGGTCCGCCGCATGCCGTCAGCCAGTTCCCGCATTGCCCGCCGCATCAGCGGTGCCATCGCGATGGGCGGGTCGGAGTTCAGCCAGCGGTCGAGGGCCGCGTTCACCGCCGCCATCACGGCGCCGGCCAGTATCCGCGGGAACATGCTGCCCGCCGCGCTGCCGCCGAGCCTGATCGCGATGGCCTCGGCCAGCGCGTACTGGGTCATGGCCTGGACCTTCAGCGCCTCGCCGCGGAGCGCGGGCGTGGAGATGACAAGCCGGATGCCGGCCATCCACTCCGGGTCGAGCGCACGGTCGGAATTGCCGTACTCCGACATCACCGCGTTCGTGACCGCCGCCAGCAGCGGCTCGCCTGCCGGGCGCTCGCGCAGCGCCGCGCCGATCCGCATGGCCCGGTCGAAGCTGAGTGCGCAGATCGCCTCGTACTTGCTGGCGAAGTAGTTGTTGAAGGTGCGGGTGGACACGCCCGCGGCGTCGGCGATGTCCTCGACCAGCACATTCTCGAGCCCGCGGTCGATCGCCAGCCGCATCGCGGCGACGCCGAGCGCCTGGCGCGTGGCGACCTTCTTGCGCTCGCGCAGCCCGGCGGGCGGCGGGCAGTCCGCGCCGCGCTCCCCCACCGGCTCGAGGTCCTCGGTCTTCGTCGTCACACGGTAAGACTACCTAAACTTTCGTATCGCGCAACTTTGCGCGATACGAAAAATGAGTTGACATCTCGGGCGGCGTTGTTGCTAACGGCCTGCGGCCGCGGCAAGCTCGGGCACGAAGTAACGCGCGTCAACCGTGCCGAGTCCGGTGACCAGGTTGTAGTCGGGCCCGGCCCAGTACCCCTGGACGGTTGGCCCGTGCCTGAACTTCACGCTGTTGTTGCCGGACAGGATGCTGACGATGCCGCGATCATGCGCTGCGGCCATCCGGTACAGGGCCGGGTTGATCAGGCCGAGCGAATGGCCGGCGACCTGGTCGGCGAGCGCGACGACGCCCGCGAACAGCGGCGTCGCCAGGCTCGTGCCGCAGATGCCGCTCCACCGGCCCGAGCGGACGAAGCTGGCGTAGATCGCGACCGAGCTCTGGCAGGAGGCATCCATGGAGATGTCGGGGATGCCGCGGTGGTTGCTCCACGGGAGCTTGTCCTGGTAGGCCGGCCTCCCGAAGACCGAGGAGTACCCGCCGCCGCTGCCGAACCAGGCGATGTCCGGCGAGCGCCGGGCCCCGCTGGGGGAAAGATCAAGCTGGGTTCCTCCGACGGCCGTGACGAGCGGGTCGCTGGCCGGCCAGGCCACGACGGGATAGGGGTAGTAAGTCTTCGTGCTGTACGTCGGGCCGCTGGCACCCCAGTCCCCGGTCGCGGCGACCAGCGTGACGTCGTACGCGGGCTCGGCGGCGAGCTCGAACGCGGAGCGGAACGACAGCAGCTGAGCCCGGGAGCTGAACGTCTGCTCGGTGGCAGCGAGGCTCATGCTGATCACACCGCCCAGGTGCCGTCGGATCACGTACGTGAGCGCCTGCACGATCTGCGCGAATCCGGTCGCCCCTTCGATCTCGGCCGTCGGCGTCTCGACCAGGAGGATGCTCGCCCTCGGCGCCACGACGTGCGCCCATTCGACGTCGAGCGTCGTCTCGAACGCGACCCCGAGCCGGTAGCCGGCCAGCCGCCCGCCGGGGACCGGGCCGGCGGGCGCGATGATGCGGAAGGACGGCGGACCGGAAAGCCCGAAGGCCGCGTCGAAGTGCCGCAGGTCCGATGCGATCGTGGGCGACCCGAACGGGTCCACGATGACGATCGTCTGCCCGGCGCCGTCGACGCCATCCTGGTAGAGCGGCGGCAGGTCGTAGGCGCGCTGGATCTGGGCGGGGGTCAGCACGCCCTTCTGGCCGCCGGGGGCGGCGACGAGCCGGGCGGTCACGCCGGCGGTGGACACCCGGCCGGCCGAGCAGCCGGCCAGCGCCAGCGCTAAGGCAACGACGGCTCCGGCTCTTAGCACGCGCACCACGGGGCGCAGATCTGACATGGCGGCTCCCCCACGCGACTTCCGGTCGATGCGGCGGCAGGCAGCCCCCGCTATGGCCAATGCTAAGGACATACCACCAACACGCGGCCGGCCGCTATTGCGCGGCCGCCGCAAGCTCGGGAACGAAGTATTGCGCGTCGACCGTGCCGAGCCCTGTCACCAGGTCGTAGCCGCGGGTGGCGCGGTAGCCGGGGACCGTGATCCGGCCCATGCTGATGCCGTTGTCGCCGGACACGACGTCGACTATGCCGGGGTCGCGCGCGGCCGCCATCCGGTACAGGGCCGGGTTGATGAGGCCGAGCGAGTGGCCGGCGACCTGGTCGGCGAGGGCGACGATCGCGGCAAACATCGGCGTGGCCAGGCTGGTACCGCAGGCGGGCGCCCAGCGCGGGCCGTCGTAGAAGCTGAAGTACAGCGCGGTCGCGCTGTGGCAGGAAGCGTCCATGGAGATGTCAGGGATGCCGCGATCGCGGCCGGCCAGCACCCGGTCCTGGTATGCGGGCTTGGCGAACACCGCCGACAGTCCGCCCCCGCTGTCGTTCCATGCCACGTCGGCCGCGCGCCTGGCGCCGGTGGCAGTCAGGTCGAGCTGAGTGCCGCCGACGGCGGTGACCAGCGGATCGCTCGCCGGCCACTCAACGACACGCCGCGGGTAGATCGCCTTCGTGTTCAGGGTGAGGCCGCTCGCACCCTGGTCGCCCGTCGCCGCCACCATCGTGATCCGGTAGCCCGGCTCGGCCGCGAGCTGGAACGCCGAGCGCAGTCCGAGCAGGGCCGCGCTGGAGGGAAACGTCTCTTCCGTTGCGCCCAGGCTCATGCTGACGACACCGCCCAGGTGCCGCCGGATCACGTACCGCTCTGCCTGCACAATCTGCGGGAATCCGCTTGTCCCCTCGATCTCCGCGACCGGTGTCTCCACCAGCACGATGCCGGCGTCCGGCGCAATCACGTGCGCCCATTCCACATCAAGCGAGGTCTCCAGCGCGCTGTCGAGCATGACGCCGTTGCTGTCCCGGAATGCGGGCACCCGGCCGACGGGCTGAATCACCCGGAACGACGGCGGCGGCGGCAGCCGGAAGGTGGCGTCGAACTGCTGCAGGTCGGCCCGGATCGTCGGCGACCCGAACGGGTCCACGATCACGATGGTCTGGCCGGTCCCGGTGATGCCGCGGCTGTAGAGCGGCCCGAGGTCATAAGCGGTCCTGATTTGCGCCGGCGTCAGCAGGCCCGCCGGGACGCCGGCGCCCGCGGCCGGCGTCCCG
>JASHUG010000345.1 GCA_030040155.1 Streptosporangiaceae bacterium | reverse complement strand
CGCGTTCCGGCGCGACGCTGACCGGCCACGAGCACGCTCCTCGCCGTCACGAACGCGGCAATCGTTCCGCCGGGCGTCACGACCGCCGCGGCAGCATCCCGCTGGAACTGATCGTATCGACGGATCGCGGCGCCGGCCCGGCCTCCGCGACGGCGGAACGGGAGCCGCAGCGGCGGCGGTCATACTCACCCATTTTGGTATGAGTAGGCATATACAGTGCCGCTAGTCGCGGGTCAGGTGGGATCCGGGCCGGACCAGGTGAAACTATCTGGTCGTGAGGCTGTCCCGACGACGGCCGCCGGAGGCGGCAATGGTGGGCTCGCCGCCCGTACGTGCGGGGCGCCCTGCCACGTTGTCGGCTGCCGTCCGGGTTGAAGACCGGCTCGAGCCTCGCGTCCGGCTGCCGTCTGACATCCTGCGCTGCGTCACGGCGTGTGTCGAGATAGCACTTCTGGTCGGCCTCGCCCTGCTCGCCAGGGCCACCGCAACCGGCGTCGAGGTTGACCTGGTGTATGCCAGCCGCAAGCTGGCAACCGGCGTGATCGCGCCGCTGTCGACGCTGGCCTCCCTCGCGCTGTTCGTGCTGCCGGTCCTGATGGCGGTCATGCTGATCTTCCGCGGGCAGCTCCGGCGTCTGATCGAGGCGGCCGCCATCGGCCTCGCGGCGTCCGGCGTCACGCTGGCGTTCGACGCCCTGCTGCACCTGCATTCGCTCTCCGGCCTGTCGCACGCCCTGGCCAAGCAAGGCGGCCCTGGAGCCGGCTCGCCACTGGATGCCTACCTGGCCGGGCTGGTGGCCTTCATCACCGTGCTCGGCCTCTCCGGCAGGCCGCGGTGGCGGACCGCATTCGTGCTGGCCATCGGCTTTTACTGCCTGGCCAGCGTGGCCTCCTCCAACGGCACGACGACGGTGCTCACGCTGCTCATCACGCTGCTGATCGGGCAGGCGGTAGGCACCGGGCTGCGCTACGCCGTCGGCACGAAGTCCGAGCGGCCGACCGCGGCCGAGATCGCCAGTGCGCTGAGCGGAGTGGCCGCGCCGGTGAGCGAGATCCGCCGCATCCCTGACCCCAGCACCGATAACCGCCGGTACGCGGCGCTGCAGCGAGACGGCCGGATGCTGGACGTGACCGTGTTCGACCGCGACCAGCAGACGGCCGACGCTATCTACCGGATCTACCGCGGCCTCCGGCTGCGCAGTCAGGTGATCCGGCCCACGCCGCTCACCGTCGACCGGGCCATCGAGCGGCGGGCCCTGATGACGTACGCGCTGGAGGATGCAGGCGTCGCGACGCCGCGGCTGCGGGCGGTCTTGCGGGTCGGGCCAGAGGCGGCGGTGCTGGCCACCGACCACCATCCGGGCGTGACCCTGGCCGACCTGCCGAAGGCCCCGAGCGACGCCCAGCTCGCGCACATCTTCGACGCCGTGCTGAAGATGCACAGGCACCGGGTGACGCACAGGGCCCTCACGTCCGATCACATCATGCTGACCAGGGACGGGAACGGGTCCTACGGGGTCATGCTGCTGGACCCTGGCGACGGCGACGTGGCCGCAACCGACCTGCAGCTGCGGCTCGATCTTGCGCAACTCACGGCCTCACTTGCCCTGCTCGTCGGACCCGAGCGCGCGGCCGATACGGCCAGGGCAAAGATGGGCGACGCGGACGTGGCCGGGCTGGTGCCACTGCTGCAGCCGGTTGTGCTGCACCGTTCCACCCGGGCGGCGCTGCGGCGCGACAAGGACGTGCTGCCCGCGCTCCGCAAGCGGCTGATCGGCAGCGCGCCAGAGACCGAAGTACCACCCGAGCAGCTGGAACGCATCCGGCCGCGGACCGTGGTGACATTTGTGGCCACGGTCTTTGCCGGCTACATCGTGATCGGCCAGCTGGCCCACAACAGCTTCATCCCCGTGCTCAAGAGCGCGGACTGGCACTGGATCCTGCTCGCGGTCGCGCTGACCGCCATCACCTACGTCGGCGCCTCGTGGTCGCTGTCGGGATTCGTCCTCGAAAAGCTCAGGCTCTCCCGGACGTTCCTGGTCCAGCTGGCCGGGTCATTCGTGACGCTGGTTACGCCTGCCGCGGTCGGCGGCGTCGCGCTGAACCTCAGGTACCTGCATAAATCGAACGTCGAGCCGGCCGACGCCGCGGCCAGCGTCGGCGTCTCCCAGGTCTTTGCGTTCGCGCTGCACATAACGCTGCTCGTGATCTTCGCGGCGCTGACCGGCGCAGTCCATTCAGCGAAGTTCCGCCCGCCCGGCTGGGTCTACATCGCGCTCGCCGCGCTGGCCGCGGCCATCCTCATCATCCTGGCCTTTCCCGGTGGCCGCCGGCTCGCCCGCTCGCGGATAGCACCCGCCCTCGGCCAGGTCATCCCGCGGCTGCTGGACATCTCCCAGAAGCCGGTCAAGCTGGTGGAGGGCATCGGCGGCGCGCTGATGGTCACCCTCGGATACACCCTGTGCCTGGCGGCCTGCGTCGTCGCAGTCGGCGGCCACGCGAGCCTCCCGGCCATCGCGGTGGCGTTCCTGACCGGGAACGCGGTCGGGTCTGCGGTGCCGACGCCGGGCGGGCTCGGCGCGGTCGAGGCGGCGCTGACCGCAACCCTCATCGTGGCTGGCCTGACCAATGCCCATGCCTTCGCCGCGGTGGTGCTGTTCCGCCTGATCACGTTCTGGCTGCCGGTGCCCATCGGCTGGGTGGCGCTGGGGTACCTGCAGCGGCACGACGCGCTGTGAGCTTCGGGCAAACCGCAGTGCGACTTCGATCGCAGCATCAGGTCATCGAGGAACGGCAGCTCCTCGAGCCGCGCCGGGCGGGTCGAGACGCCCTCCACGGCGTGAGGGTGGCATTCGCCAGCTGCGATGTCAGCCATTCTCGTTCGGGTAACGAGCCGACAGCGCGCAAGCGGCTAGCCGAGCCTGGCAATGGCCAGCGCGGCAGCCAGCAAGACAATGCTCCAGGACATCGAGCGCAGGGCGCGCTCGAGCGGCTGCAGCAGCCGGGCGCTGTCGAGGCTGATGACCTCGCCGCCGGCCAGCGTTATGCCGCCGGTTACTACCGACGTGCGGCGGCGCAGCATCCGCGCGGGCGTGCTCAGGCTGCGCTGGGCTACGGAGAGGCAGAAGGCGCCCCCGGCGGCCAGGACCGACCCGGCCGACAGCGTTCCCGTCTGCGCCACGTACGCGGTCAGCACCGGGAAGGCCCCCCAGGCCGCCGCGAATCCGGCGTCGGTGTGCACGATCCCGCCAAACAGCTCGGCGTTGTAGGCGACGACCAGGAACGGGCCCGCGACCATGAACGGGATGAGCTCCCAGCCGACCCGCGTGACCCCGGCCACGCCCAGGCCGACCGCTCCGGCCAGGGCTGCTACCGCGATCGCGGTCAGGACCGCGCTCGGAATGCGCGTTCGCAGCGGTCGGCCGTGCAGTTCATCGAGGGCATGCGCGGCCAGCCCCACGGCGAGGAAGAACGCGCCGAGACTGGCCAGCAGCGGAATCAGCCGGACATGCGGTGCGAGCGTTGCGCCGATGACGACGTACGCGAGGTGCCACGCCGTATAGGGCGGGTGGAGTAAGGTCCACCAGTCGCGCCATCCGCCCGGAGCCGCAGCGTAGTAGGCCGGCCGGGACGCGGAACCGGCGTCCGCCGCTGCCGCGGCCGGCCGGCCAGGCATGGCGCCCGGCTGTGGCTCAGCCACTCGCCCTTGTTCCCCACATGACCAGCCCGCCGCCGAGACTCATCGCGGACCAGCCGACGTCCCGCACGCCAGCCTGCTGCCAGGCGTTGACGGTCCAGCCGACCGGGTAGCTGCGGTAGTGCCCCCTGATGTTCGGGCCGAGGAACCGGCCGACCTTGAACCACTCTCGTCCGCCGGTGATCAAGCCGCCGAGCGGAAGCAGCGTCGCCGTGTAGGCGCGCCACCAGAAACGCCAGAAGCGGTTCGGGGGTACGAGGAACTCCAGGCTCGCGATCGTGCCGCCGGGCCGCACCACACGGGCAAGCTCGCTGAGCGTCGCCTCCGGATCGGCCACGTACCGCAGCAGGTAGCTGAAGGTCAGTGCGTCAAAGGAGGCGTCAGGGAACGGCAGTTGCTCGGCCCGGCCGGCCACCAGCGCGATGCGATCGGAAGCACCGGCCGCCGCGATGTTGCGCTCGCCTTGCTGCAGCATCGGCTCGGTCAGGTCCACACCGACGACTCGGGCCCCGAGCCGCCTGGCCAGCTGCAGCGAGATGCCGGCCGTGCCGGCGGCCACGTCCAGGATCAGCTGGCCGTCGCCCGGCTCCAGGTGACCGATCATCGCGTGTCGCCAGCGCCCGTTCTGGCCGAACGAGAGCAGCTCGGCCAGCCGGTCGTACCGAGCGGGGAGCGGGGCGAACAGCCGCTGCGCAAAGCTGTTCCGGCGGTCGGGCGGGGGAAGCGGCACGGCGTCTCCTCGGGGTCCGGATTCACGGTACGCCAGGACCGAGCAGTCCGCGCAATAACGGCACCGCAGCTGCCGATTTAAATACTTTAAAACATTGAATAAGTGGCTATATCTTCATTGAAGTAATTAAGTCAGAGGAAGCCCTACTTCAGCGGAGTGGCCCGAACCCGGCTCAGCGACCGAACTGCTTGCTTTACCAATTCTTTACCATTCTTTGGTTTAACCGTAACTATTGGCCACAGTACGTTCACGGCACACCCTGCAAGTTCGGTGTTTTAACAGTCCGTTGTACGAAAATTCATTATGTGCCCCAACGCTCCTGACGACGCTGCCCACGCTAAGTGACGAGCCGGTCGGGGCCATTTGATGCTGCCCGCAAGCGGCTGAGTACGCGCGCTGAGAACCACCGTTCGTGCATCCACCGGCGAAAGGAGATCAATGTTACGTCGCTGGAGCATAGCTGTACTGTCCGCAACGCTGGCGTTCGGAGCGATGCTTGCCATCTCAAGCGTCGCTCAGGCATCGTCAGTGCACGCAGGCCGCGTGACTGACGTCCGCCCCGGCTCGGCCAGCGTGCATGCCTTCAGGCCTGGTGGCCTCATGGACTGGGCTGGCCGGCACACTGCCGCTCGCGATGGCCGCAACGCAACCGTCGAGAGCACCAACTGGTCCGGGTACGCAGCGACCGGTTCCAACGGTGCCTTCACCAGCGCGTCGGCCACGTGGACTCAGCCCACGGCCACGTGCACGAGCAGCGGCGGCGGTCGGCACGGCCGCGGCGGCTCGGACTCCTATGCCGCGTTCTGGGTCGGCCTCGACGGTTACAGCAGTGACTCCGTCGAGCAGACCGGCACCGACTCTGACTGTGATGGGACGTCACCGGACTACTACGGCTGGTACGAGATGTATCCGGCCGACCCGGTGTACTACACCAACACCGTCAAGCCCGGTGACACCATCAGCGCGTCGGTCACGTTCTCCGGAACCGAGACCTACACGCTGGTGCTCACCGACGAGACGCAGGGCTGGACGCAGACCCAGACGATCAACGAGACCGGGCTTGACCGGTCCTCGGCTGAAGTCATCACCGAAGCTCCCTCATCGGACACCGGGGTGCTGCCGCTGGCCGACTTCGGAACCGTCAGCTACGGCTCGTCTGACGCGAACGGCACCTCGCTCGGGTCGCAGAGCCCGACCGAGATTGTGATGGTCGACAACAGCGGAGCCGACAAGGACTCCACCAGCTCGATCAGCAGCAGTGGCGCCTTCAGCAACACCTGGCTGCGGTCCAGCTAGCCGTACCGAGTGCAGGGTGCCCCGGCGGCCAGCGCCGCCGGGGCACCGGCTCAGGAAGGCTCGGGCTCCGTGGCCGCGTAGTAGCCCATCAGGACATCGACGAGAACGCCCTCGGGATCCTCGTAAGTCTCGTCGTCGATCAGCGCCATCAGTTCCTGCAGCCTGTCCTTGATCTCTGCTGCCCTGGCCGGACTCACCCGCGTTTCGCAATACGCCATCGTCGGCACGCGGTAGCGCTCAGCTTCCTGGACTTTTTCCGGCGATAGCCGCTCGTCCCCGAACGCCGCCAGCCACCCGGCCATGAAGCCGTCGATCATCGCGGTTACCGCTGCCCCGGAGTCATCCGCATGCGCGCGCAGGAATTTGCCGTCGAACAGCAGATCCCGCTGGCTGGCCTGATAGCGCTGCTCGAGGATGCCCGACACCATGCGCGTGGCCGCGACCCTGATCAGGCCCGCCGCCTCCAGCTGCTTCACGTGCCGGTAGAGCTTGGTTTGCGGCTCGCCCAGGCGGGCGGCAATCTCCTTCACCGACAGCACCGGCAGATCATCGCGCTGCGCCATCAGCGTGCTCAGGATCGCCAGCCTGGTCGGATCGGCCAGGGCCCGCAGCATCTCGACGTCCTGCACGGTCTTTGACGCCAGAGGCGCGGCCGGGCCGGCGTCGCTGCCCGCGGTGGCCGCGTGTCGTAGATCTTCCACCATTCCATCTTGCCACATGCTCACGGAGATGCAATCATTCACGTATTCATGAATGCTGCCGCAGCCAAGAACATTGAGGGGCAAGCAAATGAGTACTCCAGCGGTTCAGACTAGACCGGACCAGTCCGGCGATGAGCCCGGTCACGAGGCCGGCGCGCAGACCGGCGAGCCCGGCGAGCGCCTCGTTCCCCTGCGACGGAACCTGCAGTTTCAAATGCTGTGGATCGGCACCGCCGCCTCGTCGCTTGGGGCCAGCGTCGCGGACGTGGCCTATCCGCTTGCGGTCCTGACGCTGACCGGATCGCCGGCCAAGGCCGGGCTATTCGCGGCGGTCCTGACGCTAGGCGTGGTCGCCGGTTCCCTGCCGGGCGGACAGCTGGCGGACCGGCACGACCGGCGATTGATCGTCATTGCCGCCGAGTCGGTCCGCGGCCTGGTGACGGCGGCGGTCGCAGTCGGCCTGATCCTCGGCTGGCTGTCGCTGCCATGGCTGCTGGTGGCCGCCGCTCTGCTGGGCATCGGCCAGGCCGTCTCCGCCGCGGCCAGGCTGCCGCTGCTGCGCTCGGTGGTGCCGCCGGCTCAGCTCACCTCGGCACTGGTCCAGGACGAGGTGCGGCAAAACGGCGCGGCGCTGGCCGGACCGCCGACTGGCGGCGCGCTCTACGGGATCAGCGCGCTCTCGCACTCCGTGCCATTCCTGGCCACCGCGGCCACGTTCATCTCCTCGGCGCTGGCAGCGATTGCGATGAAGGCGATGCCTGGCGGCTACTCCGCGGCTGCGGCGGCCGCGGCGGCCGCGTCCGGATCGGACGGGTCAGGCGCCGGGTCAGGCGCTGAGTCGGGTGCGGGGTCGAGTCCTGGGTCAGGCGGTGAGTCGGGCGGCGGGGCCGCGCCCGCGGCGGACACGTCGGAGTCCGGGATGTTCGCGGGGGTCAAGACGCTGTGGCATGCCCCGGTTCTGCGCGCGACGATGCTGCTGATCACGATCGGCAACATGATCGGGGTCGGGCTCGACCTCGCGGTCATCGTCATCCTGCGCCAGCAGCACGTGTCCTCGGCCATGA
>JASHUG010000344.1 GCA_030040155.1 Streptosporangiaceae bacterium | reverse complement strand
CGGCCGCAGCGGGTGCCGTTGTCATTCTCTCAGCAGCGGCTGTGGTTCGTCGCGCAGCTGGAAGGGGCGACTGCGACGTACAACAACCCGGTGGCGCTCCGGATGCGCGGGGACCTGGACGTGCCAGCGCTGGGCGCGGCGCTGGCGGATGTGATCGCCCGGCACGAGGTCCTGCGCACCGTATTCCCGGCCGCAGGCGGCCAGCCCTATCAGCAGGTCCTGGATATGCAAGAGCTGGGCTGGGAGCTGCGGGTGGCCGAGGTCGCGCAGGCCGACCTGGCCGGCTCGGTCGCCGAGGCGGCCGGGCGGCCGTTTGACCTGGCCGCGGAGCTCCCGCTGCGTGCCGAGTTGTTCGAGACGGGCCTGGATGAGCATGTGCTGGTGGTGGTGGTCCATCACATCGCGGCCGATGGCTGGTCGCTCGGACTGCTGGCCCGCGACGTCTCGGCCGCGTACGCGGCACGGCATGCGGGCGCGGCGCCAGACTGGGAGCCGCTGGCGGTGCAGTACGCCGATTACGCCCTATGGCAGCGCGAGCTGCTGGGCGAGGAAGACGACCCGGGCAGCGTGCTGGCCAGGCAGGTCAGCTACTGGCGCCAGGCCCTGGCCGGCGCGCCCGAGGAACTGACACTGCCGGCCAGTCGGCCACGCCCGGCGGTGCCTAGCCACCGCGGGTACACTGTCCCCCTGGAGGTCCCGGCTGCGGTGCACCAGCAGCTGGCTGCGCTGACCCGCGCGCAAGGGGCCACGTTCTTCATGGTGTGTCAGGCCGCGGTCTGCGTGCTGTTGTCCCGGCTCGGTTCCGGCGACGATATCCCGGTCGGCTCACCGATCGCAGGACGCAACGATACAGCCCTGGACGAGCTGGTCGGATTCTTCATCAATACCCTCGTGCTGCGCACTGACGTGTCCGGAGACCCCTCGTTCGCCGACGTTCTGGGACGGGTCCGCGAACGCTGGCTGGACGCGCTGGATCACCACGATGTGCCGTTCGAGCGGCTGGTGGAAGTTCTCTCCCCGCAGCGGTCGCTGGCCCGTCACCCGTTGTTCCAGGTCAACCTCGCAGTGCAGAACAACGCCCCGGCGGTGCTGGACCTGCCCGGCGTGCAGATTGCCTCGGTGCCGGCCGACACCGAGGCGGCCAGGTTCGACCTAAACGTCAGCGTGAGCGAGGCGTTCGATCTAGATGGCCGGCCGGGCGGGCTGGCCGGGTCGGTCACGGTTGCGGCGGACCTGTTCGACCCCGCGGCCGCGGAGATGTTCGCCGAGCGGCTGGTGCGGGTCCTGGCGGGGGTGGCCGCCGAGCCGATGGCCCCGGTGCGCCAGGTGGAGATCCTTCCCGAGGCGGAGCGGCGGCAGATCCTGTCCGGCTGGAATAGTGCGTCCTCGGCGGGCAGTGTCCATGAGCTCTTCGCCGCTCAGGCGGTCCGGACCCCGGATGCTGTGGCGGTGGTCTGCGGCGCGGCGGCGTGGAGCTACGTCGGGCTCGCGCAGTGGGCGGGTCGGATGGCGCGGTACCTGCGCGCGGCGGGGGCGGGGCCGGAGACCGTAGTGGGCCTGTGCCTGGAACGCGGCCCCGAGGTCATCGCCGCGATCTTGGCGGTGTGGCAGGCCGGCGCTGCCTACCTGCCGCTAGATCCCAGGTACCCAGTGCCGAGGCTCGCGTTCATGCTGAGCGACAGCCGGGCCGCGGTCGTGGTCGCTAGGTCCGCGATCATGGACGAGCTTCCCGTAGGGCGGATCCGTACGGTCATCATGGATGACCCGGCGGTCGCGGCGGCAGTAGCGGCAATGCCGGCCGCTGCGCCGAAGGTGGCGGTGGTCCCGGCTCAGCTGGCGTATGTCATGTACACGTCGGGGTCGACGGGGGTGCCAAAGGGGGTGCAGGTCACTCACTCGGGGCTGGTCAATTACCTGACCGCGGTGCCAAACCAGGCTGGGCTGGGCGAGCCGGGCGGCCGGTACGCGCTGCTCCAGCCCCCTGTCACCGATTTCGGTAACACCGTAATTTTCGCCAGCCTGGTTACTGGCGGGGTGCTGCACATCCTCGACCCGGCCACGGTCACAGACCCGGGCGCGGTGGCCCGATACCTGGCCGGGCACGGCATCGATTACCTGAAGGTGGTGCCCTCGCATCTGGCGGCGCTCGCCAGCGGCGGGCTGGCGGGGCTGGTCCCGGCCCAGACCCTGCTGCTGGGCGGGGAGGCGATCCCGGCCGCGTTGGCGCGCGAGCTCGCCGCGGTGGCGGTCTCGAGACGTGTGGTCAACCATTACGGCCCGACCGAGACCACGATCGGGGTGGCCACCGCTCGGCTGGGGGCTGGTGACCTGGCGGGCGGGCCGGTTCCGATTGGGTCGCCGGTGGCCAACACCCAGATTTATGTGCTGGACCGGTCGATGGCGCCCGTGCCGGCTTGGGTGGCCGGGGAATTGTTCATTGGCGGGGCGCAGCTGGCGCGCGGGTATGCCGGGCGGCCGGCGCTGACCGCGGAGCGGTTCGTGGCCGATCCGTTCGTCGGCGACGGGTCGCGGCTGTACCGGACCGGGGACCTGGCGCGGTGGACGGCGGGCGGGGTGCTGGAGTTCTTGGGCCGGGCCGATGACCAGGTCAAGATCCGCGGGTTCCGGGTCGAGCCGGGCGAGGTGGAAGCGGTGCTGGCCGCCTGCCCGGGGGTCGCCCGGGCGGTGGTGGTCGCGCGCGAGGACACGCCGGGAGACCGGCGGCTGGCCGGGTACGTGGTCCCCGCCGCCAGAGATGCAGCCGGCGATGATGGTCTGCGGCTGGCGCGGGCGGTGCGGGAGTTCGCGGCCGGGCGGCTGCCGGAGTTCATGGTGCCGTCGGCGGTGGCGGTGATCGAGGCGGTGCCGCTGACCCCGAGCGGGAAGGTGGACCGCGTTGCGCTCCCCGCCCCCGACTACGCGGCGGCGCCAGGCGGCCGGGGTCCGGCCACGGTGCGGGAGGAGATCCTCTGCGGGGAGTTCGCGGAGGTGCTGGGGCTGGACCGGGTCGGGGCCGGGGACAATTTCTTTGACCTGGGCGGGCACTCGCTGCTCGCCGTGCGGCTAGTCAGCCGGGTCCGTTCGGTGCTGGGCGTCGAGATGGACGTCCGGGCGCTG
>JASHUG010000343.1 GCA_030040155.1 Streptosporangiaceae bacterium | reverse complement strand
CTCTTGGCCAGCATCGCGCCGACCGGGACGAACCCACCGGACAGCGCCTTGGCCACGGTGACGATGTCCGGCACGACCTGCTCGTGCTGGTAGGCGAAGAACTTGCCGCTGCGCCCGAAGCCGCTTTGCACCTCGTCGCAGATCAACAGCGCGCCGTGCTGGTGGAGCAGCGAAGCGGCCGCGGTGAGGAACCCGTCGGGCGGCATGTGGACGCCCTTGCCCTGGATCGGTTCGATGATCAGCGCGGCGACGTCGCCGCGGCGCAGCTCGGCCTTGAGCGCGTCCAGGTCGCCGAGCGGGACGGAGGTGTCGGGCAGCAGCGGATCGAACCCGCGGCGGAAATCGGCCGAGCCGTTGACCGACAGCGACCCGGTGGTCAGCCCGTGGAAGCTGTGGTCGCAGTAAAGGACCCGGCCGCGGCCGGTGGCGTACCTGGCGAACTTCAGCGCGGACTCCACTGCCTCGGTACCGCTGTTGCAGAAGAACACACGCTCGAGCCCGGGCGCGCGGGCCAGCAGCCGCTCGGCCAGCAGGCCCGGCAGCGGGCCGCAGTCGAATTGGGTCCAGTCGGCGAGCTGGGCGTCGAGCGCATCGTGCAGCGCCTTGCGGATCACCGGGTGGTTGCGGCCGGCCGCGAACACGCCGAAGCCGGCCAGGAAGTCGGCGTACTGGTTGCCTTCGGAGTCGTACAGGTACGCTCCCTCGGCGCGCTCGTAGACCTTGTCGAAGCCGATCGCGTGCAGCACCCGCGGCTGCTGAGCGTTCATGTACCGGCTGTACAGGTCGTATCCGTCACCGCGGTGGGCCGCCAGCAGCGCGGCAAGATCAAAGTCCATGGCTCATTCTGCCCTGACCGGGGCCGCCGGATCGGCTTTCTTTCGAGCAGAACGGACACGCGTGTCAGCTTTCCGGCCCCGGTGCAGCGTCCGGGGGCTGGTCAAGAACCCGGCGCCCCAGCACATGTGCATGATGGCCAGGACCAGCGGCAGCCGGGCGCGCACGCGAGCCGGGACCTCCCTGGACAGCGCCGCGCTGACCGCGGCGATGCCGCCCAGGTAGATGACCGGGATCGCCAGGCCCGCGGTCAGCCAGCCCACCGCGGCCGGCGCCCCGGACGCGATGCCGGCCAGGCCGGCCAGGCCCGCCAGTAGACCGGCGCCGACCAGCCCGGCGGCGGCCGGCGGGGCGAGGTAGCGGAAGCTGGCTGTTTCCGGGTGCTCGCGGACGATGACCCGCCGCCAGCGGCCGTAATGGAAATACTGGGTGGCGAGGGCGCGGGCGCTCTCCCGCGGCCGGTAGGTGACGCGGAGCTCGGGGGTGAACCAGACCAGGGCGCCGCTGGCCCGGATGCGGTAGTTCAGCTCCCAGTCCTCTGCCCGGAGCATCTCCTCGTCCCACCCGCCGACGTGCTCGATCACGTCGCGGCGGTAGACGCCGAGGTAGACGGTGTCGGCGGGGCCCGCGTCGCCGCCGGTGTGCCAGCCGGCCGAGCCGACTCCGGCCCGCGACGTCATCCCCCACGCGACGGCCTGCTGGAACGGGGTCTCGCCCTCGGCCGCCATGACCCCGCCGACGTCGGCGGCACCGGTGGCCGCCAGCACCGCGACCGCGGTCCGCAGGTACTCGGGGGGGAACAGGGCGTGCCCGTCGATCCGGGCGATCACCCGGTGCCGCGCCGCGGAGACGGCGAGGTTGAGGGCGGCCGGGATCCTCCCGGTCGGGCTGGCCACCACGGTGATGCGCGGCTCGGCGGCCGCCAGGTCCCGCGCGATCTGCTCGGTCCGGTCGGTGGACGGCCCGACGGCAAGCACGAGCTCGAGCGGGCCCGGGTAGTCCTGGCCGAGGGCGTGCCGCACGGCCTCGGCCAAGTGGCGTTCCTCGTTCCTGACCGGCATCACGACCGACACGGACGGATATTCCACGCCGGTCACGGTACCGCAGCCGACACCCTGGTCGACGCAGTTACAGCCCCGAGTCCTCCAGCATCTCGGTGACTAGGGCGGCGATCTGGGAACGCTCGGAGCGCACCAAGGTGACGTGCGCGAACAGCGGATGGCCCTTGAGCTTCTCGATCACGGCAACCACGCCGTCATGCCGGCCCACCCGCAGGTTGTCACGCTGCGCGATGTCATGGGTCAGCACCACCCGGGACCCGCCGCCGATCCTGGACAGGACGGTCAGCAGCACGCCGCGTTCCAGCGACTGCGCCTCGTCGACGACGACGAACGAGTCGTGCAGCGATCGGCCGCGGATGTGGGTCAGCGGCAAGACCTCGAGCATGTCGCGTTCCAGCACCTCGTCGATCACTTCCTTCGAGGTCACCGCCGAGAGGGTGTCGAACACCGCCTGGGCCCAGGGATTCATCTTGTCGGCCTCGGAACCTGGCAGGTACCCGAGTTCCTGCCCGCCAACCGCGTAGAGCGGCCTGAACACCACGAGCTTGCGGTGCTGGCGCCGCTCCATCACCGCCTCCAGGCCCGCGCACAACGCCAGCGCCGACTTGCCCGTGCCGGCCCGGCCGCCCAGCGAGACGATCCCGACGTCACCGTCCAGCAGCAGGTCAAGCGCGACTCGCTGCTCTGCGCTGCGGCCGCGCAGCCCGAACGCCTCGCGGTCTCCCCTCACCAGCTTCACCGACTTGTCTGGCAGCACCCGGCCGAGCGCGCTCTGCGCACCCGAGATGCCGGATATCAGCACCAGCCCGGTATGGCAAGGCAGGTCGCGGGCCGCGGCCAGGTCAACCCGTCCGGCGTCATAAAGCTCGTCGATCTCAGCGGGCGTCACGTCCAGCTCGGCCATCCCGGTCCAGCCGGAGTCCGGCGGGAGCTCCGCCCGGTACTCCTGCGCGGTCAGGCCGACGGCAGCCGCCTTGACCCGCAGCGGCAAGTCCTTGGAGACCAGGATGACGCTGTCGCCCTCGGCGGCCAGGCTGCAGGCCACCGACAGAATCCGCGTGTCGTTGTCGCCGAGCCGGAAGCCAGCCGGGAGCACGCCAGGGTCGGAGTGGTTCAGCTCCACCCGGACGCTGCCGCCGCAGTCCCCGATCGGAAGGTCGGCATCCAGGCGGCCATACTCAACGCGTAGATCATCGAGATAGCGCAGCGCCTGGCGGGCGAAGAAGCCGAGCTCCGGATGGTGGCGCTTGGCCTCGAGCTCGGTGATTACGACGACGGGCAGAACGACGCGGTGCTCGGCGAACCTGCCGATGGCCGCCGGGTCTGCCAGCAGGACGCTGGTGTCGAGGACGTACGTACGGCGTTGTCCGCTGGTGTCATCGGACTCTGACTGCCGCGATGGACGGCGTGCTGAGGAAGTGGCCACTCGCTCTCCCCTGGGCGCCTTTTCGGACGCCGCGGTCGGACACAGATGTGTCGGCGGGACCGGGTCTGGCCAGCTAGGGGCCGCACACCGGCCCTGTCGCTCATCTCGCGCGCCGAATGGGCACGAAGCTCGAGTATCTCGAGGGCCTTCCCGGCGGGCGGCTAGGCACCGCCCGTCACGATCACCGTACCTAAGTGATGTCAGCGACGGAAGTACCGTAACGAGCTGTTCACGCGCCAAACCTGCGGTGCCTGGCACCGTAGGAGCGCAGCGCGCGGAGAAAGTCGACGCGCCGGAAGGCGGGCCAGTAGGCGTCGCAAAAATAGAACTCCGAATGTGCGCTCTGCCACAACAGGAAGCCACCGAGGCGCTGCTCACCGGAGGTCCTGATCACCAGGTCAGGATCGGGCTGGCCGGCCGTGTAAAGGTGCTCGGCGATGTGGTCAACGTCCAGGATCTCGGCGAGCTCCTCGATGGTCGTGCCGCGAGTGGCGTGATCTTGGAGCAGCGAGCGGACCGCGTCGGCGATCTCGCGCCGGCCGCCGTAGCCGACCGCCACGTTGACGAGCAGGCCGGGGCGGCCGGCGGTGGCCTCCCCAGCGTCCTTCAGGACCTGCGCAACGTCAGCCGGCAGCAGGTCAAGAGCGCCGACCGGTTTGACGTGCCACCCCTCGGCGACCAGCTCCTGGACGGTACCCTCGATGATCCGCAAGAGCGGCTCGAGCTCGGTCCCCGGCCTGGCCAGGTTGTCTGTCGACAGGAGCCACAGCGTGACGACTTCCACGCCGGCGTCCTGGCACCAGTCAAGTAGTTCAAAGATCTTGTCCGCGCCGGCCTGGTGGCCGCTGCTTACGTCGGCCAGCCCGGCCGACCTCGCCCAGCGGCGGTTACCATCGCACATCACCCCGACGTGGCGGGGTATCGCCTGAGGCGTTAGCGCCGCCTCGAGCCTGCGCTCGTACAGCCGGTAGACGAGATCGCGCAATCCCATCCGGCACCCTTCCTCGCTGCCGCCAGATCGGTACCGCAGTCCCACCCATCTGCTTCCCCGCTGACTCCCCGGCCTCCGCCCCGGCCGGGACGAAGCTGTCTGGCTCCGTGAGAACCGTATCCAAGAATGCCACCAGTTCGGCCGAAGTCAGGACAGCTCGCACTCCGATCCCGCCTGCCCCCCAGGCCTCGATCACTGCTCTTCTCGACAGCCGCCACCGGTCGCGGCCGACGGTCGACTCTCTCACCGCCGGCCATGGGCCACGGCCCGGATGGGCGCGCCGGCCGGTGCCGGTGCACTCGCCCATCCAGATCGCGCTGGAACGCAGCAAGCAGCGCAGCTCACCGCTTCCCGGCAGGTCAACTCGATCGCGCGAGCGCAGGGAGAAGTACTCCGACTCGCCCGGCAGGTAACCGCCCATGTGGTGCCGGCCGCCGTTACCCGGCACTGCCGCAGGCGGCGCCGGGCTGGGGAACCGGTCGTCGGGATCCGGCCACGCTGCGGCCTGCTCAGGGTCGAGCCGGGCGGCCGAGACGCTGTCGGCGAGGAGCGCCAGGTGATGGCCGCAGCGCTGGCCGACGGAGGCGAACGGGACCGAGTCCCTGGCCAGGTTCAGCGTGATCTCATAGGGCTGTCCTGCTCGGTCGCGGCACGTCACGGCGGTCACAGACAGCAATGAGCCATCGACGCAGCGTAGTTCCCCCATAACGGAACGTTAACATCGTCACCGCAGAAAGCGGCGCACCCCCCAGGCCCCTAGTCCTCTTGCGCGTCCAACGCCGCGGCGACACGGCGATGCGCGGCCCAGATCTCCTCTGGCAGCCCGTTGAACTGGGCCAGGTGCTGCTCGCGACGCCCCATTTCCTGCCGCCAGCGGTCGATGTCAATGGACAGGATCCGGTCCAGGTCCTCCGGGCTGATCTCAACGCCCGCGACGTCCAGTTCCGCCTTGGCCGGAACAATGCCGACCGGCGTCTGAATGCCCTCGACCTCGCCGTCCCTGAGCCGCATGAGCCACAGCAGCGGCCGCAGGTTCTCCCGGTAGCCGGGCCACAGGAAGTGCCCGTCGCCGACGTCACGCTGGAACCAGTTGACGTGGGCAAAGATCGGCTTGTCGGCGGCGGCACCGATGATCTTAAGCCAGTGGGCCGCGTAGGCGCCCTCCGGATAGGACATGAACGGTCGCATCGACATGGGGTCGTAGCGCAACTGGCCATCTACGCCCTCGGCCGCGAAGGTCGCCTCGGCACCCAGCGTCAGGCCGTCATAGACGCCCTCGGCGACGTCGGTCATCGCGCGGATCAGCGGCTCCCGGTCTCGGGTACGGCCACCGAAGATGATCGCGTCGATCGGGACGCCCTTGGGCTTGTTGTAGTCGGTGGCGATGTTGGGCACCTTGGTCAGCCTGGTCGTGAACCGGCTGTTCGGGTGCGCCCAGGGCTTGCCCTGCTCGACCTCCGGGCGCTCGGAGATCAGCTGCCCGGTCCAGTCGCGCCAGCCAGCGAGGTCGGCCGGCGGCTCCGGCGTCCGGCCTTCCCACCACACCTCGTGGGTGACCTCGTTGTAAGCGACGTTGGTGAACAGCACTCCCGTGCCGGGCGCCACCGAGCCCAGGGCGGTGGGGTTCGTCGCCTCGTTGGTGTCCTTGGCCACTCCGAAGACGCCGTTCTCCGGGTTGATCGCGTAGATCTTGCCATCGGTCGGGTCCACTCGCAGCCACGCGATGTCGTCGCCGTAGAACTCGACGTGGTAGCGGTCGCCGAGACTGTCTGGCGGAAGCATCATGGCCAGGTTGGTCTTGCCGGACGCGCTCGGGAATCCGCCGCAAATGTGCCAGGTACGCCCCGTGTGCTTGTCCGTGATGCCGATGAGCATGAACTGCTCGGCGAGGAACTCCTTCGACGCCCACCCGTCGTAGGCCGCCTGCCGCAGGCCGTGCGCGATCTTTCCGAGCAGCGCGTTCCCGCCGTAAGAGGAGCCGAAGTGCAGGATCATCCGCTCGTCGGCGAACGTGACGAAGTACCGCTGATCGGACGGCGTGCCCTGGCCCAGGCGCTCCAGGTCGCCGGTGACGTGGACGCCGCGAACGAACTTGTCCTGCTCAGCCAAGTCGTTGACGTGCTCGACGCCGCAGCGGGCCATCCGGATCATGTGCAGTGCCACCGTGCGGTGGTCGGTGAGCTCGACACCCGCTGCGTACGACTCGAGCGGAGAGCCGGGCGGGGCCATCAGGTACGGGATGACGTACATCGTCTTGCCGGCGGAGGCGCCGCGCATCCGCTCCTCGAGCAGCGGCCGCATCTCGCTCGAGGGGTGCCAGTTGTCGTAGACACCCTTGTCCGCCGGGTCTGCGGTAGCCACGATCGTGCGCTCTTCCGACCGCGCGGTGTCCTTGGTGTAGCTGCGCGCGTAGTAGCGACCCTCGCCGGCTGGCATGATCTCGCCCGCCGCGAGCGACTCGTTCAGCAGACGCGCGTCATCCGCAGCGCCGATTACCTCGACGCGGTCGACGCCGGTGTGCTCGGCCCAGTGCCGAACGTACTCACGCACCCATGGGTTGTTGAGCCCGGCATCATCGAAAATTTCCTCTAGGTCACCTGTCGGGTTAAACGCCGCCGAGGCCGCGTCCACCTCAATCGCCACGACTGGTCCTCCTATTTCGGGCTTTGCGGGGCCGCCCGCCCTGGCGGTACCCCGCGGTACGCTGGGCGGTCCGCCCGGAGCCGCGGGATTCGGGGAGTGTACCCCGGCGGATGCGGGTCAATTCTGCCCGGTACCGGCGAAGCGCCCTACGGGCTCGCTGAGGGCCAGGCAGCGGGCCGGTGCGGTGCCGCTAGGTCAGCTCGCCCGAGGAGGCATTACCAACGGGAACGAGGTGGGCTCCGGCCGCACCTCGTTCCGATTGCGGAAGCCGGGACCGCACAGGAACGCAAGCGACCACGGCTTCTTGCAGCGTCGCCTACAGGCCCGGGCCCTCGCCCCTGACCTGCTCAACCTTGCGAAGAGCCGCGCGCAGATCTTCGAGCCAGCTGTCCTCATGCTGGCCTACGAGGCGAACGCACCACGCGAGCGCGTCACTGCGGCTCCGCGCGACGCCGGCGTCGACGAGCGTGTCGAGCACCAGGCGTTCAGGCTGGCGCAAACGGGTCATGACCGGCACCGAGAAGGTGGTGAACATCACCTTGAAGCCGCCGCACTCCACGCCCCAGGAAACCTTGCGGCCGAACCGGTGCTCGGCTTCCCTGGCGATCTCGATCCGGTGCTCGCGCGTTTCCTCCCGGAATCGCCTGCCCCGGCCCTCGGCCGCCGCGGCCCGCTCAGCCTCGGTCGCGTCGGCAGACGCCTCCGGATCGGCGATCTTGCCGACGATCGTGATCTCCTCGCGGTCGGCCCGCACCTGCGGGTCGGCGGTGTACCACTCAGACGGCAGGCGGCCGACGAACCAGGCGCGCAGCTTGTCCTCGGCGGTGTGGGCACCGCTCTGGCCCGGCCCAGTCTCGTCAGCGTCGTCGCTCGCAGCCATGTAATGATAATTACACCACGCCAGTCGTCATGCAAGCACTGTCCGAGTCGGCCAAAGTGCGGAGAGCGTGGCTGTCAGTTCGAGGAGAACTCGGCCGCGACAGCCGCGGCCACCCTCGGATAGACCTCGACGGCGCCGGCGAAATCGGTGCCGAAGTCTGCCTGGACGATCTCGACATCCATGCCTGGCTCGGGCGCCTGCTCCATCTTGTCGTCCCCGAGATAGATGGCAACGTGCGAGATGTACTCGGGTGCTGTCGGGTCGGTGTGGTAGAAGAGCAGGTCGCCCGGCTCGAGTTGGCTGAGCGGAATCAGCGGCCCGGTCTGCGCCTGGTCGACCGCGACCCGCGGCATGGTGATTCCGGCCTGGCGCATCGACCACTGCACGAGTCCCGAGCAGTCGAAGTCGAACGGCCCCGCGCCACCCCAGACGTACGGCTCGCCGAGGCGGCTTTCCGCCGCGGCCAGGAACGCGCGCGTCTGCTGCAGCGTGAGGCCGGGCCCGTCGGCGGCGGTTATGCCGACGCCGCCCGCCGAGCCCGGCGTGACCGGCAGGCTGCGCACGCCGGCCTGGGCGACAAGCGGCACGATCGAAGCGTCGCGCGGTAGCACCCTGGCGACCTCGTGCATCAGAACGCTCAGCGAGGCGTGCGGTGCGCTGACCACGATGGCGTTGTCGGATGGCAGGCCAAGGGACTCGGCGACATGAGTGGCGACCACTGCATCGACCCCGCCGATGCCGACCGTACCGAACCCGCCGACCCGGAGATTCTCGGTGCGCGTACCTGCGACCTCGACGGTGCCGCCGAGCGGCAGCCGTTCCTGCTCGCCCATGAGGTACGAGACGGCGATGTCCCCGTCGGCCACGCTTTGCCAGAGCGCGTTCGACCGCGCGGTCGGCCGGGCCGCGAAAGCGCGGAACCGGGACGGGTTAACGCCGAGCATGGCGAGGTAACTGCCATCCAGCTTGATCCTGGCCGCATCAACTGGCTCCGTGGCGAGCACGCCGCGCATCCGCCGTACCTGGCCAAACGAGGTCGCCGGAAGCGTCGTCGGGGCGACCACGAGAAGGTCGGCGGCGAGCAGTTTGCGCAGCGGCGCAACCACGGGGGCTGAACTCGCCGTCAGCTGGGCGACGGGTACGGTCGCCCGCCCGTCCAGCGCCGGCATGAACGTCCCGGCCGCCTCGCTACCCGAGGTTCGCAGCTGACCCAGGCCGGAACGCAGCGTCGCGCCGCGTCCTGGCGCCGACGCTGACCCCCGATGCCCGGAGGGTCCGGAGAAGGCCGCGTCGATCAGCCTCGGTGAGATGCCCGCGACGATTCCGGCAGCCACGGCGACCCACAGGGCAGCGCGGAGGTGACGCCTCCTGACGGTAAGGGCGATCCGCAGGGCACCGCGCAGGTGACGACTTCCGGCGGCAACGGCGACCCGCAGGCGGCGCTTTCCGTCGCGCACCGAATCTCCTTCCGCCGCGGGGCACCGGCCGCAAGGCCACCGATCTCGCATGTAACGATGCACGCTTGGCGCGCATGCGTCCATACCCCGACGTTCCCCATGATGGTAGAGGTCACGCGGACGAGCGAGCTGGCATGGCGAACGCTTGGCGAACTTCAGCAGGACAATTGATGAAGCCGCAGGCCGGCACTTAGCCGAGCGCCGCTACGAGCTGATCCGGCTCGGTGACCGGAGCACGGCACGCGAAGTCCCGGCACACGTACGCGGCCGCCACTCCGCCCACCGGATCGCGTCCGGCCAGCAGCGGAATACCCGCTCCATCGGCGCCGTCCCCGAGCGCGATGACGGCGCCGGGCGGAGCGGCCGCCATGGCCGCAACGTGCAGTGCGTCGCGCTCAGCCGAGGGCGGCCCGACAATCGCGACCTCCACCGGTCCGGACAGCGCTGCCTCGGCTACGGCAAGCCCCGAGCCGACCGCCCGCGGAAACTGGGCGGCTAGCGCTGGCACTCCGGCCAGGGCGTCGACCGCCGCCTTGCGGTGCGCTGCCGATCCGGTGAGGGCCGAGTAGCTGAGCAGCGCCCCGGCGACGGCGAACGTGCCCGACGGGCTCGGCCCGTCCACCACGTCCGCCGGGCGGTAGATCAGCCGCTCACTGTCGTCAGCGGTGTCGAAGAAGGTGCCGTCACTCGCCCGGAACCGGGTGAGCGCCGTGTCCAGCAGGATCCCGGCCGTGTCCAGCCACCCGCCCGCCCCGGTCACTCCGGCCAGGGCGATCAGGCCATCCGCGACGCAGCCGTAGTCCTCGAGTACGGCGGGCGCCGCCGAAGCCACGCCGTCCCTGGAGGTGCGCACGAGCCGGTCCCCGCTCAGGTGCACGCTGGTCAGCAGTTCGGCCGCCGCGATCGCCGCGGCCACGAAATCATCGCGGCCCAGCAGCACGCCCGCCTCGGCCAGCGCACCAATGGCCAGCCCGTTCCATGCGGCGACGACCTTGTCGTCCCGGCCGGGCCTGGTGCGCTGCTCTCGCGCCACGAGCAGCGCGCCCTTTATCGCCTCGAGCCGGGCCTGATCGGCCGGATCGGCGCGCAACTGGAGCACCGACTGCCCGTGCTCGAAGGTGCCTGAGCTCGTCACGCCGAAGACCTCGGCCGCAAAGGCGCCATCTTCCGGCCCCAGCTCGGCGGTCAGTTCGTCAGGCGTCCAAACGTAGAAGGCACCCTCGACGCCGTCGCTGTCGGCATCCAGCGCCGCAGCGAACCCGCCGTCGGGCATCTGCAGCTCGCGCAGCATCCAGGCACACGTGTCTTCCGCCACCCGCCGCGCGAGGTCGCTGTCGGTGCGGCGCCACAGATGGCCGTAGACGCGGGCGAGCAGCGCGTTGTCATACAGCATCTTCTCGAAATGCGGCACGACCCAGTCGGCGTCCACGCTGTACCGGGCGAATCCGCCCGCAAGCTGGTCGTACATGCCGCCGCGGGCCATCGCTTCCGCGGTTCCTGCGGCCATCGCGAAGGCCAGGGTCCCGTTGTCGCTGGCCGGGACCCGCTCGGCCTGCCGGAGCAGGAACTCCAGCACCATGGAGGGCGGGAACTTCGGCGCGCCGCCGAATCCCCCGCGACGCTCATCGAAGTCCGCAGCCAGCCGGCCGACGGCCGCGTCGCACGCACCGGCGAGCTCGTCAAGGGCGGGGCCGGTCAGCGCCGAGGCGGCGGCACGGGAGTCCGTCGCCCGCTCCGCCAGCGCCGCCGCGATCTGGCTGGCCTGCTGCGCCACTTGTGCCCGGTCCTCGCGCCAGGCCTTTGCCACGCCGAGCACGAGGCGCTGGAACTGTGACCTCGGGAAGTAGGTGCCGCAGAAGAAGGGCTCGCGGTCGGGCGTCATGAAGACTGTCATCGGCCAGCCGCCCTGCCCGGTCATGGCCTGGGTCGCGGTCATGTAGACGCTGTCGACGTCCGGCCGCTCCTCGCGGTCGACCTTGATCGAGACGAGGTTCTCGTTCATGATTGCCGCGGTGTGCTCGTCCTCGAAAGACTCGTGGGCCATGACGTGGCACCAGTGACACGCCGAGTAACCGACCGACAGCAGCACGGGCACATCCCGCTGCCGCGCCGACGCGAACGCCTCGTCAGACCATGGCCACCAGTCCACCGGGTTGTCCGCATGCTGGAGCAGATACGGGCTGGTCTCACCAGCCAGGCGCGGAGCCATGACTCCATCTTCCCCCGCTCGCGCCACCACAGTGCCGGGCGGGGGCCAGGCAGTTACTATTACTTAGCGCTTCCTGCAAGTCGGCTGTGAATCGAGCCCCGCCTATGGCCTTCCGGCCGTCGGCGGGTCATGCTTGGTCGCAAAAGGAGGCCTCCCGGCCGCGGTGGCATCAGCCCGGCCCGTAGAGTGGATGAACTGACCATCGCGGTGGAAATCGCCCGGTACACTCCTCCACGGATGCCATCGATGGGAGCCCGGCAAGCCCGGTGCCCAACCGACGGCCGTGGCGGTCGCGCTGGGCACTTCCCAAAGCGGTAGAGCAATTTGGAGAACCTATGCGCGTACTGGTCCTCGGCGGCGACGGCTTCTGTGGCTGGCCAACTTCGCTGTACCTGTCTGACCGTGGTCACGACATCACGATCGTGGACAACCTGAGCCGCCGGAAGATCGACGTCGAGCTGGAGGTCGACTCGCTCACGCCGATCCGGCCGATTCACGAGCGGATCAGCGCGTGGAAGGAAGTCTCGGGTCGCGAGATCGGCTTCGTGAACCTCGACCTGGCAAACGAGTTCGACCGGATCGTCGCGGTACTCAACGAGGTTCAGCCGGATGCGATCGTGCACTTCGCCGAGCAGCGGGCCGCGCCCTACTCGATGAAGTCCGCGAAGACCAAGCGCTACACGGTCGACAACAACGTCCGGGCCACGCACAACCTGCTGACGGCCATGGTCGAGACCCGCGTCGACGCCGCGCTGGCACACCTTGGCACCATGGGCGTGTACGGGTACGGATGGTCGGGCAGCGCGCCGATCCCCGAGGGCTACCTGACGGTCAAGGTGCCCACGCCGGATGGCGAGATTGAGCGGGAGATCCTGCACCCGGCCAATCCTGGCTCGGTTTACCACATGACCAAAACGCTCGACCAGCTGCTGTTCTCGTTCTATGCCAAGAACGACGGTCTGCGGATCACCGACCTGCACCAGGGCATTGTCTGGGGCACCCAGACCGCTCAGACCGCGAAGGATGAGCGACTGGTCAACCGGTTCGACTACGACGGCGACTACGGCACGGTCCTGAACCGCTTCCTCATGCAAGCCGCGATCGGCCACCCGCTCACCGTGCACGGCACCGGGGGCCAGACCCGCGCGTTCATCCACATCCGCGACACCGTCCGGTGCATCGAGATCGCGCTCACGAACCCGCCGCAGGCCGGCTCGCAGCCGATGGTGCTGAACCAGGTCACCGAGGTGCACCGGCTGCTGGACCTGGCCAAGATGATCGGCGACATGACCGGTTGCGAGATCGCCTACCTGCCCAACCCGCGCCGCGAGGCTGATGAAAACGAACTGTGCGTGCGCAACGACCAGTTCCTCGCGCTCGGCCTGAACCCGACCACGCTGTCTGAGGGCCTGATGGAGGAGATCTCAGAGATCGCCGCCCGCTACAAGCACCGCGTCGACCCGACGAAGATCATCGCGCGGTCGGTATGGCGCGCCGGGATGGAGACCTCCGCCGACCTGATGACCGAGGTGCCCGCGCAGCAGTAGTACCGCCGCAAGCTCCCCGCTCAGCCGCCGCGCTCCGCTTACACGGGGCGCGGCGGTTGCTCAGCGCCCGAACCACTGGCGTGAGGCTGCTACCGTGCCTGTGTGAGGTCGCCCCAGCCCGCCGGATCCGCTGCCGCCGCACGCGGCACGAGGATCCGGGGTACTCGTCAGGCCGAGGTCTTGTCGGCCGCTCTTGACGGGCTGCCCGGATTCTGCAGCGCCCAGCAAATTCACGCCGAACTGCGCCGTCGGGGCGAGCACATCGGCCTGACGACCGTGTACCGGCACCTCCAGGTGCTGAGCGAGGCCGGCCAGGTCGACGCCATCTCAAGCGCGAGCGGCGAGACCCTCTACCGGCGTTGCCGCACCGACACCCATCATCACCACCTGATCTGCCGCAACTGCGGTCGTAGCGTCGAGGTCGAAGGCAAGGCGGTTGAGCGCTGGGCCGAGCAGGTCGCGGCCGACGCTGGATTCTCCGACGTCGGGCATACCGTAGAGCTCTTCGGGCTTTGCCCAGATTGTTCAACTTGATTGGCATTCCTGCGGTTTAGTAGTCCTCGTCAGAGAATCCTGGCCCGGCCTAGCGAGCGGGCATCTCCGACTCACCCACGTGCTCGGCTAGCCAGTCGTCGAGCGGGCGCGTGGCGGCGAGGAAGTCGGTGATCCGGGTCCTCGCGGCCGCGGTGCCGAGCCACGCCCCGGCCGGCCACTCCTTCCAGGCCGTGAGTCCCTTGCATCGCAGCAGCTCAATCCGCGGATGGTCAGCGGGGTAAC
>JASHUG010000342.1 GCA_030040155.1 Streptosporangiaceae bacterium | reverse complement strand
GAGATCGCCGGAACGCTGCTCACGTCGCTCATCGCGCTGATCGTCGGGGTCCCGATCTCAATCGGGGCGGCGCTGTTCATCGTCGAGCGGCTGCCGCTGCGGGTGGCGGCGGTCATCGGCATGTTCCTCGAGCTGCTGGCGGGCATCCCGAGCGTCATTATCGGGCTATGGGGCGCGCTGACGTTCGGGCCGCTCCTCGCGCATGACATCACCCCGTACATCGCGCGCAATCTGCCCGACGTGCCGGTGCTCGACTACTTCCGGGGCGACACCGGGAACGGCGAGGGCCTGCTCACATCGGGCCTGATCCTCGCCATCATGATTATCCCGATCGTGGCCTCGACCGCGCGCGACCTGATCCGGCAGGTCCCGATCCTGCCGCGCGAGGGTGCCGTGGCTCTCGGCATGTCAGACGCGCAGACTGCCCGCAAGGTGACGTTGCCCTGGGTGAGTTCGGGCCTCGTCGGCGCTATCGTGCTCGGCCTGGGCCGGGCTCTCGGCGAGACCTTGGCCGTGGCAATGTGCTGCGGCGTGTCGCTGGGTGCGGTAGCGCCGAACCTCTACGGGACTATGACGACCATCGCCGCCACGATTCTTACCCAGCTTGACAGCGCTTTTACCGACGGCACCGGGTTCTCCGTGCGCACCATCGCCGAGCTAGCGCTCGTCCTGATGGTGATCACGCTCGCCGCGAACGTAGGTGCCCGCCTCCTGGTCAGGAAGGTCTCCGGCACGGCGCTGCCCGTCGGCCGGGGCGTCTGAGCGGGCCGCACCGGAGCGAGAACGAGGAGCACGTGATGAGGGGCGCACAGGCAATTGAGCGGGACACGGCTGGCGGGCCCGGTTACTGGCCGCCTGTCTCCAGGGCCAGGAAGGCCGGCAACCTTGTCTTCTGGTTCTTCTGCCTGATCGCCCTCGCCTTGGTCATCGTGCCCACGGTCTGGCTGGCGGCCGGCGTGGTGATACGAGCGGTGCCGCATTTTCACTTCAGCGTCCTTACCACGGACACCACCACCGCGCTGTCTGGTGGATTGCTCCAGCCGATCCTTGGCACGATCGTGATCACGCTCGCGGCCCTCGTCATTGGCGGCACTATCAGCATCCTCACGGGTCTGTACCTCAGCGAGTTTTCGGCCGGCTGGGACCGCGGCTTCCTGCGCGGGGCCTACGAGGTGCTGGCGGGCATACCGTCGATCGTCCTCGGCTTCGTCGGCTGGGTAGCCCTGGTCGACTTCCTCCACTGGGGCTACGGGCTGCTGCCGGGGGTCCTGGTCATCTCAGTGCTGGCGATTCCGTATATCACTAAGATGACCGAAACGGCCCTCGCCCGCGTGCCGACCGGCTACCGGGAGGGTGCCGAGGCGCTCGGCATCCCGACGTCCTGGGCGATGCGCAAGATCGTGCTGAAGTCGGCGCTGCCCGGCATCATTACGGGCTTCCTGGTCGCCGCGGCCATCGCCGTCGGCGAGACCGCCCCGCTGATCTACACCGCGTACTTCTCCGACCAGGAGCCGTCGGTCACCCACGTGACTCATCAGGCGGTGCCGTACCTGACGTACGTGGTCTACTACTTCTCATCGCTGGTCGAGCCGATCAACTCGGCGAACATCCTGTCGTATGACGCCGCGCTCATCCTGCTAGTCTTCGTGCTCGTGTTGATCATCATCGGGCGAGTGATCGCAGCGCGGGCGCGCCGCAACACGGAATGACCGGTGATGGATCCGGAGCGCGCTGACCTTTCGCTGGTCACCGCGGATGAGGGAACTGCCGGCACGGGTGCGGGCGCACGGCTGGCTCACCCTGGCGCGGAGGCCATCAGCTGGCCTGCGGCGGAACTGGCGCCTGGCGCGGTGCGCAGGGCGGACCCGCAGGCACCGCGGGCGGCGGTAAGCGTGCTCGCAGACCGCCTGGCCGCCGCGCTCGTGCATCATGAGCCTGGCTGGCGGCTGCCACGCCACTCCGCCCTTGCCCGCCGTTACAGCGTCAGCACCGCGGAGATCGACGCCGCAATCGAGGAGCTCATCGGTCGGCACCTGATCCGGCGCCTCGCTGATGGCCAGCTGTACCGGGCCAGTCCGGCCGAGTACCTTATCGGCCTGGAGGGCGTGCCCGGCCTGGTCTCCTACGTCGACGCGATGGGCGGCGAGTTTGCGTGCCGCAGTCGGCAGGTCAGCTGGCGGCTGCCGCCCGAGGACATCGGCTGGGCGCTCCGGGTGACGGCCGCCGAGCCGGTTTGCGTCGTACGGTTCCTCTGGACGGCCGGCGGCGAGCCGGCCGCTTTCACCACGACCTACGTGCCCGCCGACATCGCGGGCGAGCCTGAGGGCAGCACCAGTCAGCCGCTGCCAACGGCGCTGAGCTTGCTCCAGCTGACCGGGGTCGCGGACGGGCTGGTCGCTGAGGCGCCCGACCATCAGCCGGACCGCCCGGCGGCGGTGCTTGGCGTGCCGAGCGCTCTGCACATCGAGATGCAGGCGCCACCGCCGTCAGTGGCCCGGAGTCTGCGGCTCTCGGCGGGCCAGCCCGCGATGATGGTCACGATCAGGTTTGACGATCGCGGCCTCGGCAGGCCGGTAGCGCTAACCACGGCCGTGTTGCGAGCTGACATGTTCCGGCTCGTGCTGCAGTCACCTGAGCCGTCTCTCCCCGGGGAGCGGGCCGCCAGTATTGCCGGTTCGTGGACAGACACGGTCGAGGACTGGGAGCCTTGACCCGGTATGCGCGCCCAGCCGGCCCGCCAGGCCGAGCGCTTGCCGCGGCGCTTACGCCCGACTGACACGGACCTGCACTCCCGCGGCCGCATTCGCGCTGCCCCTGGGCCCGCCGTTCGCGCTCTCGTGAAGCCGGCGCCGTGAGCGGGACCTGCGACGCTGCCGAGCCGGCAGGCCGGACGCACCTGCCGCGAGGCCGGTTTCGCCCGGACCTGGTCTATCTCGGCTGGCAGCACGCGCTGCCGCGGCCCGAGCCGGGCCCGATCCCCGTCGCTCCCGCCGAAGCGGACGCATCTGACGTCGCGGCCGAACCGCTCGCTGCGCTCCGGCGGCAAGAGCGCCGTCCGATGCGGGCAGCCAGTCTCGGTGCCGCGGCGGGTGCCGCCATCGCCGCCGCAGCCGCCGGATGCTGGCAGGCCGGGGTGCTGAAGTCGGCGCCCGCGTTGTTCCTCTTCCTGTCCGGCACTGGCCTCGCCGTGGCGTGTGCGCGAGCCCTGATCGCGAGCGGGCGAGCGCTGCGCGCGCAGGCGAGGGCCGAGCGGCTGCGAGCCCGGCGGCGCAGCGAGGCCCAGCAGGCAGACCTGGTAGCGCGGCGCCGGGATTACGCCCGCAGCTACCGTGACTGGCAGGCGCGGGCCACCGCGTTCTGGCGCCAGCCGTGCTGGTATGCGGTGACCATGCCGGTCTCGGTGGCCAGGCTCGATCTCGCAGGCGGAACGCTGGCCGGCTGGTCGGCGCTGCTCACGACGATCGCCGCGACCAGGCTGGCCGCGGGTGGTGCGATGACCGTGGTCGACCTGACCGAGGGCGGCGTGGCCACCGACCTGCTCACGCTCGCCGCCAGCCTGGGCTTCGACCCGCTCGTCTGGGTGCTGCCAGCGGACCTGCCAAGGCTCGACCTCGGCCTGCGGCTTAGTCACGAGTCGCTAGCCGAGGTCCTCGCGCTGACCGCTGCGGCCGCGGATCCCGCCCCGGCCGGAACTGCCGACCCTGCTCGGGACGCCGCGCTCCTGCGCCGCGTGCTCGAGGTCCTCGGATCTGGCGCGTCGCTGGCCGAGCTCGTCGCGGGCCTGCGCGTCCTGGCGCAGATCGGCGATCCACGTCAGCAGCTGTCGGCCGGGGTGATCAGTCCCGACCAGATGACCAGCCTGGCCGCGATGTTCGGCCGCGGCGCCGATCACCTGGTGGTCGACCGTGCCTGGGCGCTGGAGGCCCGGCTGCGAACGCTGGCCACGCTCGGCGCCTCGGCAACCACCCGGTCGCAGCCCCCGCTGCGGGTGATGTGGGCCGACCGGCGGGCGTCGGCCACCGCCAGCAGGGTGCTCGGCTGTTATCTGACCGTCGCCCTCACCGAGACGCTGCGGCAGGCGCGGCCAGGCCGACCGTGGCAGCAGACAGTCTGCCTGCTCGGCGCCGACTGGCTGCCAGGGGACGTCCTGGACCGGCTGTGCGATGCCGCCGAGTCCGCCGGATCGGGGCTCGTGCTCGGCTATCGCTCCGTCCCCGGCCCGGTCCGGGACCGGCTCGGCCGGGGCAGTGCTGCCCTCGCGGTCATGCGGCTCGGCAACGCCGAGGACGCCAGGGCAGCGGCGGAGCAGATCGGCTCCGAGCACCGGTTCGTGATCAGCCAGCTGACGGACACGATCGGCACGTCGGTGACCACGACCGCAGGCGACTCTTACACCAGCACCGTCGGCGTTTCCGATTCGGTCGCCGACTCTCGCTCTTTCACCAGGACCGGCGGCCGCGGCCGGAGCCGAAGCTCAAGCGGAACGTTCGCGCCGGTGGTGGCGGGCAGCGGGTCGGCCAGCCGGGAGTCGAGTACGTCGACGGCGGTGTCGGACTCGCGATCCATTACCGCGGGCATTAGCGCCAGCACGTCCTGGGGCCTGGCGACGTCCAGGGCCGTCGGCGCCAGCGGCTCGCTGGCCGGGACGCTGCAGCGGTCGCGCGAGCTGGTGATCGAGCAACACGAGTTACAGCATCTCCCGCAGACGGCGGTGGTGGTCTGCCAGCACGGGCCGTCGGGCCGCCAGGTGCGGCTGGCCGACGTCAACCCGGCCATCATGACGCTCCCTACCGCGACGCTGGCCGACCCGCCCGCCGACCTGCCCGGCGGTGTGCCGCGTGATCTCGGCCGGCCGGGGCGCTGACCGCGGCCGTACTGCCAGCCGGATTGTTCCGGGTTGTGCCGTATGGCCAATGACAAGGCCAATGAGCTTTCCCTCCCCGAGGGACGGGCCGCCATTGCGGCTCGGCTATTCCATTGGCGGGTGGCGGAGCGCAGTATCGAGCGCTTCGGGCAAGATTGCCTCGATGGTTCTGAGTTGCTAACTCGCCAGCGAGTAAGGAACCGAGCGTGGACCTGCTTCGACTGCTCGCGATCAGTGCACCCCTGGTCGTCATCGGTACGGTCATGTGGCTGGGTACGCTCATGTGGTCATACCCCAGGACGGCTCCGCTGCGGCGCGAGATACAGGCGCAGGTGTGCTTCGCAACAACTCTCGACCGCGCCAGCCTTCTCGGAACGCTCGGGTTCGGCGGTACCGGTGGCCGGTGGATTCGCTTGCAGGGGACCAAGCGGCTGACCGTAGGCACCAGCGCCTTCATGGTTTCCGCACCCCAAGCACTCAGGGAATTTGCATTCAGGGGATGCGAAAGCTCCATTGCGTTCAGCCGCATGCCGTCCCGCCTGGTCGACCGTGACTGGATAGTCATCACCGGACAGTCCGGCGGCCGCAAGGTCCAGCTTGCGATCACAAACCGCAATCTGCCGGAGGTCTGGCAAGCGCTTGAAAGAGCTGGTGCCGCGGTCGCGGGCAACGAGCTGCCAGCAGGCCAGCTGGCTACTACATCGGTACCTGTGGCGCGCTCTGGGCGTTATGCGCTCCAGCGGCTAGCGGCGCCGCTAGTGATCGTCCTGACGGCGGATGCAGCGGTCTGGCTTGGCGCGATCGCTTTGCCCTGGCTCGGAAGCCTGGGCAATTTCGGGGTCTTCGTGGCCGTGGTCATGTTCGTGATCTGGTTCTACCGCGCCCGGGTCAACGCGGATGGCCACGGCTGGCCTCAGCGCCGATCGCCAGCCTGGGCCGTCTGGGTCTGGGTAGCTCCCGTCTTTAACCTTTTCTTCCCCTTCCAGATCATGGCCGATATCTGGAGGGCCGGCCTGCCAGCCGAGGCGCGCGGAGACCGGGCGACATTGCCGGGAATATGGTGGACATGCTTGCTGGCGTTTTTCTTGCTGTCGTCGTTCACAGCAGGGCCCGCGAGTCACGTCTGGATTGTGGGCACACTAATCAAGATCACCGGGGTGCTGGCGGAGATCATGACGGCACTGCTCGTCCACAGGGTGTCAAGCGGGCCGCTCGGACGACAGACCGAGCTCTCTCATCCGTAGCGTCGATATGTTCGCTCGTTGCTAGCCAGCTGACGGACACGGTCGGCGCGTCCGTGACCGCGACCGCAGGCGACTCTTACCCCGGGCATCAGCGGGAGCACGTGTTGGGGTAGCTCGCCGCGGGTCAGGCAGGCACCCGCTCTCAGGTGCCATGGCGGAAGGTCGGGAATCTACCGGACACCACACGATGCGCCAGCTCGTGCTGGCGACCGGGCGCTTCATGCAGCCATTCACGCTCCCGGCCAAAGTGGCGCCGGTCGGCTACACCAGCCCGGACCGGAGAGGGATTCTCGCCATCGATGACGGCCTCGTCCGCTACAAACTGCGCGGCAAGTTCCAGGACCGGCTGATCAAGGGAAACCAGCACGACGACTCGCTCAGATCAACGGCCAGCCCAGGGTCGGCGCGCTCCGCGCGCCCTGAATGGGTAGAGAAGTTCTGACGGGTCTGTGGAGCTCTCCAGCGGTGAGAAAAT
>JASHUG010000039.1 GCA_030040155.1 Streptosporangiaceae bacterium | reverse complement strand
AGGCCCCACTCGTTGAGGTTCATGAGGCTCTCCGCGCGGCGCCACCGCACGGCACCAAAGCCCATCGCGGTTACCAGCGCGAAGAACCCGACGAGGATCGTTAAGGAGATCGCATTGGGGTGCGTCATCTTGCGTCCTCAAGCCCGGGGTATGACGGATCGCCGGGCATTGCCGGGCCGTCCGGCGGCTGCTTCGGGGGTGACGGCCGCAACATCAGGTACGACAACCACGATGCGATCGCGACAACCGGCACCAGCACCAGCTGATACCAGTAGAAGAACGGGAAAGCGCCAAGCTTGGGCTTGTCGCGTGCATACAGCGGCACCCAGAGCGCCGCGAAAATGACCAAGAGGAGAAGAATCGTAACCGCGAGCCACGTCATGGGACTCTTGTCACGAGGCTTAACGTGCTTCATGAACGTCTCGCGAAGATCGGGTGCGGACCCTTTGTATTGCTGGGCCCAATAATGCGCCGATAACGGTTCGGAGGCGGACACAATGGCGGGTTTAGTACCGGCCGACTACGGTTCGTGATTGCCCTGTTGCACGCCGAAACGACCCGCAGTCCGCCAGGACGTGCGCGCCGGTCAGCAGCAGGACTCGGCTGTCCCTCCGGGTGATCCCCCTAACGGCTGGAAACGCTGGCTAGCAGCTCCCGAACTTGAACGGTCAGCGGGTCGGCTGGCGGCAGGAGACGATCGCAGCGCTCCGCGGTTTCCCGCAGCAGCACGGCAGCATCCACGATCCAGCCGATGGCGTTGTACGCGCGGGCCAGATCGGCGCACCGAGCAAGCGTGTCCCTGTGGTCGGGACCGAGGATCCGCTCGTAGCCTGCTCGCGCCTGCTCGACCATTGGCACGGCCTGTGCGGTTCGCCCTGCCGCCACCATGGCGGCGCCCAGGTCGCCGATTGCGGCAATGGTGTCGATGTGGTTCTGGCCGAGCTCGCGCTGCCGGTCGGCGAGGACCTTCTTGTACTCCGATATCGCCGCCTTGGCCTCACCCGCGGCCAGGTGGGCGCCGGCCAGTCTCTGTCGTGCCGCGATCGCGTCGGGCTGCCGCGCCCCCTGCAGTCGTATCCGGTCGGCCAGCGCCTGCCGGTACAGCGTGATCGCGCGCGCTCTCTCCCCGGCCTGGAGGCACGCCGCCGCGAGTTCCTCAGTAGCGACGACCGTTTCCAGGTGGTCGGGCCCAAGCACCCGCTTGTACTCGGCGGCGGCCTGATCGAAGACGGCAACGGCCTTGCCGAACTGGCCATCCGCGGCGAGGGATCGGCCGAGGTCCAGCTGGGCCGCGATCTGGACGTCGTGACTGGCTCCTGGCCTGCGCTGCAGCTGTGTTGAGATCCATTCGTAGCCCACGGCTGCCCTGGCTGGCTCGCCCGCCGCCAGGTGCAAAGCGGCAAGCCTGCGTGCGATCATGAGCGCGTCGGGGTGCTCGGGATCGAGGAGCCGCTCCGCGGCGGCGGACAGGTTCGCCCAGAAGGGCAGTGCCGCGCTGAGCATCCCGGTCGAAATCAGGAACTCCCCGGCCCGACGCAGGAGCCGCGGGCAGTTCCCGTCCCGCCAGAGCCGGTCGCCGGCTGCCAGCCAGAGACTGGCCGAGCCGGTGGCGAGCAGACAGCCCAGCCAGACGGGCGGCTCGTCGTCGGGCCACGCCTCGGTGACGCCAGCCACCGCGGCGGCCAGCGCCCGGTCGTGGTCTTCTCGGGTGATGGCGGCGCGCACGGCAGCGAGCACCGGCTCGCTGATGCGGACGATCAGACCGTCAGGCTGCGGGTCGGTGGCGGCGATGCCGAGGTGAACGAGCAGCCGCAGCGTCGCCGCCATAGCCGACACGTCCGGCTGCGCGCGACCAGTCACGTAGCGCGCGACCGCACTGGTCTCAAAAAAGGCCGACGGTGTCCGCTGGCCGTCCATCGCGGCTGCAATCACCAGGGCCGGCCAGGCTGCGGCATCGAGCTGATCTGCCCGCTCGGCCGCCAGGGCCAGGGTGACCGTCGCCTCCGGGGGAACGGCACCGGTCGTCCGTCCCATCTGCTCGCGCCGGACCACGAGCTTGTCCGCGTACTGCCTGCAAGACAGCTGTGATAGCGCGATGACGCCACTGGCCAGCGCGAGCGCTCCTGGCTCCCCGCCGACCTCGGTCACGAGGTTGATCATTCCGGCGCGCTGGTCCCAGTCTGATCTGAGCCGACCGCGCAGATACGACATCGCCTCGCGAGCGCTGAGCGGACCGACCGGCACGATCAGGGCCTGCCAGGAGTCGGGGACAAGGCGAGCGTCGGCGGCGGTGATCAGCGTCATGCACGCTGGCCCGCTGGGAATTAGGCTGTCCACGTCGGCCAGATCGCGGAGGCCGTCAAGGACGACGAGCCAGGGCCGGGCCGATCGGTCGAGGAGGGCGAGCAGGCGCCGGGCGGTCGCGTCGGCTCCTTGGGCAGTGTCGACGCCGAGCTTTGCGGCCGCTGTCAGATAGCTCGCCAGGACACTTACGCGGCTCCCGGCATCGGCCCAGATGATGGCGGCCCCTGACCGATGGAGCGCGTCGGCGTAGGCCGCGGCGACCTGCGTCTTGCCGGTGACGGTCGCCCAGTCTGCGGCAGTCACACCGCCGCCGCTCGCCCCGGCTGCCCCTCCGGCTGATTGGCCGGGGGATCGAGGCTGGTCAAGGGTGCCTGACCTTTGCGGTACCAGGACAACGATCGTGCCGGGAGTGTGCGCGGATGGAAGCCTGGGCGCAGTCTCGGTCCGAGCGAGGAATCCCTCCGTCAGGGCGGGAATGATTCCGGCACGGACCGGTAGGCCGGGCTCACCACCAAAAGCTGCCGACGACGGCAGCACGGGCACCGCCATTCGCGGGCCCCCCCTTTGTCGGTGTCTCGCAAGTCACCGCAGGCGGCCAAAGATCAGCAAGTCCAGGCTCACGGCCTGGAATTCCTCGATGATAGCGCCCGTGACGGCATGTCGCAGGATGTGTACATAAAGGGAACGAAGTGTCCCTTAGGCCCGCGTTAGTCCCGCAAGGTGAATCGGTTTCTCGTTGGGACGAGGCTCAGCAGCGGATGCGGCCTAGAAGTCGTGGGTTGAGTCGGCGGACTGTTCTCCCTCGGCAGAGTAGTCGCGCCATGCCACCAGCGGCGTGTCGGCCGACCCGATAGTGACGCGGAACAAGTCGGGCCGCAAGATCGCAACTGTCAGGGCGGCGGGGCCTCCCGCGTCTCGCTCATCGACTCTGGCGGTGATCACGATTGCCTTCTCGCCCGGCGCCAGGTGAATGAGGCTCGCCGCTCCCGGCGAAAGCTGCTGCATCTCAAGCTGTACCGACCGCGGGCCGCCGCGGTCCTCGGCAGGGCTTCCGTCGCCACCGAGCGGCAGCAACTCCGGCAGCTCTGCTGCTGCCAATTTGGCGAGGAAGGGCCTGAAGTCGGCGGTCACATGGGTCGTCGAAAGCCCGGCCGGCTCGCCATCGATCGCGTACTGCACTTTGAGAACACAGCCTGTCTCGCCTCTGGTTGCGCCGAGCGCCCAGGCCACGCCGTCGCGCAGCCGCTCTCTGCTTATAGCCGTGGCTCGGCACGTGAGGGCGCCGACGGGGATGACGGCTGTCCGCAGGCGGGCCTGAGCCGGTAGCGGGATGTGGTATTCAGCCGGGCTAAGCCGGCTGAAGTGGCCGCCGGGCTGGCGTCGCACCAGGCGACGGTCAGCGAGCTGGTCGACTGCCGCGGCCACCTGTTCCGTCGTCACGCCGAAGTGCCGGGCAAGAACCGAGAACCTGGGCAGGGGCCAGCCGGGCTCGTGATGCATGAGGGAACCGGCCATCCGGCAGGCAAGGACTCCGAGCGCCGGCTCGGGAGCGCTCTCGGGCTGGGCCAACGCGGCGCAGCTAGCGACGCGATGGCTGGAGGATGACGCATGTTCCTCGGTGCCTTTCACCTGACTGTGGTCCGACGCTGCCGATGCGCGGCCGAGCCGTCCAAGGGCGGCCGCGGACTGGTTTGCTAGATCAGCGCTCAACGCGTGAACAGGACCCATCCTTGGTTCTGTAGCAGAAGTACTTTATTTCTATCACAGAAGCTTATGAGAGATCAATGCGGCCATGCTGGGAGTTAGCTGGGCAATGTGCGGCTCATTCCACGCAAAAATCAGCAGCCAGCACTGCAACCGGTCGCGCGGAGCACGCATCTGTTCCAGCGACACCGTTCACGTGGGCAAGGGTGGGCTGGGATGCCGGAATGGAGGAGCAACACCTCTCATGACGTCCCCGGAGGATGCGTTCATCGAGTTCGCTGAGCTCGCGGCGCCGCGACTGCGGCGGACAGCGTTCCTGCTGTGCGGCGATTGGCATACGGCCGAGGATCTGGCCCAGACGGCGCTGGCGAAGGTCTTCGTTGCCTGGCGGCGGATCCACCGGCACGACGCGGCGTACGCCTATGCGACCCGGACGCTGGTCAACACGTATCTCGCCGACCGGCGCCGGAAGCGTCCGGTCGAAGTGATCACCGACCGGCTGCCGGACTTCCCGGCCGAGCAGTACGCGCCAGAGTCTCGCGTAGCGGTCCTGGCGGCGCTGGCCACGCTCACGCCGAAGGCCAGGGCCGTGGTAGTGCTGCGGTACTGGTCAGACCAGAGCGTCGATCAGGTGGCGGCGCTGCTCGGATGCTCGGCCGGCAACGTCAAGAGCCAGACCTCCCGCGCCCTGGACAAGCTGCGGGCCGTTCTGGAAGACGACGAGACCGACCGCGCGCACCTGCAACCCGCAGTGTCCAAGGCAAGGATCAGCAGGCATGGATGAGAACGCGCTGCGCGACATGCTTGAGCGCGCCACGAGAGAGGAACCCCCGATGGGCCACTTGCCGATCAATGCGTTGCGCAAGGGGATCAGGCTTCGTCGTCGCCGCCGGGCCCAGAGCGCCGCAACCGCGGCAGTCGCTGCCGTCGCCGTGGTCGCCGTCGTGCCGACGCTGGCTACTCACGGCAACGTGGCCACCAGCGCCCAGGGAACCGCCTACGTGGCCGCCTGGCCAAACCGGATCGTGCCCGTGAACCTGGCCACTGATACGGCCGGGCGGTCCATCCCGGTCGCGACGTTCGAGTCCCGTACGCCGATGGCCCTTGCGCCGAATGGACGAACCCTGTACGTGACCAGCCCTGCAGGTCTGGTCACGCCGATAGACACAAGGACGGACAAGGCTGGGCCGCCGATCAATCTGCACGTACAGCAGCTCGGTGCTATCACGCTGACGCCGAACGGCCAGATCGCGTACGTGGTCGCGGCAACGGGAGTTGTCCCGGTCGACCTCGCGACCAGGAAAGTGCAGCGGATGATCCGTACGCCCTATGCGGAGCGGGTCGTGGTCGCGCCGAGCGGCAAGTTCGCGTACGTGGAAGGCCAGCAGGACGTAATCCCGATCAGGGTCGCCACCGACACCGCGCTCAGGCCGATCCAGGTCGCCTGGGATGAGGGCATCATCTTCTCGGCGGACGGCAGAACCGCGTACGCGCTGAGCGAGCACGACAAGCAGCGCCTCGGCGAACTCATCCCGATCAGCACCACGACCAGCGCCGTCGGCCGGCTGATCCACCTCGGTTTCCAGGCGAACACCGTGGTCGGCATTCCGCATAGCAGGCTCGCGTACCTCGAGGAAGACAAGGGTCCGGTCGTCCCGGTCAACCTCGTGACCGGGAGGGTGGGAAAGGCCATCGACATTGATGCCTTCCCCGGCGTCCTCGTGGCCGCGCCCGATGGCAAGGCCGTCTACGCCTTCAGCTCCTACTCGATCTCAGCGACACGATCGGGATTCCAGTTGACGGAGATCAGCACCGTCCGCGACACCGTCGTCAGGGATGTCCACATCAAGGGGCTCTCGTTCGAGCTACTCGCCATCAGTCCGGACGGAAGCACTGGCCTTGTGACGGCGGGCGAAGGAAGCCTCACCGACATGACGGAGCAGCTTGTCCCGATCCACCTCGCGAACAACACTCCCGGCAGGCCAGTCCAGTTCGGACACCGGCTGCCCGTCGCGGTCGTCTTCGCGGGGTAGCCAAGCCCGCCCGCCGTCGGCCGCACGGACTACGCGCGGCCGGCGGCGGTACGGTAAACACTGTCTATGCCGTTTGCCCCTTCGGCTGGCCAGCTAGCCGACATCACCGCCACTCTCAGGGATGCTGGCTGCGTGTTCGCGGAGGACGAGGCGCAGGTGCTCGCCGCGGCCGCCCTGGACCCAGCCGACCTCGTCGCGTTGGCGGCCCGGCGGGCGAGCGGCGAACCGCTGGAGCAGGTCGTCGGGTGGGCGGACTTCTGCGGCCTGCGGATCACAGTCGATACTGGCGTCTTCGTTCCCCGCCGTCGCAGTGAATTCCTCGTGCGGCAGGCTGCGGCGCTCGGCCGGCGGCTCACGGGGCGCGGTGACAACCACAGGGAGCGACCCGTCGTTGTGGACCTCTGCTGCGGGTCGGGAGCCGTGGGGCTGGCGGTGGCGGCCGCGCTCGGCGGAGCGGACCTGCACGCGGTGGACATTCATCCGGCCGCCGTGACGTGCGCGCTCCGCAACATCGGCGGCGACGGTCAGGTCTACGCGGGTGACCTGTACGAGCCGCTGCCCGCGGGCCTGCACGGCCGGGCCGACCTCATCGTCGTGAACGCCCCGTACGTGCCGACGGCGGAGATCCGGCTGCTGCCGGCCGAGGCCCGGCTGCACGAGCCGCGGGTCGCGCTCGACGGCGGGTCGGACGGTGTCGAGATCCACCGCCAGGTGGC
>JASHUG010000038.1 GCA_030040155.1 Streptosporangiaceae bacterium | reverse complement strand
GCCCCGGCAGGCACGTCGCCGACGGACGGCGCCCGCCGCGCGGCCGGGTCGATCCGCGCCCCGACCTCCGCCCAGTCCCCGTATACCTCGGCGAAGTCCGCCCTCCGATCACTGCTGCGCCCGGTCGTGTCGATCGAGGTGTGCAGGTCGATGCGGCCGCTCGATTCGCCCCAGCCGCCGTCCGGCTCCTGCCAGGGCAGGCCGCGAGGCCGAGCGCCCGCCGCGGCCAGCCCGGTCGCCGGGTCGGTGAGCGCCGCGACGTGCCCGGCGACCCGCGGATCCAGCCACGGCTCGCGGATGTAGCCGGGATAGATCGTCAGCCGCTCGGTGAGCTCGAACCCGCCGGCCGCTGTCTGCCTGGCCAGCTCGTCGATCTGCGGCCACGGCCGCTCCGGGTTGACGTGGTCAGGGGTGAGCGGCGAGACTCCGCCCCAGTCGTCGATGCCCGCCGAAAGGATCAGCTGGTACTGATCCCCGATCAGGTTCGGCGGCGCCTGGATCCGCGCCGACGGGCCAAGCACGAGCCTGGCCACGGCGATCGTGGCCGCCAGGTCCGCGAGTTCGGCGTCCGGCGCGGCCCGCATCCGCGTATCGGGCTTGGCCCGGAAGTTCTGCACGATCACTTCCTGGATGCCGCCGTACTCCCTGGCCACCTGGCGGATCGCGAAGATGGACTCGGCTCGCTCGGCCAGCGTCTCGCCGATGCCGATGAGGATGCCCGTGGTGAACGGGACGCTGCTGCGCCCGGCGTCCTGCAAGACCCTCAGCCGGACCGCAGGGTCCTTATCGGGGCTGCCGAAGTGGGGACCCCCTCGTTCCGCAAATAGACGCTTCGATGTGGTCTCCAGCATCATGCCCATCGACGGCGCCACCGGCTTGAGCCGCTGAAAGTCCTGCCAGGTTAGGACGCCGGGGTTGAGGTGCGGGAGCAGCCCGGTCTCCTCAAGCACCCGGATGGCCATCGCGCGCACGTATGACAGCGTGTCGTCGTAGCCGTGCGCGTCCAGCCACTCGCGCGCCTGCCGCCAGCGCGCCTCGGGGCGGTCACCGAGCGTGAAGAGGGCCTCCTTGCAGCCAAGCGCCGCGCCGTCCCGTGCGATCGCCAGGACCTCGTCCGGCGACAGGTAGGGACTGTCCAGGCGGCCGGGCACCGTGACGAAGGTGCAGTACGCGCACCGATCGCGGCACAGCCTGGTCAGCGGGATGAAAACCTTGCGCGAATAGGTGATCACGCCGGGCCGCCCGGCTGCGGCCAGACCAGAATCCCTGACCCGGCCCGCGTGGCCGGCCAGCGCGGCCAGGTCGTCGCCGCGGGCCTGGAGCAAGATCGCCGCCTCGGCCTGGTCGAGCGTCTTGCCGTCCCTGGCCCTGGCTAGCGCCCGGCGGATAGCGCTGGTACTGGCCGGCGCGTCAGCGGGCTCTTCCGGGGTCCATGAGGTCGGCTCGTCGATGCTGATGGAAGACCCTCACCTTCGGCTGTCGGCCATGTCGATTTCGATCCACCCTAGGCCCAGGCACCGTCACTTGGCCGGGCCGAGTCCTACGCGAGCGTTAACCAGGCGGCCGCCTGCGTGCTTCCCCGCGGCATGAACATGATCCTGAAGTGTTTGGTCTCCGACAGGGCCCAAACACTTCAGGATCATGGAAACCGGGCGGCCGGCGGCGGAACCGGGCGGCCGGCGGCGGAACCGGGCGGCTCAGACGTCCGCGGTGCTGGCGGCCGGGATCCCCGACGCGCGGTAGTGCCAGCCAGCCGCTCGCCAGGCCGCCGGGTCCAGCATGTACCGGCCGTCAATGATGGTCTTAGCGGCCGTCACGGCGCCGAGCTCGGCCGGGTCCAGCTGGGCGAACTCCGGCCAGTCGGTGAGCAGCAGCAGCACGTCCGCGCCGGTCGCGGCGCCGATCGCGGTCTCGGCGTATTTCAGCTCAGGGGCGACCTTCCTGGCGTTCTCGGTCGCGGCCGGGTCGTACACGGTCACCTCGGCGCCCATGCCGTGCAGGATCTGGGCTACGTCCAGGGCCGGGGAGTCGCGCACGTCGTCGGAGCCAGGCTTGAATGCCGCCCCGAGCACGCCGACCGACTTCCCGGCGATGGAGCCACCCGCCGCCTCGACGGCCAGGTTGACCATGCCTGTGCGCCGCCCCAGGTTGATCGCGTCGACGTCGCGCAGGAACGCCAGGGCGTCGCCGGCCCCGAGCTCGCCGGCCCTGGCCAGGAACGCGCGAACGTCCTTGGGCAGGCAGCCGCCGCCGAAGCCAAGGCCGGGCTGCAGGAACGCGCCGCCGATCCTGGGGTCGGCCCCGAGGATGCCGGCCAGCACCGTGACGTTCGCGTTGGCCTTGTCGCAGACCTCGGCTACCGCGTTGATGAAGGAGATCTTCGTGGCCAGGAAGGCGTTCGCCGCGACCTTCGCCAGTTCGGCGGTGGCCAGGTCGGTGACGAACATCGGGATGCCCGCAGCGAGTTGCGGGGCGTAGACCTCGCGCAGCACGGCCTCGGCCCGAGCGGACCTGACCCCGATGACCAGCCGGTCAGGGCTCAGCGTGTCCTGGACACCGTGGCCCTCGCGCAGGAACTCGGGGTTCCAGCACACCTGGGCAGCATCCCCGGCGGGCGCTATCTCGGCCACCCTGGCGGCCAGCGCCACGGCGGTCCCGGCCGGGACGGTCGATTTGCCCACAATCAGGCACGGCCGGGTGAGCTGCGGCGCCAGCGCGTTCACGCAGGCATTGACCTGGGACAGGTCGGCCCCCTGCCCGTCCCGGCGCTGCGGCGTGCCCACGCAGACGAAGTGCACATCGCCGAATTCCGCCGCCCGCTCATAGGAGGTGGTGAACTGCAGCCGCCCCGACCGCAGGCCGTCGGCGAGAAGCTCCTCAAGCCCTGGCTCATAGATCGGCACCTCCCCGGCGTTCAGCTTGGCCACCTTCTCGGCGTCGACGTCGACACCGAGCACCTCGAAGCCCTCCGATGCCATGCACGCCGCATGGGTGATACCGAGGTAACCGGTGCCGAGCACGGTCAAGCGCGGGCGGTCGGTCATCTAGCCTTCTCCTGGTTCTGCTACAGGGGTTATCTGCTCCGCTGCCGATCACGCTCCGGAGCGCCGCCATCCGGCAGTGCGCCTATGCATGCCCGATCGGAGCGCGCATACGCCGGATCGCCGAGGAGTGTCCGGCGGGCGGTCTGCGGGCGGTCTGCGGGCGCCAGCCTGGCGCCAGCCGGGCATTCCGGACCACGATCATCCACCACCATGGTTACGTTCTGGTGGCGAGCTAGTAATTTATTCTGTTTTCCGGCCCACGGCTCGGCAGTGGCGAGGTCTGGTCGCGGCTCGCCGAATAAGGGACAGCCAAATGCTAGGCGAAGGCTGCCGCGGCCCGCGCGCGGCTCCTCCCGGCTCGCCGGCCCGGCGATCTCTGAAATCCGGCATGACCTAGATTGCACGGAAATCCCGGGCCGCCAGCCGCGGCCCGCGCCGCGGCGGCCCGCCGCCGCCCAGCTCGATCAGCCTGGCGGCCCGGTGTCGCTGACCCGCATAGGGCGCGAGCAGGGCCAGCATTCCGGCGTCGTCCACGGGCTGGCCGGTCAGCGTCCAGCCGATCATGCCAGGCAGGTGGTAGTCACCGACGCTGACCGCGTCCGGATCGCCGCAGGCCCGCTGGCGGATCTCGGCCGACGTCCACGGCCCTATGCCAGGCAGCGACCGCAGCCGCCGGTCTGCCTCGGCGGCGGGCAGGCAGCCGATCTCCTCCAGTCGGTCCGCCACCCTGGCCGCGCCCATGATGGTCTGCGCCCTGACGCCCTCCACCCCGGCCCGGTGCCAGTCTGAGGGCGGGATCATCCGCCAGGTCTCCGGGGGCGGGAACACCCGCATGCGGGCCGGCGCCGGGCCTGGCGCGGGCGTGCCATACCAGGTCAGCAGCCACCGCCAGGCGCGAACCGCCTCCAGTCCCGGCACCTTCTGCTCCAGGACCGCAGGGACCAGCGCCTCGAGCACGCGATCGGTACGGCCGAGGCGCAGGCCCGCGAACCGCGCGGCGAGCTCCCTGAGGCGCGGGTGCTCGGGCCGGAACGCGGACGGCTCGTCGCTGGCGCCGAGCAGGCCAGGCAGCCGCTCGAGCAGCCAGCCTGCCCCCGGGCCCCACGCCGCCGCTCTAACCACGGGCGCGTCCCATGCGACCCGCAGCGTCGCGGGCCCGCCGGGCGTCAGCGAGGTGCGCCAGATTGCGCCGTCGGCGTCGGCTGCGAACGCGGGGTCCTGCGGGCCGCGACGGTGCACGCTCAGGACCAACCGGACGTCCAAGGGGAACGAGGCGTGCCATGCGCGGGTCAGCCCTGGCGGGCCAGCGTTCGACCCGGGCCGGTCAGAGCGTGGCCCGGCCGGCTCGTCCGCCGCCACCGGGCCGTCTTCTCGGCGCTCGGCTCGCACGCCTGCCTCCTCGCCTTCCCGGTGCCGCATTCCGGCCGAGCACCCCGTGGCCGCACCAAGACCACCCATCATGAGGCATAGTTGCTTGATGCTGTACTCAACGATTCTGGCAGGCGGCAGCGGCACCCGGCTGTGGCCGCTGTCCAGAGCCAGCGAGCCCAAGTTCCTGCACCCGCTGACCGGGACCGACCGGACGCTGCTGCAAGCGACCGTGGACCGGCTCGACGGGCTGTCCGAGCCCGGCCACGTCTACGTGGTGACCGGGACGGCGCACGCAGCGGCGATCGCGCGCCAGCTGCCGCAGGTACCAGCGGAGAATATCCTCGTCGAGCCGTCGCCGCGGGACTCCTGCGCCGCGATCAGCCTCGCCAGCGCCATCATTGCGTTGCGCGACCCCGACGCCGTCATGGCCGCGTTCTCCGCCGACCACCTGATCGGCGATGAGCCTCGCTTCGCCGCGGTGATCATGCAGGCTGTCGCCGCCGCCCAGCAGGATTACCTGACCACCATCGGCATCCGCCCGGCGCGCCCGGACGTCAGGTTCGGCTATCTGAAGACCGGCGACCAGCTGACTGGCGAGGCCCTGCGGGTCGCGGAGTTCAAGGAGAAGCCGTCGCTGGAGGTCGCGACCGGGTACGTGCAGTCCGGCCAGTACCTCTGGAACGCCGGCATCTTCGTGTTCCGCGTGCAGGCGTTCCTGGCCGAACTGGAGCGGTGCAAGCCGGCGCTGAGCGCGGGCATCACCGCGATCGCGGCGGCCTGGGACACGCCGCAGCGCGACAGCGTGCTGGCCGAGACCTGGACCGGCCTGGAGAAGATTTCCGTCGACTACGGGGTGTTCGAGGGCGCGGCAGCGGCAGGCAAGGTCGCCACGGTGCCGGCCGACATGCCGTGGAGCGACGTCGGCGACTTCCACTCGCTCGGCGAGGCCCTGCCCACCGACGAACACGGCAACCTCCTGATCGGCGATCAGGACAAGGTGATCACCAGGGACGTCAAGGACGCGGTGGTCGTGTCCACCGCGAACCGCGTCGTGGCCATGATCGGGCTCCAGGACGTGGTCGTCGTGGATACGCCTGACGCCCTGCTGGTCTGCGCCCGCGACCGCGCCCAGGAGGTCAAGCAGGTGGTGGACGACCTGCGTGCCTGCGGTGAGGGCGGCTGCATCTGACCGACGGCAGTCTGGCGGTCATGAGCTCGTTCCCTTATCCGGCAGCTTGCCCCGCGGCCCGTTCATAACTGATCATGTGCGCCTCAGCCGATGCCGCCCAGCTGAATTCGGTCGCCCGCGTGTGCCCGGCCTCGCCGAGCGCGGTGCGCCTGGCCGGGTCTTCCAGCAGAGCCCGCAGTGCCGACCTGATGCTCTCTGCGTCCGGCTCGGTGTAGGCGACGGCGTCGCCGCCGACCTCGGGCAGCGCCGTGCGGTGCGTGGTGAGCACCGGCGCGCCGCAGGCCATCGCCTCAAGCGCGGGCAGCCCGAAGCCCTCGCCGGTACTCGGGAACGCGACGACGAGCGCGCCGCCGAAGAACCCGGGCAGGTCGTTGAAGTGCAGGTATCCCGGCCGGACGAGGTGCAGGTGCGCGGGCACCGCGGCGACGGCCTCGTCCACTTCCTCGCTCCAGCCGCTGCCGCCGGCCAGCACGAGCGCCGGCGGGTCGGCCAGGTCGGTCACAGCTGCCGACCAGCCCGCGATCAGGGCGGGCACGTTCTTGCGCGGCTCCAGCGTGCCCAGGTAGGCGACGTACCCGCGGCCGTGCAGCCCGAGCCGGTCAGAGACCTGCCGCAACTGATGGGCGTCGGGGCGGTGGAACAGCGAGTGATCCACGCCGTGGTAGGCCACGTCGATCTTGGTCGAGTCGGCCGCGAGCACCCTGACCAGCTCGTCCCTGGTCGCCTTCGACGGCACGATCAGCCGGGTGGCCTGCCGGGCGGACGTGCGGATCGCGGCCTTGTAGAACGCCGCGGTGACCGGGCTGTGCGCGTCGGGCTCGGTGTAGAAGGTCAGGTCGTGGATCGTGACCACGACCGGCTTGCCCGGCCGCAGCGGCATCGAGTAGTGCGGCGAGTGCAGGACGTCGGCGCCGACCTGCTGCGCGACCAGCGGCAGGCCGCTTTGCTCCCAGGCCAGCCTGGCCGGCCGGTGAGCGATGGCGGGAGGCCCGGCGACGACCGTCGCATTCGGGATAAGACGACCGTATCGCTCCTCGTCCGCGCGCTGGCAGGCGACTGCGAGGTCCGCGCCGGCCGTATCGAGCGCAGCCACCAAGCCATCGACGTAACGGCCCAGGGCTCCACGGTCGGCGGGCACCGCAGTCGCGTCAACTAGCACACGAGGCGCCACGACCAGTACCGCTCCCTTCTGGTCAGCACGTTCTGCTGAGATGATCCAGGTTCCTTAAGGACCCCGCCCGGACCGGACGTGCATGCGCACGGCCTGTAGCCCGCGCCCTGGATGTCCCGTCAGATCCGAGCGTACGCCCTCAGTCGCCCTCGCGCGCCGCGGTGGCGGCCCGCACAGGCGGCAGTATCGTTACGTCCGCATCGATTAGGTAAACAGTGCCGCTCACCGCTAGTCATCCCTGTGCGGCCGGATGCGCGGCGTATCGATGCACTGCGCCTGCAACCTACCTTCGCGGGCGAGGGCGGGCCGGGCGGCGCGCCGGTCAGCAGGATGGAACGGGGCGGCCCGCCTTGATCGCCTGCAGATCAGCCACGGCTTGGGCCAGGGTGCTGACCTTCACCAGCCGCAGGCCACTGGGCACAGCTCCGACCGTGTTGACGCAGTTGGCAGCCGGGGTCAGGAAGACGGTCGCGCCCGCGGCGCGAGCGCCGGCCATCTTCTGCTGGATCCCGCCGATCGGCTCGATGGCGCCGCCACCGGCCGTCGGCTCGATCTCGCCGGTCCCCGCGATGAACTTCCCGCCGGTCAGATTGTCGGGCGTGAGCTTGTCGATGATGCCGAGCGCGAACATCATCCCGGCGCTGGGGCCGCCGATGCCGGGAATGTAGATCTTGATGTTGAACGGGAACACGTAGCTCGGCGGGTCGATCTTCACCCCGACGACCGGCAGCCCGTCGTAATCCTTGGTCTTCAGCGTCACGTTCCTGGTGACGCCGTTGCGAACGATCGTCAGCGTCACCGCAGCGCCCGGCTTGCGGTCCTGGATCATCGTCACGACGCTGTGATCGCAGCTGACCGGGGTGCCGTCGACCGCGCTGATGATGTCGCCGGGCCGCAGCACCCCGTAAGCCGGGAAGCCCTTCTCGGTCGCGTAGATCTTGTCGATCGTCTTGTAGCTGATGTTGAGGTAGCACAGCGCCGCCGCGGTGGCGTCCTGCTGCGAGCCCACCATCTCCTGGGTGTCCTGCTGCACGACCTGCTGCTGACTCTGGTCCGGAGCAAAGATCTCGCTCTCGGGCACGACCGCGTCATCGGGGGTGAGCCAGGCGCTGATCGCGTTGAAGATGTTGAAGCCGGTTCCGGGTCCGCCGGAGTACGAGATCGTGACCATGTTGAGGTGGCCGGTCGTCGGGTACGTACGGCGGCCGCTGATCTGGATGAGCGGCTGACCGTCCGGCTTGTCCAGGGTATTCAGCGTCGGTCCTGGCATGAGGGCGACATACGGCACAGAAGTGGTAACAGCGATGACGAGGCCGACAACCACGGCAAGACCGGCGATGATCAGCGTCACCAGGCGGTGGGACATGGGCAGCGGCCGTCCGGACATACCCGGAAGCCTACGCACTATCCACCCACTCGCTGTCTCCGCCAGTGAACAGCTGATGCTTCCAGATCGGTACCGTGGCCTTGAGGTCGTCGATCAGGGCCCCGCAGGCCGCGAACGCGTCGCTCCGGTGCGCCGCGGATACCGCCGCGACGACGGCCAGGTCCCCCACCTGCAGGTCTCCGGTCCTGTGCACCACCGCGATCGCTATCACGGGGTAGCTGGCCGCGACCTTTTCGGCGACCCGCTCGAGCTCGGCGGTGGCGGTCGGATGGGCGCTGTACGACAGCGCGGTGACGTCGCGGCCTTGGTCATGGTTGCGGACCGCGCCGGCGAAGACAACGACCGCCCCGGCGGCAGGGTCGGACGCCACAGCGCGGACCTCATCAACCGATAGTTGCCCGGCGCGCAGCTCCGCCAGTCGGACGACGTTCACCATCACAAG
>JASHUG010000341.1 GCA_030040155.1 Streptosporangiaceae bacterium | reverse complement strand
GCTGGCCGAGGAGATGACCAGTCACCTAGGTTATGAGAAGCACGACCGGGCCGGCCGCGGGTCAGGCAACAGCCGCAATGGCACCACGGGCAAGACTGTGCTGACCGATGTCGGCGCGGTGGACCTGGCGGTGCCCAGGGACCGCAACGGCAGCTTCGAGCCGCAGATCGTGCGTAAGGGCCAGACCCGGCTGGAGGGGTTCAACGACCGGATCATCGCCTTGTATGCGCGGGGCATGACCGTCCGCGACATCCGCGCGCAGCCGTACTGGTAGGCCAGCGCGGCGACGTCGCCGGGGTAATGCCGTTCGATCGCGGCCGCGGCCCGGGCGTGCAGCCGGGAGCGGCGTAGCCGGGAGAGGCCGTCGTAAAGGGTGTCGCGGACGAGGGCATGGGCGAACCGGATCTGGCCGTCCGCGGGCTCGGTGATCAGGCCGGTGAGCAGCCCGGCCTCGACCGCATCCAGGATGAGACGATCGTCGGCGGCGGCGACCGCCCCGAGCACGCGGACATCGGTCTCGGTGCCGATCACCGCCGCCTGCCGCAGGATCATCTGAGCGGTCGCCGGAAGCCGGGCGATGCGGCGCTGGAGGACATCGCGGACCCCGGCGGGCACGCTGCCGATAGCCGTCGGCACGCCTTCGGAGTCCAGCAGTCGGGCGGTCTCCTTGAGGAAGAACGGGTTGCCGCCGTTCGCTGCGTGATCTCCCGAACCGTTGCCTCGTCGACGGCGGTCGTGCACGTGGCTTCGACCAGCTGACCGGCGGCGATGGCATCGAGGCCGTTCAGCGTGATACGGAGCGGCTCGCGGGTGGCCAGCGTGGCCAGGCATTCAAGCAGCCGCTCGTTCGGCTCGTCGGGCCGGTAGGTCGCCAGGATCAGGACGCGGGCCGCGGTCAGGTCCGCGGCGAGGCTGGTGAGGATAGCGAGCGTCTCGCCGTCGGCGCGTTGCAGGTCATCGAGCACCACCAGCAGCGGCACCGTACGACTGACTTCGTCGAGATACCGGGCGACGGCCTCATGCAGCCGGAACCTGGCGGCGGAAACATCTTCGCCGTGCTCGGAAGTGTCGGTCAGCAACAGGGCCAGCGGCTCCGCGGTGTCCGGCGGCCAGCTGCGCGCCAGGCTCCGCAGGGCCTGCGCCCAGGCCCAGCCCGGCGGCGCGCCGTCGTGCTCGGGGCAGCGCCCGGTGGTGACCATCCAGCCGTCGGCGGCCAGGCGCCGTCCGAGCTCGCTGACCAGGGTCGTCTTACCCGCCCCGGCCTCACCGGCCACCAGGACGATCCTCGGCTGGCCCGCCGCCGCGTCCCTGGCTGCCCACGTCAGCCGGGCCAGCTCAGGATCCCGGCCGAAGAACACCGGAGCAGCCGCCCGGTCACTGGTGGCCGGGCGTGCGGGCGCGGCCGGGCGTGCGGTCGCGGCCGGGCGCGGGGGGCTGGTAGCCGGGCCGGACAGGTGCGGTGCCTGAGCCAGAATGGCGTCCTCGAGTTCGCGCAGGGCCGGCCCCGGATCGACGCCGAGTTCGTCGGCCAGCCGGGCGCGGGCGCGGCGGAGCGTGGCGAGCGCGTCACCCTGGCGGCCGGACTGGTACTGCGCCAGCGCGAGCAGGCGCCACGCTTCCTCCCGCAGCGGATGCTGGGCGGTCAGCCGGCTCAGGTCCGCGACGACCTCGGCCGCGCGGCCCAGCCGCAGAGCTGAGTCGGCAAGGCGCTCGGTCGCCAGCAGCCGCAGTTCGTCCAGCCGGGCCGTTTCGAGGTCAGCCCACGGCAGACCGCCGAACTCCTCAAACGCCGCGCCGCGCCAGTACGTTAACGCGGCGGTCAGCCGTGCGTGCACCGCCGCAGGATCATCCAGCCCAGCGGTGTGGTGGACCTCGTCCTCGAAGGCCCAGGCGTCCACGGCGTCACCGTCGAGCCGGATCGCATACCCGGGCGCCGATGTGACCAGGACACCAGCCGGGGACCGAGCCGGCCGGCCGGGTTCCAGCGCCCGGCGCAGGTGGGACACGTAGGACTGGACCCCGGCCAGCGCCTTGGGCGGAGCCTCGCCCGGATACAAGTCGTCGATCAGGCGGTCGGCCGACACCACCTCGCCGCGGGCGGCGATCAGCCTGGCCAGCACGCACCGCTGCCGCGGCCCCCCGACGTCGGCCGGGGTGCCCTGCACGGTGACGTCGAGCGGGCCGAGCACCCGAACCTTGATCACTTCCACCCCGCGGTCAAGAGGATCACATTCCAGCCTGACAGGGGCCTCAACCCGGCCGCAAGCACGCCCAGGCCGACTGCGGGAGAATGGCAAGCCCGCCCTGGCCGGTCTGCTGATCGCCGCCGGCGGCGCGCTTGGCCCAGCCGCCTGGGTCGCGCGCACCCGCACCGCAACCACCCTACGCGCCGAATAACCAGAGTCCGGTGCAGACGGGGAGAAGCTGATGTCCATCGATATGGAACACCTCGACAAGCACTGTAGCCAGGTCCGCACCCGGACCGGTCCGGCCAGTTATATCGACACCGGCGGCCCGGGCCGCCCGGCGCTGTTCGTCCATGGCCCTGGCTACGAGCAGCTACCTGTGGCGGCACGTGATCGAGCAGCTCGAGAGGCAGCGCCGCTGCGTGGCCGCCTACCTGCCGCTGCACGGGCAGCCACTGGCCGCTGCCGGACTTCTCGCTGCCAGCCCTAGCCCGGTTCGTCGCCGGCTTCTGCGACGCGCTCGAGCTGACCAGCATCGACCTAGTCGCCAAGGACACCGGCGGCGCGATCTGCCAGGCGTTCGCCGTAAGCCACCACGAACGGCTGCACACGCTGACCAACTGCGAGGCACAGCAAACTTCCGCCCAAGGCGCTGGCGCTGCTCAGCGACATCGCCCGGGACCGCAAACGCATGTACGGCGCCGGTCACCAGGACATCACCAACCTGCCCGCCGACATCGCGCACGCCTGGGCTGCGACCGCTTTTCGGCACCGCCGAATCGGCCCGCCACAACGACCGCATTCTGCCGTCCCTGCACGCCCGCGACCTGCTCGCGATCGAACCCCTGCAGCCTGGGCATGATGTGGGCCATCTAGGCCGGTGCGGGAGACCGGGGCGTAGGCACACCACCGGGCTTGGTGACGCTGCGCTAGGCGCCGGTCCGCGAAACGGCGCGGCCGGGATCGATTGCTTCCATCCTCCTGAAGGGCGATCAACGTACCGATCAGGCGGCTGGGTACATTCACCGGGTTCTTGTGCACGAACTCAGACGCGAAAGTGCTGGGCATTCAGCCCGCCTGTCACTCACGGAGTCGCTCGGCCCGGTCGATGACCTTCCGCAGTACGCGACGTGCCGTCGCCAGGTCTTCTGGAGCTATGCCGGAGTAGAGCTGCTGGGCGGCAGGGGCGATGGTCTGGTTCTGCTTGCGAAGTGCCTCGGTGCCCTCCGGGGTCAGCCGGGCAGGACTGGGACCGTCCTTGGCCGTGCACCAGACGTCTCCAGCGCAGTCGACCGGCGCCGAGTGGCCAGCCCTGCTCAGATGGAAAAGCTGATCGCGGTCATCGGAACCGTTGGCAAGACCCAAGGGCCGCGGCTGCGGGCTGTGTTCGGATGCATGTACTACGGCATGCTGCGTCCCTCGGAGGCGGTGTCGCTGCTCCTGACTGAATGCACGCTCCCCGAGGAAGGATGGGGCCTGCTGGAGTTGAGCGAGATCAGCTCGCCCGCCGGGCGCGACTGGACTGATACCGGGGAAGTACACCAGGCCAGCAGGCCCAAAGGCGGTCCTCGAAACGCCGTCCGGCGGGTGCCGATCCCGCCCGTACTCGTCACCATGCTCGGCGAGCACGTCCAGGAGCACGGCACCGCGGCGGACGGACGGCTGTTCCGGAGCTATCGGGACGGGATCTATCAGCCATCCACCCTGTGGCAGGTGCTGCGGAAGGCGCGCAAGCAGATCCTGACGACTGCGCAAATCGCCTCCCCGTTGATGGCCAGGCCCTACGACTTCCGCCATGCGGGCGTTTCGTGGCGGCTGAACGCGGGGACTCCCGCACCTCTGGTCCCTGAGTGGGCCGGCCATACGGTCGAGGTCTTGCTGCGGATCTACGCTCATTGCGTCGACGGGGATGACGAGCGGTGGTTCGGGCCGATGGATGATGCGCTAGGCCGGGACTGACTGCGCCGATGAGCTTGCGGCCGTTCCGCGTATGTTCCGGAAACCCCGGCCGGCGACCGCTTACGGCGGCATTTGGCTGCACACGAGGGATCGGAGCGATCAGAGCGTTGCCCCAGGTGGGAGGCCGATTGGCCTGGTGGTGATCGGCGCCCCCAGCAGGATTCGAACCTGCGCACACGGCTCCGGAGGCCGTTGCTCTATCCCCTGAGCTATGGGGGCTGGCGCCAAGCGGGGCCCGCGCGTCTGGCGTGCTGGGCCGCAGCAAGAGTACCAGCAGTAAGTATCGGCGGACACGACGGCGAACTGCGCGCATCACAGAGCGCGAGCAGATAGCCTCACGCCCGTGACGCAGGGACTGGGACGAGTGCTGGTTGTCGATGACGACGAGGTCATACGGCAGCTCATCGCGGTCAACCTCACCCTGGAAGGGTTCGAGGTCGTCACGGCCGTCGATGGCCGCGAGTGCCTGGAGAAGGTGCTCGAGGTCGCCCCGGACGTCGTCACGCTCGACGTGATGATGCCGCGCCTGGACGGCTGGGTGACCGCGACCCAGCTGCGGAAGAACCCCGAGACCGCGGGGATAAAGGTCGTCCTGATTACCGCCCGCGCCCAGGAGGACGACCGCGACCGCGGCCGCCAGATCGGCGTGGACGCCTACCTCACCAAGCCGTTTGACCCGGCCGAGATGATCCGGGTCGTCCGTGAGCTGGCGGGCGCCCCCAGCAGCGCCTTCGACTGACGCTCGGAGCTTGCCTGGACCCGTAACCTGGTCAGGGTGATCACCGCCGACCTCGATGCCGAGCTGCTGAGGTCGCTGCACGCGATGGCCGAAGCCGGTGAACTGCCCGAGGAGGCGGTGCTCGCGCCCGGTGGCACCTGGCGCCCCGGCCCCGACGGTCCTGCGAGCTACGCCACCTCGCTGCCCTTCGAGATCGCCCGGCTAGCGGGCCGCCAGCCACAGCAGGTCGCGGTCGCGCTCGCCGACCGGCTCGCCGCCGCGCCATGGATCGCGGCCGCGGAGCCGTCTGGCGACGGCTACCTGAACCTCAGCATCACCGCGGATGCGCTCGCGTCGGTGGCGCGGGGGATCGTCGCCGCCGGTCCGGCCTGCGCGCGCAGCGAGATCCTGCGCGGCACATCGGCGTACCTACGGGCCTGGCCCGACCCGGCGGCTGCGGCAACCTGGCAGCAGGCCTGGCAGGAACAGGCCGACGCCATGACCGGCAGGCTGGCCGAGGCAGCAGGTGCATCGGTTAGCTTGCCTTCAGGGCCGGAACGAGGTGTGTCCGGCCATCGCTCGCACCCGGCCGCAAACTCGCCCGTGCTGGCGGCGGTCGCCTACTTCGGGGTCAGCGCGGTCCGCTACCAGCTGGCCAGGACCCTGCCTGGCCGTGCGGACCAGCTTGACCGGCTGGCCAGCGTCCGCCAGCGCGAGCCCGACCCGTACGCCGCCGTCCAATTCGCTCACGCCGACGCGGCCTCGACCTTGCGGTGGGCTGGCGACCTCAAGACCGGACGCAACGACCCCGGAGACAAGCTGGCGGCGGCGCTTGCGGGTGACGCGGAGCGCGCGCTGCTAGGGCTGTTGTCGTGGCTGCCCGTCCGGGTCGCCTCGGCCGCCCGCCGACAGCGTCCCGACGAGGTACCCCGCTACCTTGAAGAAGTCGCCGTCTCCTGGGCTGCCTGCAAGCAAGCGAGCCCAGCCCTGCCCTTCGGCGGGGCGGCCGCAGCCAGCGACCCGGTCGCGGTGAACGCCCGGCTGCTCCTCGCTGACGCCGTCCGGGCGGTCTTGGAGGCGGGCCTGGCACTGACCGGCATAACCGCCAGGGACCGCATCTAGGCCGGCTGCCGTGCGCCGCGCGCTCCGGTCGCAGGTACTTGTGCGAATCACCTGGTTGAAGTAGTTTCGCGGGTCATCTAGGACAGTGCCGGGGCTACGGGGGCCGACGAGCGGGTGATGGTGTACATCGGACGTCCCGGTTTCCCCTCAACTCTGTGGGTTGAATTGCCGGCGAAACGGGTACCGCATGGCTTGTAAGCCCCCTGGATGTCGACAGCTAAGGCCCCCCGAAGGTTCCCGGCTCGAGCTTGCACCCCGCGTTCCGGTACCAGGCGCGAGCGTACCCGTGGTCGGGCCGCGGCCGCGCAGGGCCCGTCCCGGCAGGTCGCAAAGCCGCTGTCAGCGAGTTCTGCTCCTGCCTGACACAGCCGAAGGAATGCCGTGGGCCCCGTTGGTGTTAAGCTAGGTGCTGCACCAGATGCCCCGCACTGGGGAGAGGTGCTCGTTCGCTCTCTATCCGATCGGTTTTCGAGCGCTCGGTGGAGTGCGATCTCGAAATTCACCTGCCTATCGCGGGACTATCAAGGCTGCCTGGCCCTGCCCTGGAACCCAGGCAGAGCTGGACCGCGACCGAGGTGGTCTGCCAGCAGCGGTGGTGGCAGACGGAGGGGGCAGACAACAAGCAGCCAGTCAGAGGCTGGCTCGCGCCTAGCTAGATACCCGGCCTGGGCAGTCTGCAAGGCCGAGATGGCGGCTCAGGCCGCCAGAAGAACGCGACGGCGGGCATCAGCTGACCGCATCTGCGGTGGCGACCCGCACCCCGGGAAGGACCCCTTGTGAGCGAAACCATGGACCTGTTCTCCGCTGACCTGCCTGAGCCGGTTGACCAGGCCGCCGGCGTGGCGCCGACGGCCGGGACTTCCCACGAGCCGGACAGCGCGGTACGCTCCTGGCCGGATGCCGTTGACCCGGCTAACGAAGCCGGAGAGGCCGGACCCGGTGCCCGTGGCGGTACTCGCGGGCAGGCCGCGGGGCTTTCCGCGCTGCTGCTGCCGGAGCTGCAGCGGATCGCTCAGTCCGAGGGCATCACCGGGACCGCGAAGATGCGGAAGGGCCAGCTCATCGCGGCTATCGAGGAGAGGCGGCAAGGCGGGGGGTCGCAGGGGGCTGGTTCCCCTGGCCATCAAGGCGGCGGATTCCGGGCGGCTGGACCCCCGGATGACGAGCCATCGGCCCAGATCGAGACTTCTAACAACTCAGTCCAGCGGGGAGCGCCTGCGGGAGCCGGCGCTGACCGCACCTTCGAGCAGGACGCCATGGAATCACAGACATCTACACAGCCCGGATTGGGCGGCACCATGGCCGGCGGCGTCGGCGAGATATCGCACGGGATCGACGCCGGCATTGGCGGTGCTCATCCCGGCGGCGAAGCAGTGACCGCAGCGAATGGCAGCACCGTGACCGGTGCGCCGCGCGAGGACAACCAGCAGGCTGGCGACGGTCAGCGCAGTGACCGGCGTCGGCGCAGCTCGCGGCGCGACGAGGCTGACGACCAGCCCCGTACCGTCGGAGACGGAAACGACCTCGGCCGCGAAGGCAGCCAGGGCGGTCGCGAGCAGCAGGGCGGCCGTGACCGTGACCAGCAGCGCGACCGTGACCGTGACCAACAGGGCGGCGGCCGGGACCGCGACCAGCAGGGCAACCGCGATCGCGACCAGCAGCGTGACCGTGACCAGCAGGGCGGCGGCCGTGACCGCGACCAGCAGGGCAACCGCGATCGGGACGACGACCGCGATGGCTCGGGCAGTCGCCGCAGCCGGGACCGCTACCGCAACCGCAACGCCGGCAGCAGGCGCCGCGAGCGCGGCAGCGGCGGTAGCGACGCCGAGCCGGTGATCAGCGAGGACGACGTCCTGATCCCGATCGCAGGCATCCTCGACGTGCTGGACAACTACGGGTTCGTCCGCACCACCGGCTACCTGCCAGGGCCGAACGACGTATACGTCTCACTCTCCCAGGTCCGCAGGTACGGCCTGCGCAAGGGCGACGTCATCGAGGGCGCGATCCGGCAGCCGCGCGAAGGCGAGCGTCGCGAGAAGTTCAACGCGCTAGTCCGGCTTGACAAGATCAACGGGCTGGACCCCGAGCAGGCCAAGAACCGGCCGGAGTTCTCCAAGCTCGTCCCGCTCTACCCGCAGGACCGGCTCCGGCTGGAGACCGATCCGACCGTGATGACCACCCGGATCATCGACCTGATCTCGCCGATCGGCAAGGGCCAGCGTGGCCTGATCGTGTCGCCGCCTAAGGCCGGCAAGACGATGATCCTGCAGGCGATCGCGAACGCGATCACGAAGAACAGCCCGGAGTGCCACCTCATGGTCGTCCTCGTGGACGAGCGGCCAGAGGAGGTCACCGACATGCAGCGGACCGTCAAGGGTGAGGTCATTCACTCGACCTTTGACCGGCCCGCCGATGACCACACCACGGTCGCCGAGCTGGCGATCGAGCGGGCCAAGCGGCTGGTGGAGATGGGCCACGACGTGGTCGTGCTGCTGGACTCCATTACCCGGCTCGGCCGCGCCTACAACAACTCCGCGCCTGCCAGCGGTCGGATCATGTCCGGTGGCGTCGACTCGATGGCGCTGTACCCGCCGAAGCGGTTCTTCGGCGCGGCCCGCAACATCGAGCACGGCGGTTCGCTCACGATCCTGGCCACGGCCCTGATCGAGACCGGCTCCCGTGCCGACGAGGTGATCTTCGAGGAATTCAAGGGCACCGGCAACATGGAACTGCGGCTGCGCCGCGAGCTGTCCGACAAGCGCATCTTCCCGGCGGTGGACGTGGACGCGTCCAGCACCCGCAAGGAGGAGTTGCTGATGTCGCCGGAGGAACTCAAGATCGTCTGGCAGCTGCGCAGGGTCCTGCACTCGCTGGAGCCTCAGCAGGCGCTTGAGGTGCTGATGGACCGGATGAAGGGCACCAAGAGCAACGCCGAGTTCCTGCTCATGGTGCAGAAGACCTCGCCGGGCGCCTAATCGGCGGACGGCAAACCCGGCGGCGTGCCGGGAATCTCCAGGTGCCTGCTGACGTTGCAGCATCTGGCAAACTGGTAAGCCAGCAAAGGCGGTACCGGTTCACGCCCCGCCACTGGCGGTGTGAGCTAACACGGGGCGACCCGGCGACCGCAGGAACCAGGAGTTAGCTATGAAGTCCGGAATTCACCCGGAGTATGTGGTCACGACCGTGACCTGCAGCTGTGGCGAGACTTTCACGACCCGCAGCACCGCGAAGAACGGTGTCATCCACGCTGATGTCTGCTCGAACTGCCACCCGTTCTACACGGGTAAGCAGAAGATCCTCGACACTGGCGGGCGGGTCGCGAGGTTCGAGCGCCGGTTCGGCAAGAAGACCGCCGGCAAGTAGCACGTTCGCGCAGCTAGCAGCTGCGCCCATGGTCCGGATTGCCCCGTTAGCCGCGGCGGTCCGGACTATGTATGTGTGTCCATGCGCGTGCGAGCCGTAGGGTGAGCCAGCGGTGCCGGCAGCACCTGACGGTACGCAGTCGCGCGGGTGTGAGCCCGTTCCCGGTATAGGAGGTAAGCAAATGTTCGAGCGGCTTGCCGACCTTGCCGCTGAGCACGCGCAGCTTGAGAAGGACCTGGCCAACCCGTCGATCCACGCCGACCAGGACCGGGCAAGGGCGCTCAGCCGTCGCTACGGCGAGCTCACGCCTATAGTCCAGGCCTACGCCGAGTGGCAGCAGGTCGCCGGGGATGAGGCCACGGCGCGAGAGCTCGCGCATGAGGACCCGTCGTTCGCCGCGGAGGCGCAGGAACTCGCGGCCCGGCGGGAGGAACTCGAGCACCGGCTCAATGCACTGCTCGTGCCGCGCGACCCTAACGACGACAAGGACGTGATCCTCGAAGTCAAGGCGGGGGAGGGCGGCGAAGAGTCGGCCCTGTTTGCCGGAGACCTGCTGCGGATGTACCAGCGCTACGCCGAGCGGCACGGCTGGAAGACCGAGATCCTCGACTCGACCATGACCGGCCTCGGCGGCTACAAGGACGTCAC
>JASHUG010000340.1 GCA_030040155.1 Streptosporangiaceae bacterium | reverse complement strand
CGCGTCCGGCGTCGTTGAGCGCGTAAAACTTGCGCGGCGGGCCCAGACCCGATGGTCGTTTCGTCACTTCGACGAGCCCATTCCTCTCCAGCCGCAGCAAGATGGTGTAGACCGTCCCCTCGACGACGTCGGCGAAGCCGAGCTCATTCAGCCGGCGCGTGATGGCGTAACCGTAGGTCTCCTCGGTACCGATGATTTCCAGCACGCAGCCCTCAAGCGTGCCTTTCAGCATCTCGGTCAGGTCGTCCATCGCGGTCCTCTTCGCTTCTCCCGGTACTCCGTACTACCGAGTACCGCTACACGGTATCACGGAGTAGCGCGTAGGACAACGCGCTGGTGCGCGCTCCGGCTAGGCGCGGATACGGCAAGGGCGGACTTTCTCTCGGCTCAGCCGATGCCGTAGACATCTCCGCACCGGCCCAGCCGCAACTACCAGCCCACCGGCCACCCGCCCGGAACCAAAAGCCGGCACACCTCCCAGACACCGACACCGCGAACGCTGACGTGGGTTCGGGTCTCAGTACCGGGCGGCCACCAGATCGCCGGGCTATGAAAGGGTCACCGGTACTGGCTGCGGTGCGCCGGGTGAGCCGAGGGACTGTTGATGCTGCCGTCGCTTCTGCTGTCAACTTGAGCGGACACCATCAGGCGCCAGGGCGGGTCGTGTCTTAGGCGCCGTCCGGCGAGAATGGATCAGTCGCGTGACTGATCAGGATCTCCGGTTTCTTTCGCAGACGGAGGTGTCTCGCGGTCGACCGCGTCAGGCGGAGAATCCGAGCGCAGCAACCCATCGGGTGACTCGTAGTGGGAAACGCCTTCCCCCCAGGACGGGGGGTAGCCGATCTCCTTATTGAAGGAGCGGAAACCATTAAGTATCCGTCGCAGCCACGCCATCAGACACCTCTTGAGCCAGGACCCGATTTCCCCCGACATCACGCATCGTAGCAACGGCCCTGCAGAACTGGCGATCTAGCTTAGACTCGGCGCGCTCAGAGGGAGCTGCTGTACGCGAGCGAAAGAGGCCACCTGCCAAGATCGCAAGTAGCCTCTGACCTGCGTCGGGGTGGCGGGATTTGACCCACGACCCCTCGGGAGGAGGGGTCCGTCACGACATCCAAGATCGGCAGCAACATCCCAGCTAGAGTCCACGACGCCTGGCCGGTAGGCCGCGAATGGGACTGAGGCCGCGAGCCGAGAGCTTGCCGCCACCAGCGCAGCTGGAACCCGCATGACGCGATGATTAGTTCAAACTAGTCAGCCGGCCCGTATCATGACTACATGAACGCGACAACGCCTCATCCTTTCATCTACACTGCGCCGCCGCTGAGGAGCGAAGATGACGCAGTTCTGGGCGAAATACACCAGATGCGGAAGGACCTGAGGCACGTACTGCGGACTCCCACGCGATGGCACGGAGGGCTCCGCCGATCGGCGCTGGCCCGAGCCATCCAGGGATCCAACAGTATCGAGGGCTACCAGGTCGATGAGGACGACGCGGCGGCGGCCATCGACGGGGAGGAGCCCTTCAGCGCCGACGAGAAAACGTTCCTGGAGATCCAGGGCTACCGGCAGGCCCTCGGCTATGTCCTGGCCATGGGAGATGCAGAATACGCGCACTTTGACGCGACGGAGCTGCGCGCCATGCACTACATGATGCTCAGCCACGACCACACGAAGTCCCCGGGGCGTTATCGTGCCGGGCCGATCTACGTCCGCGACGAGCGCCGAGACGAAGTGGTGTACGAGGGTCCTGACGCTGTCTTGGTGCCGGGCCTCATTGAGGCGCTCATCGAGAGTCTGCACACGGGGCTCAGCCTCGATCCCGTCGTCCGCTCTGCTATGGCCCACCTGAACCTTGTGATGATCCACCCGTTCCGGGACGGCAATGGCCGGATGGCGCGTGCCTTGGCCACCTCCGTGCTGACTCGGTCCGACATTAGTGAGCCCGAGTTCTCGAGCATCGAAGAATGGCTGGGCGCCAACACCGAGGACTACTACAGCGCCCTGGCGCACACTGGGCATGGCTCCTGGCAGCCCCGTGCCGATGCCCACCTGTGGCTTGCCTTCAACCTCCGCGCTCACCACATGCAGGCACAGACAGTCGCCCGGCGTGTCGAAGAGGCGGGAACGACCTGGGCTGAGCTCGACTATCTGATCAACCAGCACAAGTTGCCAGAGCGCACGATGGACGCCTTGTTCGACGCGGTTCTTGGCTACCGCGTCCGCCGCGCCACCTACATCAAGCGCGCCGAGGTAAGCGACCAGACCGCCACGCGTGACCTCGCGGCGCTGGCCAATGTGGGCCTGCTCGTCGCGCTAGGCAACGGCCGCGGACGCTACTACGTGCCTGGCGAGCCGATCCGGGAGATCCTCGCTCGTCGGCGCGCCCGGCGCTCTCCGCTCCGCGATCCCTATCCGTGGATGCGAGCCAGACTCGGTCAGCCACCAGACGCACACCGGGACTTGGTGATATCGGCACCACCTGCCTAATCTCAGGGCCTCACCGAATTCAGACAAAAAGAGACCGGCGAAAGAGGGCGCCCTCCCAGTTGCGACCTGTTGGGGACGGACTCATGGCCGGGTCAGCGCTGGAGCTGCCGGACCAGCCAGTCCAGGCCATCTGCTTCGATGCGCGATCCGGCGTAGCCCCGCGCGACCAAGCTGTCCGAGCCGTCCGACCCAGGGAGCGGGAGCAGATCATCGGCGAGGTCGTCGCCGCGGGCCTCGGCCGCCGCCCACCCCACGGCGACGGGCAGCTTGGCCGCGCCCACCGGGTCCGAATACTCCGCCGCCCGGGTCGAGCCCGTCGATGCGTCCGGAGTCGAGAACGAGCTGGCTTCGGCCACCGGAGGTTCGCGATCTACGTGTGGCGTTCGGTGCGTTTCAACGGCTACACACCAAGACCAGCAAATCCCGGCGGACGCTAGAGCTGCCTTATAAAAGCAGTCGACGCTAATCGCGAGCACCACGCCCGCCAGGCCGCCGGGCGACTAGCCGGCGGGCCGTTGTGGACCGATGATGGCCTGATGTTCGCCAGCCAGGCCGGAACGCCAATGGACGCCTCGGATGTTCGGCGCGCAACCAGGGCGCGCCGATCGAGACCATCGCTGATCTGGTCGGCCCCGCCAGTACCGCAGTCACGGAGGAGGTCTACCGGCACCAGCTCAAGCCGGTGATCACCACGGGCGCCCAGACGATGAATACGGTGTTCGGCCAGCCTGAGCAGGGTGCCGCCCGGCTGGAGCAGGCCGAAGGGTCCGATAGGCAGGCCAAATCAGCGTGAGGGAGTGGCTACCCGTTTGGCTACCCGGAGCGCCAGAGGACCGCAACGGCGGCCCCGACCTGATGGTCGGAACCGCCGCTGAACTGGCAAAACTTCGAGTCGGGGTGGCGGGATTTGAACCCACGACCTCTTCGTCCCGAACGAAGCGCGCTACCAAGCTGCGCTACACCCCGATGACCGCCCGAGAAGTCTAGCTGATCCCAGGTACTAGCGTGAGGACCGTTGCCTCCGGCCGGCAGCAGAACCGTATCGGGGCATAGGGCGAGGTCCCGAGGCCGGCCGAGACGTGCAGCCAGGGCCGGTCGTCGGCTCCGGCTGCCGGGTGGCGGTGCAACCCGCTGCAGCGAGCCCGGTCGATGCCGCAGTTGGTGACGAGGGCGCGGTTGACCGGCAAGCAGACCTGCCCGCCGTGGGTGTGCCCGGCGAGCAGCAGGTCGAAGCCGTCTGCGGCGAATCGGTCCATAACCAACGGCTCGGGCGAATGCATGACCCCCAGCCGGAGGTCGGCGGTGGGATCTGCTGGCCCCGCCACCAGGTCGTACCGGTCGCGCTTGATGTGCGAGTCGTGGACGCCGGCGACCTCGATATCGTGCTCACCCACCTTGATCCGGGCGCGCCGGTTATTGGCGTTGAGCCAGCCAGCGGACTCCATGCCGGCGCCGAGTTCGGCCCAGGGCAGGTCGGGGACATGCCTCGAATGCTCGTCGGCGCTGGTCCGCCAGAGGTAACGCGTGGGGTTCTTCAGCACCGGCGAGTACAGGTCGTTGGAGCCATAGACGAATATGCCGGGCCGGTCGAGCAGGGGCCCGAGCGCATCGAGGAACGGCCCAACGGCCTCCCGGTGCGCGAGTGAGTCGCCCGTGTTGACGACCAGGTCGGGCTCAAGCGCGTCCAGCGACCTGATCCACGACATCAGCCGATGCCGCCCCGGAGTGAGGTGGGCGTCGGAAATGTGGAGGATGCGCAGCGGCGCTACCCCGTCGGGCAGCACCGGGACGACGTGCTGGCGAAGGGCAAACCAGTTCCGCTCGATCACCGAGGCGTAGCCGAAGCCGGCCATGCCAACGATCATGGTTGCCTTCGCCAGGCTTCTGATGCGCATCATCACATGGTGCCATGTCGCGCCGAGTGGCCATGCCCCCCGGCGCTCCCTGGGGCCACCCATCGGGCATGGCGCAGGCACGGCGCACGCCCTACGGCACCGGATCAGCTGGGCGTGCCGCTGCGGCCACGCGGCCCAAGAGGGCAGGATTGGCTTCATGCCCACACTCAAGGAGCAGTTGCGCACCGATCTCACTGCAGCGATGAAGGCGAGAGACGAGACCAGAACGCGCACCCTCCGGATGGCTCTGACTTCTATCAGTAACGAGGAGGTCTCCGGCGACTCGGCGCGAGAGCTTAGCGACGACGAGGTGCTCAAGATCCTTACTCGCGAGGCCAAGCGCCGCCGGGAAGCCGCCGCTGCCTTCGACAGCGCGGGCCGGGCCGGCCAGGCAGCTACCGAACTTGCCGAGGAAGAGGTCCTGGCGGGTTATCTCCCTGCGCAGCTCAGCGACGACGAGCTGGCCACCCTCGTTGCGGCCGCGATCGCCGAGACGGGAGCGTCTGGTCCATCGGGCATCGGCCAGGTCATGAAGGCCGTCACGCCGAAGATCGCGGGCCGGGCTGAGGGCAGCCGGGTGGCTGCCCTCGTGCGTAGTCAGCTCACCGGCTGACGGAGCGCCTGCGCGGTGATGCTCGCCGACGCTAGTGGTGGACGGGTGGCGGGCCGATCGGCGGCCCAGGGCGGAGATGCTTCGTCGGCTTCGGCGGAGCTACGGCCTTCTCGACGGCCCCGCTGCCTTCCGACCAGAAGATCGAGCCAGGCGGCACCGGCACGAAGCCCACCGGCGGGCCGAGGGCTGCGTGCAGGAAGGTTTCCTCCCAGGTCGCACCCGGCGCATTGTCGCCGTACATCTGGCCAGGGCAACTCGGGTAGTCACTGCCCACGTCGCGATAGCAGGAGTTGGCGCCGAGCATGGCGCCGCCGGTCGTCGGGTCGAGCGGGTTGAACACGGACACGTACCCGACGAGCGTCGGGGTGTAGCCGGCGAACGCTGCGTAGTAGCCGCCGTTGGCGGTTCCGGTCTTGGCCGCCGCCGGGCGGCCGATGCCGCGCCCGGCCGCGGTTCCGGTCTGCAGCACGCCTTGCAGGATGTAGTTCGCGGCGTCGGCGACGGCTTTGGACATGTCCCGGTGGCACGGGTCGGCCTGCAGTGGCAGCTTGGCCCCGGTGCTGGTATTGACGATCTTCAACAGAACCTTTGGCGCGCAGTACCAGCCACGCGCATCCACCGACGCGTAGGCCGCGGCCATGCTCATCGGTGATACGTTGACCGCTCCGAGCGTGAAGCTCGGGATGTTGTCAGCCGAGTACGGGGTACTGCCGGACGAGGCCAGGGCCTTGTCGTACTTCAGCAGTGAGGTGCCGTCGGCGCGAGTCATCCCCATTTCGACTGCCGTCTTGACGACATTGCAAAGGCCGACTTGCTGCTCGAGGTGGGCGAAGTACACGTTGATCGAGCCCACTGTGGCGCTGTAGAGCTCGTAGATCTCGCCGCCCTTAGGCGTGTCGCCCTCGGCGTTCACGACGTTGAAGTACCCGATGGGAGCCCCATCGCCGCCGCCTGCCAGCCCGCCCTGGCAGTTGTAGTACGGGCCGACAATGGAAGGCGAGACAACCTTAATCGGATGTCCGAACGGGAAGCCGTCCTTGAGCGCGGTGATCAGCGTGAAGATCTTGGATGAGGAGCCGGTCTGCACTCCGGCCCCACCGCCGTAGTTGGAGTTGACCGCGTAGTCGATGTCGTCCTCGCCGGGTCCGGTGCCGAACCGGCGGTTGATCGCGATGGCCCGGACCGCGCCGGTACCCGGCTGGATCAGTACCTCGGTGTCGGCGTTGTGCCCCGGGTTGAAGGCCGCGGAGTGGCGCGGCTCGACGTAGTTCACCGCATTGTCGGCCGCGATCTGATCCCGCATGTTGAGGGTGGTGTAGATCGACAGGCCACCGGTCGTGTTGATCTGGCTCCACACGGACGGGTAGTTGATCTCCAGCACGTGCTGGACATAGTCGCAGTAGAACGCGCTGTCCACGGTTATCGCCGCCGAGCTCTCGCAGCCGGTCTCAAGCGGGGCCGCCGACATGTGCAGCACGATCGGAGACCGTTCCGCGGCCGCGGCGGCCGCTGCGCTGATGTAATGCAGCTGCGCCATCCGGTTCAGCACCTCGTTCCGGCGTAGCGTGGCCGGGCCCGGGTTGGAGACCGGGTCGTACTCAGTCGGTGACTGGACGATCCCTGCCAGCAGGGCCGCCTGCGTGAGCGTGAGCTTGGACGCGGACTCGCTGAAATACACCTCGGCGGCCACCTCGACGCCCCAGGCGTGGTTGTCGAAGTAGGCGACGTTCAGGTAGGCGGCGAGCAGCTGATCCTGAGTCATCTCGTGCTCAACGTTCGCGGCCATGCGCAGCTGCTGGATCTTCCGCTGCAGGTCCGGATAGATCGCGGCCTGGACGGCCGCCCGATCGTTGCCGGCCTGCAGCTCCTTGACGTTCTTGACGTACTGCTGCGCGAGCGTCGACGCCCCCTGCAGTTGGCCTCCGCTGGAGTTGCTGAAGAGGGCGCGAAGGGTACCGCGCGGGTCCAGCGCCCCCTGGTGGTAGAACGTGTCATCTTCGATCGCGACTATTGCGTTCCGCATGATCGGCGCGATCTGGCTGTAGCTGACCGGCTGCCGGTAGACGTCGCCAGGGTAGAACGTGGCGATTGGCTGGCCCTCGATGTCATACACGGTCGAGAACGTCGGCGGCTGGCCGAGGTCGCCGACCTGCAGGTCGTTGAACGTATTGGCGGCGTCGCGGGTGGCGATCCCGAAGATGCCCACGAACGGCAGCGTGAGGCCGGCGCAAAGGAGCGCGGCCACGACGGTCATAAGGGCGAGTCGGCCCACCGTGCCGGAGAGTCCGCCGGCGCGGCGCCAGGGATTTTTCACCTGATCAGGCTACGCTGCTTCGGCAGTAACCAACCAGCGGGCGAGAACTGCGGCTACAGTCCAACCTATGACTTGGGACTCACGTCCTGATAAGGGCCGCCGATCGGCCAGTTTACTAGCAGCCTATCCGCAGCCTCACTCGCGGTTGCGTAGTGTAGCGACTAGTCACTTCTGTCTGTATAGCTCAAGAGGGCTATTCAGGAAATGGGCCCGCTGGGGTCTAGCGCTGCGCGCCGGACTTCCGTACGTTACTCTTCCGCGACCACCACCCGCCGGAGCCGGACGCTATGAGTCGGCTCCGGACCGCAACTGAACGCCACCCGGGCGTGACCACCCCTGGGGGCGTGATCAGCCCCCCGCGGGCGTGACGATCAGAGGAGCTGGGCCTGATGTGGATCACGGACTGGACTGCGCGCGCCGCATGCAAGGGGACTGACCCGGACGAGCTCTTCGTCCAGGGCGCGGCGCAGAACCGGGCCAAGCTGATCTGCCGCGGCTGCCCGGTAAGGACGGAGTGCCTTGCCGACGCCCTGGACAACCGGATCGAGTTCGGGGTCTGGGGTGGCATGACCGAGCGCGAGCGCCGCGCGCTGCTGCGCAGGCGACCCGACGTAACCTCGTGGCGCGCACTTCTGGAGAACGCGCGCAACCATTACGAGCGCAGTGGCGACGAGCTAGTAGCCAGCTAGGGCGGGTGGCTGTCCGCGCGATCGCGCGTTCAGTACGGGGCGTTTTCGCCGCCCTGGGGTGTTGTTCTGCGCACATTAACAGTACGTAGCTTAGCGGTCACTCTTCGCTATTGCCCTCGGCCGTTCCTGGAGCTCTATGGCCGGGATGGCCCGGTTCGAATGCCTCGCCAATCTTGCGCAGCCCGTCCAGGTCGTGGATGTCGTCCGGCTGGGCTGGTACCTCGACAACGGGAACCAGGGGATGGGCGGCGGTGAAGTGCTCGGCGACCCGCCGCTGTGCGGCGGCCTGCTGCATCAGGTCGGCATGCAGCCGTAGCGCGGCAACCGCGAGCGGGTAGCCGCCGGCCGGGTGCGCCCGCGCGTGGGCTTGCTCGACAGCGCCGGTTCCACGCGAGCCGTCCCGTGCGGATGTCGCATCGAGCATCTCTGCGGCGGCCAGGCTCCTGGCCGCCGACAGCTGCGCGGCCCGCGGTCGCTGCACTCTGT